>JACFMS010000020.1 GCA_019455285.1 Sphingomonadales bacterium
ATCCTGGCGGCAGTGGGGTTGTTTCTCGCCACCAGCATCGCCGGTCGCCTGTGGTGCGGCTATGCCTGCCCACAAACCGTGTGGACCGATCTTTTCATCGCCGTGGAACGCTTCTTCGAGGGCGATCGCAATGAACGCATCCGGCTAGATCAGGCGCCCTGGAGCCTGTCCAAGATCAGCCGCAAGACAGCCAAGCACCTCACCTGGATCATCATCGCCATGGCCACCGGCGGCGCCTGGGTATTCTATTTTGCCGATGCGCCGACGCTCGCCCATCAGCTTTTAACCTTCGATGCTCCCGCCATCGCCTATACCACCATCGCCACGATGACCGCCACCACCTATCTCCTTGGCGGGCACGCCCGGGAGCAGGTATGCACCTATATGTGCCCCTGGCCGCGCATTCAGGGCGCCATGCTGGATGAGGAATCGCTGGCCGTCAGTTACCGCTATGACCGCGGCGAACCGCGCGGAGCGCACAAAAAAGGCGAGCCCTGGGAAGGCCGCGGCGACTGCATCGATTGCCGACAATGCGTCGTCGTCTGCCCCATGGGCATCGACATCCGCGACGGCTTGCAGCTGGAGTGCATCCAGTGCGCGTTGTGCATCGATGCCTGCGACGACATCATGACCAAGATCGGCCGACCCAAACGGCTCATTGCCTATGATACAGACTCCAACATCCAGGCGCGTCTTAAGGGGGAGAAGTCGCACTATCGCCTGGTGCGTCCCCGCACTGTCATCTACACCGCGATCCTGGCCGTCGTCGGTCTGATCATGGTGGCAGGCTTACTGACTCGCAGCGTCATTGACTTGAACGTCATTCGCGACCGTAATCCGCTTTACGTCATGCTATCGGACGGCAGCATCCGCAATGGTTACACGCTGAAGATCATCAATAAGCTGCATGAACCGGCGCGCTTTGCCATATCTGTGGAAGGACTGCCGCAAGCCAACGCCCGGCTTCTCGGATTTGACGACATGAGCGAGCCGGTGGAAGTGGCGCCCGATGCCCTGCGCTCGGTGCGGCTGTTTGTGACCGCGCCGCGCGCCGCGCTGATGGAAAAATCCATCCCCATCGCTATCCGTGTGCGTGATCTCGACAGCGGAACCGAAGTTGTCAACGACACCATGTTCAAGGCGCCGATTAATGAGTAAACTCTTTCGCGGACCACTGACCGGCAGGCATGTCTTGATCATGCTTGTTACCTTCTTTGGCGTTGTGTTCGCCGCCAACGGCGCCTTCGTCTATTTTGCCCGCGCCAGCTGGACCGGGGTTGAGACCGAGGACGCCTATCGCATCGGGCTGCAATATAACCATACGCTTGCTGAAGCCGAGGC
This sequence comes from Sphingomonadales bacterium, assembly GCA_019455285.1. Classification (GTDB taxonomy): domain Bacteria; phylum Pseudomonadota; class Alphaproteobacteria; order Sphingomonadales; family Govanellaceae; genus PRO5. Next base: position 1,342 of record JACFMS010000020.1, read on the forward strand.
GCAAAAAGCCTTGGGCTGGAAAATCGCTGCTTTTGAATTGACGAAAGACGAGGAGCATGAGGTCTTGATGGTGCGGCTGGTGGATGCTAGCGGCGCGTCGCTGCGCGGATTGGCCGTTGCGGCGACCGTGCGCCGACCAACCACCGATCGCCTCGATCGTCAGGTGACATTGAGCGAGGGTGAGGATGGGCTTTATCGCGCCATGCTTAATCTGCCGGAGCCCGGGCAATGGGAGGTGGAGGTCGTTGCAACACGCGGCCCTGACCGCTTCCGCGCCGTCCATCGGATCATCGCCTCATGACCGCCATCGCCATCTCCGAACGCTTCATCCGGCGCGCCACGCCGGGATTTGCCGGGGTGACGCTGGCGGTGGAGAACATGCACTGCGCCGGCTGTATGCGGCGCATCGAGGACGGGCTGTTGAAAGTTCCCGGCGTCATTGGGGCGCGCGCCAATCTCACCACCAAGCGCGTCGCCGTCGACTGGCAAGACGGCAAGAGTTCTCCCGACGCGGTGATCGGCGCGCTCGATGCGTTGGGCTATCGCGTCGCTCCCGTCGATCCTGAGGAGGCGCGCGGCCGCGAGGCGGCGGAGGACAAACGCTTATTGAAAGCCATGGCGGTGGCCGGCTTCGCCGCCGCCAACATCATGCTGCTGTCCGTCTCGGTGTGGTCGGGCAACGTCTCCGACATGGGCGAGGCGACGCGCAGCCTGATGCACTGGCTGTCGGCGCTGATCGCCATTCCCACCGTTGCTTACTCTGGCATGCCGTTCTTCCGCTCTGCGGCGACCGCCTTAAAGGCGCGCAGCGTCAATATGGACGTGCCGATTTCGCTGGGCGTCATCCTGGCGGTTTTGATGAGCCTCTATAACACCTGGCAGCATGCGCACCACGCTTATTTCGACGCCGCGGTGAGCCTGTTGTTCTTCCTTCTCATCGGTCGCTACCTCGATCGCCGCATGCGCACCCAGGCGCGTTCGGTGGCGACCAATCTGCTGGCGCTCAAGGCGTCGGCCGCCACCGTGGTCGAGGATGACGGCACAACCCGCCGCGTGCCCATCGACGTCCTAAAGGCCGGCATGACGGTGCTGGTGGCGGCCGGCGAGCGCATTCCCGCCGACGGCGCGGTGGCGACGGGGGCCAGCGACATCGATACCAGTCTGATCACCGGCGAATCCGTGCCCCAGGCGGTAACCGTCGGCGGCAAGGTATTTGCCGGCATGATGAACTTGACCGGGGCTTTGCGCGTAACCGTAACCGCCAGCGAGGACAATACGCTGCTCGCCGAAATCGTCCGCCTGATGGAGGCGGCGGAGCAGGGACGGGCCAAGTATGTTCGTCTTGCCGACCGTATGGCACGGCATTACGCCCCGGCGGTGCACGTGCTGGCCGCCTTGACGCTTGCCGGCTGGTTGATCGCCGGCGCGGGCTTCGAGGCGGCGCTGATGAACGCCATCGCGGTCTTGATCATCACCTGCCCGTGCGCGCTGGGACTGGCCGTGCCGGCGGTGCAGGTGGTGGCCAGCGGCCGGCTGTTTCGCGCCGGCGTGCTCCTAAAAGCGGGCGACGCCCTGGAGCGTCTGGCCGAGGTGCGCCACATCGTGTTCGATAAGACCGGCACGCTGACCGTGGGCGAGCCGGTGCTGATAAACACCGTTGATATTCCAACCGAGGTTTTGTCGCGCGCCGCTACCCTGGCCGCCGCAAGCCGACATCCCTTGTCGAAGGCGCTCCTGCGCGCCGCACCGGCGATAGCGCCGGCGGACGGCGTGCGCGAGGTAGCGGGCTTTGGTCTGGAGCGGGAGGTCGCGGCGGGCCGTGAACGCTTAGGCCGGCGGGAATGGGCGGCACCCGATGCCGTCGGCATGGGCGACGTCACCGAGCTATGGTTCTCCGCACCCGACATCGCGCCGGTGTGCTTTCGTTTTGAGGATCGTTTGCGCGAGGATGCAGCCGCCGTCATCAAAGCCCTGCGGGACGAGGGCATTGCGGTATCGCTGCTGTCCGGCGACCGCGCGGCGGTAGCGCGGCGCACGGCGGAAGCTTTGGGGCTGACCGACTGGGCGGCGGAACAGACGCCGGATCAGAAGATCGCCTGGCTGAAGGCGAAAAGCGCTAATGGCGTCAAGGTCGCCATGGTCGGCGACGGCTTGAACGACGCGCCGTCGCTGGCCGCGGCCTATGTGTCGCTGTCGCCCTCAAGCGCGGCGGATGTGGCGCAGACGGCAGCCGATTTCGTGTTCCAGGGCGAGCGCTTGCAACCAGTCTTGGAAGCGGTGCGGGTGTCGCGCGCCTCGCGCCGGCTGGTGGTGCAGAATTTCGCGCTCTCCATCGGCTATAACGCGCTCGCCGTGCCCATCGCCATGGCCGGGCTGGTGACGCCGCTCATTGCCGCCATCGCCATGTCGTCGTCATCGCTGATCGTCACCGGCAACGCGCTGCGGCTGCGCTTCATGGGACGCCAGCCATGACCGCGTTGGGCTTCCTCATTCCGGCGGCGCTGTTGTTGGGGCTTTTAGGCTTGGTCGCTTTTTTGTGGTCCTTGAAATCCGGACAATTTGATGATCTTGACGGCGCGTCCCATCGCGCCCTCTTTGACGAAGACGACGACAAGCCGAAACAATAATCGCTACTGCACAATCGCCCGGTAGGCGTGCCACGTGGCGTGCCCGATGAGCGGGAACACCACAATCAGCCCGATATAAAAGGTGGCGATGCCCACCGCCATCAACACGGCGATGATCCAGGCCCACAGCAACATCGCCGCCCAGTTGCGCCGCACCGCCTCGAAGCTGGCCAACGCGGCGCTGATGAAATCTATGTCGCGGTCCAACAGCATGGGAATGGAGATGGCAGAAGTGGCGAACACGATAAAGGCGAACACCGCGCCGATGGCGGTGCCCAGCACCAACAGCCCCACGCCTTCGGGCGTCATCAGTAACTGTTGGGTAAACTCGATGAAGGGCGGATATTCGGTGCCGAAAAAGAGAGCGAACAGCAGCGTCGCCACCCGCATCCACACCAAGAGCAGGATGGCCAGCACCACGCCGGCAAAGCGCACCTGACCGGAGCTGCCCTTCAGGGCGCGCAGGGCGTCAGCAAAGACCACCTGCTGCCCCGCCTCATGGCGGCGGCTGACCTCATAAAGTCCCATGGCGAGAATGGGACCCACCAGCATGAACCCGGCCGCCGCCGCCGGCACCACCGCCGCCCAGGCGAAGGAAAACATGCCAATGGTCAGGAGCACGCTGACAGCAAAAAACATCAAGCCATAGCCTAAACTGATGAGGGGGGCAGTCCACACGTCGCTCCAGCCCTTGGCCAGCCACTGCCAGGGCGCTTCCAGCGATATGGTGCGGATGCCGACCCGTTCGGCCCCGGCCCGCTCGGGTATGGGAATTTGACTTGCCATCTATGCCTCCACCTCCGGCCGCTTATAGGCGGCTCATATCTCCCGCTATCATATTCAACCTTAGGGCGGCGTGCGAGTGCTTTGATTAGGGTCAAAATCTAGGGGGAGGGGTGGGCTTAAGTTGTAGGATGGGTCAAGCGTAGCGGACCCATCTAAAATCGTGGGTCCGCGTACGCTTGACCCGCGCTACGTTCCTATCAGCGCTTCCCGCATCAGCGCGATATCGCCGAGTTTGGCGAAAAAGGCTGACCAGTCATCGCGCTCGTCGATGCCGGCCCAGATCGCTTCCACCTCGTCGATCAGCATGGTCACGGGGTGCGCGCGCTGGAAATAAGCGTGTAGCAGTCGCGCCGGATCGGCCGCTTTATAGGTATTAAACCTGCCGATGAACGCCTCGAATGACGGGCCTTGGTAATAAGAAATTGCGGGGCTTTTCCGCCAGCGTTCGCCGCCGCCATAAAAATCGAAGAACGCCTGTTCGTAGGGGGCCTGAGAGTCCGCCAGGAAATGATTGAACGCGCGCAACAGGTTATCGTCCTCTTCCGTCGTTCGGCGCGCCAGGCCCAACCGGCGCAGATAACTGTCGCGCAACGCTTCATCGACCAGCGCCGGAAATTCCTGCAACGCGGCGATCAGCGCCTCGCGGTCGGCGATGAGAAGCAGCGCCTCGGCGAAGCGGCAGAGATTCCACTGCAAGGTTTCGAGCTGACGGCCAAAGGCGTAAAGCCCCGTCTGATCAAAGTAGGCGGCGGTGAAATTGGGGTCGAGCGTCGGCAGAAACCGCCATGGCCCGTAATCGAAGCTTTCGCCGGTGATGCTGATGTTGTCGGTGTTCAGCACGCCATGGACGAAACCGGCCGCCATCCACTGCGCGCCGAGCATCGCCACCCGTGTCATAGCGGCGCGAAACAGCGCCAGCGGGCGATCATCGACCGCCGCCGCTTCGGGGATCAGATGCGTGGCGGCGTAGTCCACCAACCGATGCAGGCGGTCAGCGTCCTGATGGAAGGCTTGGCGCTCGAAGCTGCCAATGCGGATATGGCCATGGCTGAGGCGTACCAGGACGCAGGAGCGGGTGGGCGATGGCTCATCGCCGCGCCACAATTCCTCGCCGGTCTCGATCACGCTCAAGGTCTTCGAGGTGTTGACGCCCAAGGCTTCCAGCATCTCGGTGGCCAGCACTTCGCGCACGCCACCCTTCAAGGTCAAACGGCCGTCGCCCTGACGCGACCACGGGGTCTGACCGCTGCCCTTGGTGCCCAGCTCCAGAAGGCGGTTGCTGCCGGCCTCGCGCATTTGGGCGAAAGTAAAGCCGCGGCCATCGCCGAGCTCGGGATTATAGACGCGAAATTGATAGCCGTGGTAGCGCAGTGACAGGGGCTCAGGCAAGGTATCGGGCAGGGGAACGAAACGGGCGAAATGGTCGCGCCATTCATCGTCGCTCAAGGTATCAAGACCGATCTGCGCGGCGGCGCGGTCGTTGCGGTAGCGCACGATACGGCGCGGAAAGTCCGCTGGTTGGACAAGGTCATAAAATCCTTCACCCAGCTCCAAGAGCCGGCGTTCGGGGCGATAATCGGGGTTGACGGGCATGCTACTCCATAGGCTGACGCCGCTTGGCGCGGGCGGTCGGCAACGCGGCCAAGGGGTCATCCGGCCAATAATGCTTGGGATAACGCCCCTTCAAATCGCGCTTCACCTCTATATAACTACGCGCCCAGAAGCCCGCCAGATCCTGTGTCACCTGCACCGGGCGGTGGGCTGGTGATAACAGGTGGAGCGTCACCGCGACGCGGCCGCTCATGACCCGGGGGGTATCGCTGGCGCCGAACATCTCCTGCAGGCGCACCGCCAGCACCGGTCCTTCGTCGCCATAGTCCAGCGGCAGACGCGAGCCCGAGGGCACGGTCACATGGCTGGGCGCCAGCTCATCGAGCTTCTTGCCCTGCGCCCAATCGAGCCGGTTTTTCAGGGCCGCGGCCAAATCGATCTTGGCGAACTGGGCTTGGCGGTTGACGCCTTCAAGATAAGGGCCAAGCCAAGTCTCCAAGCTGGCGGTGAGCGCTGCATCCGACAGATCAGGCCAGCCGCCATCCGGGTCGTGCCGGCGCACGAACGCCACCCGCGCCCGCCAGGCATCCAGCTCCTTGGTCCACGGCAAAGAGGCGAGGCCCAACTCACGAATGCCGGCGATGACGGCGGCGCGGCGCTCGGCCTCCGGCGCAATGATCGGCCGCTCAGCCAGGGTCAAGCCCCATAAGCGTTCTTCCTCCTGCGCCGTCACGGCGCGTTGGCGGCTGTCCCAAGCGACTTTGGGCGTGCGGGTGATGGCGGCGCCATAAAGATCTTCAATGGCGGTTAGATCAAGGGGCGCGGCGAGAAAAATGCGCGCCGACGCCTTGTCGCCATCGAGCGACGCGATGGCGAGATAGTCGGACGCCGCCAAGGGATCCGCCTCGTCGAGCGTGGCGGCGCGGCCGTTGGCCATCACGTAAACGCCGCGCGATCCGGCGCGGCGCTTGGCGATGCGGTCGGGATAGGCCAGCGCCACCAACTCGCCTGCCGCCTGGGTACGCAAATCGTCCAGCCGGTCGAGCGTTACGCCCTTGGGCGCCAGCCGCCGCGCCGTATCCTTCAGGCGGGCAAGCGATGACCCGGCTTCCAGGCGGGAGCGCAAATCACGGTCGGCGCGCGCCCGCTCGCCCCGGAAAATATCGCGCTCGGACAATAGCGCAGCAATCAGCGCCGCCTCCTTACCGTGGCCTCGCGTCGCGCCGATGATCAGCATATGAGCCAGCCGGGGATGAACCGGCAGCTCCGCCAGGGCCTTGCCATGGGCGGTGATGCGGCCGCGATCGTCGAGCGCACCCAGTTCCTGCAACAGCTCGCGCGCCTGAGCCAGGGCAGCGGCGGGCGGCGGTGTCAGCCAGGAGAGCGTACAGGCGTCCACGGTTCCCCACAGCGCCAGATCGAGCGCCAGAGGGGCGAGGTCGGCGGCGGCGATTTCCGGCGGGTGATGGGGGATGAGCGCGCGGTCCTCCTCCATCGTCCAGGCGCGATAGCACACCCCTGGCCCGGTACGGCCGGCGCGACCCCGGCGCTGGGCGGCCGCCGCGGCGCTGACCTTGAGCGTTTCCAGCCGCGACATGCCGCTCGCCGGATCGAAGCGGGGCAGGCGGCTTTTGCCGCTATCCACCACCACCCGCACGCCCTCGATGGTCAGGCTGGTTTCAGCAATGGCGGTGGCGAGCACCACCTTGCGCGACCCCGTCGGCGCGGGGCTGATGGCGCGGTCCTGCTCGGCGGCGGATAAATCGCCATAAAGCGGGGCCAGGATGACATCGGGAGCCAAGCCGGCGGCCTCAAGCTGCGCGGCGGCGTGGCGGATTTCTCCCGCACCCGGCAGGAAGGCGAGGATGCTGCCGCTCTCATCGCTGAGCGCGCGACGAATGAGCCGCACCGTTTCGGCGACATAATCATCGCCTGCCGGCTTATCGAGAAAACGGGTCGCCACCGGGAAGGCGCGGCCGGCGCTTCTGAGCACCGGCGCATCGCCCAGCAGGCTTGCCACCGCCACGCCATCAAGCGTCGCCGACATGACCATGATCTTCAGATCGTCACGCAAGGCGGCGCGCGCTTCCAACGTCAGAGCGAGACCAAGATCGGCATCCAAACTCCGCTCGTGAAATTCGTCGAAGATGACCAGTCCCGTATCCGGCAACGTCGGGTCACGTTGCAGACGGCGAACGAGAACACCTTCTGTCACCACCTCAATGCGGGTTTTGGGGCCGACCTTGCGGTCAAGGCGCATGGTATAGCCCATCGTCTCGCCAACGCTTTCATTCAGAAGGCTGGCCATGCGTCGGGCGGCGGCCCGCGCCGCCAAGCGGCGCGGCTCCAACATCACGATCTTGCGGCCTTGCAACCATGGCTCGTCTTTCAAGATCAAGGGCACGACGGTGGTCTTGCCGGCCCCCGGCGGCGCTTCCAGCACCAAGCTATTGCCGGCGCTCAGCCGCGCGCGGATATCTGAAATGATCTCGTCAATGGGCAGGCCGAACATGATCCGTTACGCATTGCGGGAGGAGAGCAGATCGATCATGCCGCGGGCAATTTCCCGCTCGCCCATGACCACGGCGTTGGCGCCAAGCTTGGTGAGATACTCCGCCTCGGCATCGGAGTGGGCCCGGGCAATGATATGCAGCGCCGGATTGGCGGCGCGGGCCTGCTCGACCACCCTGCCTGCTTCAAAGGCATTGGGAATGGCGATCACCAGATGTTGCGCGCTCGGCAGATTGGCGGCCTTGAGGATCTGCGGCTTCGAGGCATTGCCGAAGATGGTCTCTATGCCTTGGGCGCGCAGTCCCGCAACAATTTTGTCGGCATCCTCGATCACCAGGAACGGCTGATGGGTGGCCAGCAATGACTTGCCGACCAGACTGCCGACGCGGCCATAGCCGATGATCACCGTATGCGCATGTTGCGCCGACATCTCCGGACCTTCACGCTCGGATACCGCTTCCGCCTTCTCTCTTTCTTCTTCCGGAGCTTTGGTGCGAACGCCGATAGCCGCTAAGGCGCGCTCTCTCTGTTCCAACTTCGGTTTTAGCCAATCAATGGCGGCAAAGCTGAAGGGATTGAGCAGGATCGACAGAATGGCGCCGGCCAGGATGAGATCGCGCCCCAACTCCGGCAGCAGGTTCAGCGAAACGCCGAGTTGCGCCAAAATGAAGGAGAACTCGCCGATTTGCGCCAGGCTTGCCGAAATGGTGAGCGCCGTGGCAAGCGGGTGACCGAACGCCACCACGATCAGGAAGGCGGCCAGCGATTTGCCGAAAACGATGATGAACAGGGTGGCGATGATCGGCAACGGGTGTTCGATCAGGAGGCGGGGGTCGAACAGCATCCCCACCGAGACAAAGAACAGCACCGCGAAGGCATCGCGCAAGGGCAACGATTCCTCGGCGGCGCGATGGCTGAGCTCGGATTCGCTTAAAATCATGCCGGCGAAAAATGCGCCCAGCGCCACCGATACGCCGAACAGCAGCGCCGCACCGACAGCCACGCCTAGGGCAATTGCCAACACCGCCAGGCGGAACAGCTCCCGCGAGCCGGTATGGGCGACGTAGTGCAAGACGAACGGTATCACCCGCCGCCCGACGATGAGCATGAAGGCGACGAAGGCGATAAACTTGATAACGGTATAGAGTAGCATCATCGCCAAATCGGGGGGCGGCTCGGAGAGAACATCCCCCATATCGCTGACGTTGCCGCTCAGGGCGGCGGCAAAGGCCGGCACCAGCACCAAGGCGATGACCATGGCGATATCCTCGACAATGAGCCAGCCGACGGCGATACGTCCGCGTTCGGTCTCCAACAGACGGCGCTCTTGGAGCGCCCGCAGCAGCACCACCGTGCTTGCCGTCGATAACGCCAGGCCGAACATGACGCCGGCGCCCATGGACCAGTCCAAGAGCCAGGCCAGACCCGCGCCGAGCAGGGTCGCCACCGCAATCTGCGCGCTGGCTCCTGGGATGGCGATGGCGCGAACCGACAGCAGGTCTTTTAGCGAAAAATGCAGCCCGACGCCGAACATCAGGAGAATGACGCCGATCTCGGCAAGTTGCGAGGCCAGCTCTTGGTCAGCCACGAAGCCGGGCGTATAGGGGCCTACCAGGATGCCAGCCACCAGATACCCGACCAAGGGCGGGACGCGCAGGCGGCTGGCGATAACGCCAAAAATGAAGGCCAGACCCAGACCGGCGGCAATGGTGGCGATCAACGGGGCGTCATGGGGCATAATAGGTGGGTCATCTCCTTGCTCCATGCTGGTCCTGCCGACTCCAGCTTGAAGGAGCGCGGCCATTATGGTTGACTAGGGTCTATAAGGGCAAGTCTTATGACCAATAAAATAAGCTGGCCAAACAATGATATAAGACGGATTCTCAGCCGTCTGCCCGGAGCTTGGGCGTTTACTGCCAAGGCGCCCCCTGGCGGGTATCTTGAGTAGGGGAATGAGTAGGTTCCCCTATTGACCCCCCCCTGTCATTACCGGAAACCGGTAGCGATGGGATACCATGAGTGTATGTCCTGTAAATGGGAGGATTTTACCATGACAAAGACAAACCGCCTGCCTTTAACTCTGCTTGTTGCTACAGCTCTGACGCCGCTGGCGGGAGCGCCCCTGATGCTGCCTGCTGCCGCTCATGCCGCGGAAGCCGTCGATGACATGGGTCTCGGCGAAATCATCGTCACCGCCACCCGCCGCGAGGCGGATGTGCAGCGCATCGGCATTGCCGTGTCGGCGATGTCGTCGGAAGTGCTGGAGAAATATTCAGTAGCCGACGCCAACGAACTGACCGCCCTGGTGCCGGGCTTTTCCTATACCGACACCGGCTCGCCAGTGGTGGGGCTGATCTCCATCCGCGGCGTGTCGCAGAACGACTTCGCCGGCCACCTGGAAGCGCCCAATACTTTCTATATCGATGAAGTGTATCTGCCGGCCATTTCCGCCACCTCGCTGCAATTCTTCGACGTCAGCCGGGTGGAAGTGCTGAAAGGTCCGCAAGGCACGCTGTTTGGCCGCAACGCCACCGGTGGTCTGTTGCATATGATCACCAACAAGCCCACGAAAGAGTTCGAGGGGTATGCCTCGCTCACCGTGGCCGAGCGTGATCAGATCAAGGTTGAAGGCGCCATCAGCGGTCCTTTGTCCGATACCGTGCGCGGCCGTATTGCCGCATATCGCAACAAGGCCGACGGCTATTTCAAGAATGATATCGGCAAGGACTTGAACGAGGAAGACGTCGTCGCAGGGCGCGCACATTTGGAAATGACGCCCAATGAGGATCTGGAGATCCGTTTAAGCGCGGATATCTATAAGCAGCGGCCTTCCACCACCGGCGGCGGCTATGCCACGCCGGGCGCGCCCAATGCCGATGGCCTGGGCGAACATTTGCCGCCGGGCTCCACCACCGTGTATGGCTACGCCGATGCAGACGGCAATCCTTACACCGGCTCCTTCAGCAATTCGGGCAATATCGAAAAGCGTTTGTGGGGCATATCAGGGCGCGTTGCTTATAACTTTGGCGATATCAGCCTGATCTCGCTGACTAGCTATTCGGATACCGAAAGCGATTACATCGAGGACAACGATCTATCGCCGGTGCCATTCACGGAATTCACGCAAGTATCCAACAGCGAACACTTTACCCAAGAATTGCGCCTGGAAGGGCAGACGGATAACTTCAACTGGACCACGGGTGTTTATTACCTGAATATTGATGGTCAGTATTCGCAGGGCTTCCATATTCTGGCTGCAGCCACATCCGCTGTGGCGAACTACAGCCTGAAAACAGAATCCTGGTCGCTTTTCGGCCAGGGCGAATATGCGGTGTCGGACACGGTATCAGTAATCGCCGGCGCGCGCTGGACCACCGACACGAAGAAGTACCAATACCTGAACACCTGCACCGGTCCAGCCTGTACCGGGCCGGGCGTCTTGACGTTGCCTGACACCATCGGCACCGCCGGCCTGATCAACGACAAGCACACCGACGATGGTTGGTCGGCGCGGCTGGAACTGGATTGGCGCCCGGTGGACGATCTGCTGCTTTATGCCAGCGTCAGCCGGGGCTACAAGGCGTTCAGCTATAACGCCGGGTTTGCCGGCCAAGCGCCCTTGGCGGGCTTGCGCTTCGATGGCGAGAAGCTGACGGCGTTTGAAGTCGGCAACAAGCTCGATTTCTGGGAAAAGCGCGCCCGCCTCAACATCAGCGCCTTCTACTATGACTACAAGGACTTCCAGGCCTTCGACCAGCGCGGCGTGACGTTCACGCTTTATAATACCGACGCCCGCATTTACGGCCTCGATGCCGAATTTACGGTGCGCCCGGTTGAAAGCTTGACCTTATTCGCCGGTGTCAGCCTCCTTGACACCAAAGTGGACGATGTTCCCATCGGCGCTGGCTTTCGTGATCGCGAGGCCACCCAGTCGCCCAGCGTCACCTTCAGCTTTGCGGCGACCCAGGTGTTCAGCCTGAACGATAATGGAGACATCTCCGTGACGGCGAGCGCCGTCTACACCGACGAGTTCTATTCGCAGCTCAGCAACGCGCCGGTGACCTTGGTGCCCTCCAACTGGCTGGTCAATGCGCGTATTGCCTACACCTCGCCGTCCGACAGGTTTGAGTTTGCCGTCTTCGCCAAGAATCTGCTGGACGAAAAACGGCAGATTTACGCCTTCGACATCACCAATATCGGGCTGGTGGAGAATAACTACGGCGAACCGCAGCAGTTCGGCGCGGAGTTGAAAGTAAACTTCTAAAGAGTGAAATGGCGATGGGCGGCCCATTCAGGTCGCCCATCGTTTTTATCGTCATATAAGAACAGACTGCACGCTGCACGAGAGAGGCTAGACCATGAAACATAACACATTTACCGGCATCGCCTGTTTGGCGCTCATGACAGCGCTGCCGGCGTCTGCGGGAACGTTAAAGGGTACGGTAAAGAGTGAGGACGGAAAGGCCATGGCGGGCGTCATGGTCAGAGTGACTGACGACGCATCCGGCATTTCCGAAGCGGTTTTTACCGACGCCAAGGGCAAGTTCAAACTTGAAACCGATCTTCACGGCAAGCTGCATGTGCGGCTGCGCACACCTTATTATCGCGATGTGGAAAATGATGTCGAACTTGGCGAAAAGGCGACCTTAAAGCAGTCTTACGTCATGCCGGCCATGACCACGGCGGAGGAAATTTCCGAAAGCCTGCCGGCCGCCTATCACTTCGGCAATCTTCCCTTCGAGACCAGCGCTGATGCGGTCTTCAGTCATTATCAGTTTCAACGCGACTGTCTGACCTGCCATCAGCTCGGCAACTCCTTCACCCGCCGCGCTCGTCCGGCGGAGGATTGGCAGATCACCATCGAGCGCATGCACTCCTATCTCGGTAATTTCGACGCCGAGTTGCGCGCCCGCCGCTCCGCCCTGTTGGCGCAAGGCTTTAACGGCAAGCCCATACCCGCGCGGCCGGTATTTCCGTTAGATCCGGCATTGTCGCACGCCAAGATCTACGAGTACCGCATGGAAGACGGCGTGCTGCCCCATGACGCGGAAGTCAGCCATAACGACGGGCTTGTCTACACCACCGATCAATTCGCCGAGCATATGGCGATCACGGATCTGAAAACCGGTCAGACCAGCTATTATTCAATACCTGATGATGGCACGCCGGAAGGCGGCCGCTTCGCCGAGCTGGGCCTGCCCACCATTCTTGGGCCGAGCCTGAAACATGGTCCACACTCCCTGGCCATGGGGCCCGACGGCAAATGGTACACCACCAATTCCATCGCTACCGCCATCGGCGTGTTCAATCCGGAAACGCGGCAGTGGGAGAAGGCGCACAAGATCGGCGGCAAGTCGCTTTATCCGCATACCATCCGCTTCGATAAGGAAGGCATCGCCTGGTTCACGCTGGCGTTCTCCGAGCAGATCGGACGGCTGGACCCGAAAACCGGTAAGTTCGACATCATTGATCTGCCCTATGTCAAACCGGGTGGCGTCGCCGCCGGCACCACGCCCTATGGCATCGACGTCAGCCCCAAGGACGGCGCGATATGGTATAGCCGCCTCTTTGGCGACAAGATTGGGAAAATTGATCCCAAAACCTTGGCGGTGACGGAGTATGACACGCCGGTCAAGGGGCCGCGCCGCCTGCGCTTTGATAAACAGGGCATGCTGTGGCTCACCGGCTTTTCCGAAGGCATGCTGGCGCGCATCGATCCTGACGGCTTCAAGGTCAAGGTCTACACCATGCCGGAATTCGCCCCCGGCTATCGGCCGGCCCCCTATGCGCTGGGCGTTCATCCCGAAACCCAAGACGTCTGGGTCAATGAGATCATGACCGATCGTATCTTCCGCTTCCTGCCCAAGGAAGAACGCTTCGTCATTTATCCCATTCCGTTGACGGGCACCTATACGCGAGAAGTGAGCTTCACCAAGGATGGCAAGGCGTGCATGTCCAACAACCCGTCACCGGTGGAAGCGCTGGAAGGCGGCGTGTCGGAACTGATCTGCATCGACGCCGAGGCGATGTAGTAAGCTATTGATCGGAAATGGAGGGTGGGTCCAGCGATAGCGGACCCACCTTTTTCTTTTTCACGGCTGACCCGCGCCACGATATTTTTGTCGTATACTCCTCGTTATGACGGCGCTGCGCGATACGACCATCTTCACCATCGGGCATTCCAACCATGGGCTCGATCATTTCCTGGCGCTGCTTGAGAAGGCTGGGATTACGGCGCTGGCGGACGTGCGCTCGAAGCCGGCATCGCGTTTCTGCCCGCACTTCAACCGGGAAAACCTAAAGGCCGCTTTGATCGCGCACGGTATTTCCTATGTCTATCTGGGCGACGCCTTGGGCGGCAAGCCGGCTGACCCGGCGCTTTATAGCCATGGCAGGCCGGATTATCGGAAAATCGCCGCCTCAGCAGCATTTAAGGAAGGCTTGGCCCGTTTGATGGCGGGGGCAAAAACCCGTCGCATCGCCATGATGTGCGCGGAACGCGACCCGCGTCAGTGCCACCGCACCCATTTAATTACGCCGGCGCTGGTGGCCGAGGGCGTTGCGATCACCCACATCTTAAGCGATGGTGGGCTGTTGCCCCATGCTGATCTGGCGGCCGATATGACCGGCGGCCAGTTTGATCTATTGCCTATATAATATGTTGATTTCGTCAGACGATCCGGCATTATAGCTGCCTAACGGCGAGACAACAGGGGAGCTTTGACATGGTTTGGTATGCCTATCTTGCGTATTTTGCCGCCGGTTTGTTTTTGGCCAACGGCATTCCGCATTTTGTCGCCGGGGTGAGCGGGGGCAAATTCCAGTCGCCGTTCGCCAAGCCGCCGGGCGTGGGCGAATCCTCGGCCATCGTCAATGTGCTGTGGGGATTTACCAATTTCGTGATCAGCGGCCTGCTGATGTTCGGCGTTGGCGACTTCCGCTGCGGGCTGACCGTGGATACGGCGCTGGCGGCGGTGGGATTCCTGGCGATGGGGCTATTCTGCGCCAGGCACTTTTCCAAAGTGCGGGGCAACGCCTGAGACTTCTGCCGTCTCGCGGTCGGCAAGAGTCTTTAGATGCCGGCGCATCTGCAGGCCCGCGCGATCGGCGGCGATGTCGATTTCATAAAACTGAGACGCATCTTCCTGAGCGTGCATGTCTGAGATTTTCTCCAGCGCGTACACGTCTTCGTTGAATGCCGCGGTGAATCCCTTGATCATGAAGGCGCCCACCTCGGGATTGCCGCGGACAAAGTTGCGGCAGAAGGCATAATAGTAGTGCACCCGATCTTGGCACTCCGGCGTGATGATCTGCGCCACTTTCACCATGGGCGGCGGCGATTGCTGTTCCTTCGGCAGGTCTAAATTCTCGAATACGCCGCTGTTGACATGCAGCCCCGGCGAGACGAATTGCGAGCCGGAATGGCGGATGGCGCGCATGCCCTCCCAGCCCAAGGGCTTGGCGTAAAGCGGCGGCAGCACGCAGGGTACATGCCGCCAGACCTGAATATCGTCACCCTCGATCTTGGTTTCGATGGGGGCAGCGGCGTATTCCGGCGTGCCGAAGGTCGTCTCGTGCAGGAATGACAGGTGCGACAGATCCAACAGGTTTTCGTGCAGGTGCACGTAGCTGCCCTTGACGTTGACATAGCCGATCTCGATGTCCCAGTCGGGATGACCCAGCCACTCGGGATGAGGCAGGGGCGTTGATTCAGAAAGCGCTGGATCGCCCATCCAGATCCACACCAAGGGACCGCGCTCCATCGTGATGTAGCGGCGCACGCCGATCTTGCCCGGAGACTGGCTTTGGCTCGGGATGGCGATGCAACTGCCCATGGCGTCATAGCGCAGACCATGGTAGCGGCAGACGACGGTATCGCCCTCAAGCTTGCCTTCGGACAGGGGAAAAGAGCGGTGGCAGCAGCGATTATGGAGCGCCACCGGCTCGCCCGCCTCGGTGCGATAGAGGAGCACGCTGACCCCGAGGAGGGTGCGCGCCATCAGGCGGCGGGTGATCTCATCGCCCTTGGCGGCCACATACCAGGCGTTGCGGATCAAGGGCGTGTGGCGGTCGGCCAGCCGTCGCGCCACGACATCCGCCCGGCGCTTCTGGGAAGCAAAATCGTGTTCGGTCAGCATGGGGCTCTCTCTGTGGCTTTATGGTTGGCCAAAGAGGGAGGGACGTCAATAGGGAAATTGGGGCCTTAGCGTGGATTATAGAAATGCTCGATAAAAGGTTTGCGGAAGCTTTGATGGCACCCCAGGCAGCCCTCCTGCACCCGGGCGAAGGACTGAATGACCGCCATGCCGTTGCCGCGCTGGGCAGCCTCTTCCATGACAAGCGCCGCTTCATGGACCCCTTCATCAAAGCTTCTAAAAGTAATCGCTTTGTCGCCAAGGTAGGCAAGGATGCGTGTTTTTTCAGCAAGCGGCGGCTCGGGATGGGTGGCGACTTTAGGAGCGAGCTCAGCGACTTGCGCCCAGTCCTCCCGGGAAATCGCATCGGTGATACGCTGCATATTGCGCCCAAGTTCTTGCATAATAAGGCGCAACTCCAGCGACGCAGCTTCCATAAGGCCATTGGCCCATGCCGGCGACGGGCTGCTCCAGGGTAAAATGCAGAGCGCGAAGATGACGCCGAGCGTCCCAAAGTGATGGCGGTATTTGCGGTTTGTCATGACAAAGACTCCTGATGTTGAAGAAACCCATTCACCCGTATCGTCGTCCTTCCCCTGCCTCCTCATGAGTCACCCCGTCACGGATGTGGTAGATACGCTTGAAGGTAGGGATGATCTTTTCATCATGAGTGACAACGATGATGGCGGTTGCAAACTTACGCGCCATGTCATTGAGGATGCGAATGACAGCCATGGCGCGCTCACTGTCGAGCGGCGCGGTGGGTTCGTCAGCCAGAATGACCGGCGGATGATTGATCAGACCGCGGGCGATGGCTACCCGTTGCTGTTCGCCTCCGGAGAGTTGTGAAGGCATGGCGTCGGCCCGGTGATGCACATCAAGCGCGGTGAGCAGTTCCAGCGCCTTTGTCCGCGCCTCCCTATTATGAATGCCCGCAAGCATCGGCAACAGGGCCACATTGTCGGTGACATTTAGAAATGGAATGAGGTATGGCGATTGAAATACAAATCCGATCTTATCACGCCGCAGCGCCCGCAGATCACGCACTTTCCAGCCATTATCGAAGATCGCCTCATCACCCAACGTCATGCGGCCGGCGCTAGGATCAATCACCGCGCCTAAACATTTCAGCAGCGTGCTTTTGCCTGAGCCGGAAGGACCAATCAAGCCAACCACCTCGCCAGGGGCAACGCGCATGTCCACATTCTTTAACGCATCAACAGCCGTATCGCCCTTGCCGTAACGTTTTCTCAAGCCCTCGATGTTAATGCCTTTGCCGCTCATTTCAACCACCAATGGCTTCGGCCGGATCGACCTTGAGCGCCACGCGAATGGCGACGATGCTGGCCAGTACGCAAATCATGTGCACGGCGAAAAAACCAAGAACGGAATCAAGCGGCATCAGCAACACGTATTTAGGAAACAAGGGCGCCGTGAAGGTAGCGGTAATTTTGCCGACCACAAAACCGATTACACCCAGAGCAAGCGCCTGCTGCATGATCATGGCGGCAATGGTCTGGTTGCGGGTGCCGATAAGTTTCAGCACCGCGATCTCCCGAATCTTGTCCATGGTCAGCGTATAGATGATAAAGGCCACGATGGCGGCGCTGACGGTAGCCAGAATGGCCAGAAACATGCCGATTTGCTTGGCTGAGGTGGCGATCAATTTGCCGACGAGGATGGCTTCCATTTGGGCGCGGGTATAGACCGTCAACCGCTTCCAGCGTCGGATGGACTGGGCCACCTCATCCGCGGAATGGCCGGGTTTTAGCGTGACCAGCACGGCGTTGACGAAGCTGTTGGCGCTCTGGGAAGCAATGACGGCGTCCAACAGGCCGGGCGCGCCGGGCCGGTTGAAGGCCGGATTAGCCGTGGTGCGATGCCGGCTTTGCCAGATGGCGTCGTTATCCTTAAGGAACTGCGCTTCTTGCGCGTCTTTGAGCGGAATGTAGATCATCGGATCGCCGCTGGATGACACCATCCGGCGCGTCAACCCGACGACGGTGTAGTGATTGCGGCGGATGGTGAGACGATCTTCCAGCTTGAAGCCGGCGGCAATGTCGGCCACCGCCTCATAGTGGCTGCGCGTGATCTGTCGTCCGGCGACAAGATAGGGCGGCCAGCCGGGCGTGGCGCCCAACTGACCCGGCGCGATGCCCACCACCATGGCGCGAATATCCTGATCGCCCTTGCGTACCTGCATGGTCAGGTAGGTTACATTGGCAGCCTTATCGACGCCTGGCATGGCCAGGATGGCGCGGTACGCGTCATCATTGAGACTGGACGACTCCGCATAAGGACCCAGCGTATCCTTTTGCACCACCCACAGATCGGCGCCGCTATTGTCGAGGAGCGCCTTGCCGTCATCCACCATGCCCCGATACACCCCAGCCATGACCAAGGTGACGCCAATCAAGAGTCCCAAGCCGATTCCCGTAAAGACGAACTTTCCCCACGCATGGAGAATATCGCGACCGGCCAGGCTGATCATCGCGACGGTCCCAAAATGCGGTCGACCACGCGATAGCGGCTGGTTGCAGTCAGGGCTTTTTCGCTATAGGCCACAATCTGGTCGCCATCTTTGAGCCCCCGGCGCACCTCAACGTAGCCATTAAGGTCAGACACACCGAGCGCTATTGGCGTAAACTTCATATCGCCATCAACGATTTGCCAGACGCCTACTTCTTCGCCTTTGCGCCTAACCGCCGCATTGAGGATGGCAGGGGTGGGCGGAAGCGCCGGGAGATCAACCGTCACCTCAGCCAGCTCGCCCACTGGCGGCAGAGGCTGGGGAATGGTGTCAAAAACCACCTTGGCGAGCGTTTCCTCAGTCACCGCATCGGCCTTTGGCTCAACGCGCAGTGTCCGGCCCGCCAAGTCCTGTCCGCCACGCGATCGCAGGATGATGCGGGCGGGCAACCCGCCCGTCAGTCCCGCTGCGCTGATCTGATCAAAGCGCACATTGATCCACAGGCTCTTGGGGTCGATGATTTCCACCACGGATTGGCCAGCAACGATGGTTGTGCCGGGATCCGCATCCCGCGCCGCAACTATGCCTTCCACCGGCGCGATGAGGCGCAGATTGCTCTTCTGCGCGATCAGCGCTTCTCGGTCGGAGCGTGTACGGGCAACATCTTCCCGGGCGGCGGATAGGGCGGCGTCGGCAATCTGCAATTCCTGCCGCTTTGTGGTGATTACTTCCTCGCTGGTTGCCTGTACAGCGAATAACCGCTCATAGCGGCGCGCCTGGATTTGAGCATAAGCCTTCCGGGCGCTTGCCTCGCGCAGCACGGCCTCCGCCCGTTTTAATGCCGATTCCTGCGAGCGAATCCGATCATCGAGATCAATTGGGTCCATTTCACCAAGCACTTGTCCGGCGGTGATGATGTCGCCGACGTGCACATCCAGGCGTTTGACGCGACCGGCAAACGTGGGACCGATCTTATAGGTGTAGCGAGCCTCCACCGTACCGATGCCAAATAGGGCAGGCGAGACGGCCCGCGATTCCACGGTCTGCACCGTCACCGCCACCGGCGCAAGCGGACCCGACCGCAAGCCAACATAGGTAAATAGCGCAAGCAACGGAATGATTACGGCCAGCAGCGCCAGGGTGCGGCGCTGCAAAGGTAGGCGTCTCATGAAGCGCTCCTAATGCCGCGCCGGTAAATTGCAAACACCATTGGCGCATCGCGGCGCATGCGCTCCACGTCACCCGCCAGCAGTGATTGCATGACCAGACCCTGGATCGTGCCAATGAACAGCGTTGCCGCTGAGTTAGTATCCAACGACGCAGGCAATTCTCCGTTAGCCTTGCCTTTATCGATAAGCCGGTGCAAGCGGTCTCCATACCGCTGAATTAGAACCTGCACCATCCGCTTGGCTGGGGACGGCTCGGCGCGCTGAAGCTCGCCAAACATCATTCTGGGCACGCCTGGATGTTCGACCACAAACTCGACATGGCTCATGAACATCGCCTCCATCGCTTCCAGGGGCGACTCGATGCCTTGAGCGGCGCGGTCCAAGCGGGCCAGCAGACGATCGGCCACCCACTCCATAACGGCCTGCCAGATGGCTTCTTTGCTGGGAAAGTGTCGGAACAACGCGCCCTGGGTTACATGCATGTGCTTGGCGATGGCGGCCGTCGTGATGTCGCTTGGATTTTGCGACCCAGCAAGCTGGATCACGGATTCGACCGTCAGGGCCCGGCGCTTATCCGCCGGAAAATGCTTGGACTGTTTATCCATATCCGCCTCAAAAGATAGTAATCGATTACTATCTTATAATGACAGATGGAAAATTGCAACCATGACCGGCAGGCAAGATTAACGCGAAAGCGCGTGGGCATATGCTGAGGCGAGAATGCGGACTTTTTCCGTTATCTGAAAAGCCCTTGCGAGACTACTGGGCGGCGGCAGGGAGGGCGGTAACGCCAGTGGCCGCCAGCGAAAAGTAGGTTGCAATGATGGTGTCGATGGACAGCTCTTTTTCCGGGTTGTACCAGCGGCAGAACCAGTTGCACATGCCGAGATAGGCGAAGGCGACCATCTTAGGGTCCAGGTCAGCCTTGAACTCGCCGTTGGCCTGGCCTTCCTTGATAAGGTCGGTCCACAGCGTACTGTAATCGTCCCATACCCGTTTCAACTGCTGCAATTTGGTGGCGTCGCGCACAAAGTAGTGCTCGCGCAAGGCGACGCTCATTTCCAGATAGGCGGGATAGAAGGCATGGAGATGGCTTTGAATCGCCGCATGGAGCTTTTCCATGGCCGTCATGCGGGATTTGATGATCCGCTGCAAATTAAGCAGCAGCGAATCCGACTGCGGCAGAATGATTTCCAGGAGAATGTCGTTACGGCTTTGGAAATAATAATAAAGCCCTTCGCGCTTGATGCCGACCGCCTGGGCGATATCTTCCATGGAGGTTTGCGCCACCCCCTTTTGCAGAAAGATTTCCGCCGCCCGGCGAACGATTTCTCGACGTCTATTCATTGCTCAAACTTACACCTTGTAAAACCTTGGCTTTTTTACAAAGCCGTCACAATCGCGCATCACAAGCCTGATACCTGAAGCTTTGTTGTTTCCTTTACGTAAAATAAGGCCTTATCCTAACCACTAATATTACCCCGCACAAGAAAAGTTTACGAGAGTGTAAAATTTTTTTGAAGCTTAAAAGATTTGTGCTACTTTGCCGGTAGAGGGAGGTCGCGCCGCGGATCGCGCTGTGCAAGGCGGCGGGCGACAGCGAAAAAAGAAAACTCAAGGCGGCCGCCGCATGGGCCAGCGTCGGGTTTTACAGGTTGGAAGTCCGGTGGAGGGACAGGCTTGGCGATGAATGTTTCCAGTTGGATAGACCGTTGGGCGGCTCGCTATCCCGATAAAACGGCAATCCGCTTCAAGGACAAAGATTACAGCTACGCCACGCTGGCGGACTTGGTGGCGCGCCAGGCGGCGGCGCTGCATGACGAGTTCGGCGTCAGACGCGGCGATCGCGTGGCCTACCTCGGGCTCAATCGTCCCGAGGTCTTTATATTGATGCTGGCCTGCGCTCGCCTGGGGGCGCTGTACCTGCCGCTCAACTGGCGGCTGACTCCCAGCGAACACGCCTATATCCTGGGCAATGCCGAGCCTGCTGTCCTGGTGGCGGAGCGGGCCTTTACTGACGCCACGTCCGCCATCCTGCCCGGGCTTTCGGCCATGACACGCCTGGTGATCGGCGGCAGCGCCGAGGGCTGGCTGTCGTATGAGAACACCCTGACGGCGGCGCGGTCGGATTTTTCGCCGGATGCCGCCGTCAGCTACGATGATCCGCTGCTCTTGTGCTACACCTCGGGCACCACGGGCCATCCCAAGGGCGCGATATTAACGCAAAACGCCGTCTTTTATAACGCCGTCAACAGCACCCATATGCACGATCTGAGCAGCCGGGATGTCATCTTGGTGACATTGCCGCTTTTTCATGTCGGCGGGCTCAATATTCTCGGCATGCCGGGGCTGCATGCCGGCGCGACGCTCATCGTGCACCCGTCGTTTGATCCCGCTGCGGTGCTGGAGACCATCGAACGCGAACGGGTGACGCTGACTGTTCTGGTGCCGGCCCAGCTTCGCCCCATCATAGCGCTGCCGCAGTGGCAGACTGCCGATCTCAGCTCGTTGCGCATGATCACCACCGGCTCGGTGACGGTGGGTGAGGCGCTGATCAGCACCGTCCATCAACGCGGCGTGCCGGTCATTCAGGTTTATGGCTCCACCGAAACCTCGCCCATCGCCGCCTATCAGCGGGTGGAGGAGGCGGAAGCGGGGATCGGCTCCAGCGGCCGCTGCGCCGTCCATTGCGAACTGGCCATCGTCGATGACGAGGGGCGCGAAGTTCCGGTTGGCGTTTCCGGGGAAATCCTGGTGCGTGGCCCCAACGTCATGATCGGCTACTGGCGCGATCCGGCCATGACCGCCGCCTCCTTGATCAACGGCTGGTTCAAGACCGGCGATGTCGGCCATTACGATGAGCGCGGCTTCCTGTTCATCGACGACCGCAAAAAGGACATGATCATTTCCGGCGGCGAGAACATCTACCCGGCGATTTTGGAAAGGATCCTCGCCGAATGCGCCGACCTGGCGGAAGCGGCGGTGGTCGGCCGACCTGACCGCCGGTGGGAAGAAGTGGCGGTGGCGGTGGTGGTGCCGAGGCCGGGGGCGCGGCTGAGCGCCGCCGATGTTCTGGCGCTGTTTGAGGGGAGAATCGCCCGTTTCGCCATTCCTAAGGACGTCCTGTTCGTGGAGGCCTTGCCGAAGAACGCCATGGGCAAGGTCGTCAAGAGCGAGCTTAAGGTTCTGGTGGCCGGGCATTTGGCCACCCCCTAATTTCTTTTACAAAACGTAAAATTATGGCGCTTGAGGTTCCGACGCAATGGCCGTGCGTACCCGATTATTGTTGCTCCTCCGACATATAGCTGGCTATTAAGATGCTGATTTCCAGGACAGTTTAGGTATATATGAATTTTCATGAATAATTTTACTTGGGTGTAAAATTGCTTGTGATCAGGAAATGACCGTGCCATACTTCCAGGGCTTCATGGGGATGACATAACCCGGCAAGGGACGATTACATGCAATACGAAGCGTTCATCGGCAAAGAATATGCCCCCTTCACCTTCGAGGTGGAGAAGGGCCGTCTGCGCATGTTCGCCAAAGCCACTGGCTTGGCCGACCCGATCTATAGCGATGAGGCGGCGGCCAAGGCCGCCGGCTACCGCTCACTTCCGGCGCCGCCAACTTTTGCCTACACCATCACCATGGATGCCGGGCAGTCCTTCAATGTGTTGGAAGATATGGGGGTGTCGTTGCCCAAGGCGGTTCATGGCGGCCAGCGCTTCGTTTATCATGCGCCGATCTGCGCCGGCGATGTCATTACGGGGCGGCAAAAGGTCACCAACATCTATGACAAGAAGGGTGGGGCGTTGGTGTTCATCGAGACCGAAATTCCCTTGCGCAACCAACTGGGCGAAGCGGTGTGTGATCTTTATTCCACCGTTGTCGTACGTAACGGTTAAGAAGGACGTGCGGCGATGACCTTAAAATTCAATGACTTGGAAGTCGGCAGCCGCATCCCTGACGTGGTCAAGGGGCCGCTCACCCGCAGCCAGATCGCCTTATTCGCGGTGCCATCCGGCGATCACAACCCCATTCACCTCGATGACGAGGTGGCGCGCCAGGGCGGTCTGCCGGGGGTAATCGCTCACGGCATGCTGAACATGGCCTACTTGAGCCAAGCGCTCATTGGCATTGCGCCACAACGCAACATTCGCGAATTCAGCGCCCGCTTTCAGGCCATGGCGTTCCCCGGCGATGTCATCACCTGCACCGGGGAGGTTACCGCCAAGAAGCGCATCGGTGAGGAGAATATCGTCGAGTTGAAGCTTGCCGCACTCAATCAGAAGGGTGAGAAGATATTGGATGGTTCAGCGCAAGTGGCGCTGCCGTAACTTCAAGGAGTAGACTGGTGACGTTTAAAGCAGAAATTCCCTACGGCGCATACTGGAGCACGCCCTTCGCCAAATGGCAGGGCAGCTTGGCTAATCTGCATAGCGTCGAATTCGCCGCCCATGTCGCCAAGGCGGAACTGAAGAAGCGTAACATCGATCCGACGATTTTTGATTACGGCACGCTGGGCATCACCGTGCCGCAGGCGCATTCGTTCTATGGTCTACCGTGGCTGACCGGCATGGTCGGCGCCGCCGCCGCCGGCGGGCCGACACTGTCGCAAGCTTGCGCCACCAGTGTGCGCTGCCTGCTGGCCGCCACTCAGGAAATCGAAGCCGACATGGCGTCAACGGCGCTGGTCATGACCTGCGATCGCGTCTCCAACGGGCCGCACATCATTTATCCCAATCCGGCGGCTCCCGGCGGCTCGGGGAAGTTTGAAAACTGGACCATGGACAACTTCGGCTGCGATCCGTTGGGCGGCCATTCCATGCTGCAAACGGCGGAGAATGTGGCGCGCAAGCACCAGGTAACCACCGCCGAGCAGCACGAGGTGGTGCTGCGCCGCACTGAGCAATACCGTGATGCGCTGGCCGATGATCGCGCTTTCCAGAAACGTTACATGACCTTGCCCTTCGACGTGCCGTCGCCAAATTACAAGAAAACCGTGGGCACGCTCGCCGGCGACGAAGGCATTATGCTGTCAACGGCGGAAGGGTTGGCCAAGCTTCGGCCCGTGCTGCCTGATGGCACCTTGACCTATGGCGGACAGACCCATCCCGCCGACGGCAATGCGGCGCTAATCCTGACCACGCCCGAGAAAGCGCGTGAGCTGAGCAGCAACCCCGCGATCCGCATTCGCGTCCACGGCTTCGGCTTAGCGCGGGTGGAGCTTGCCTATATGCCCGAGGCGACCATACCCGCGGCCAAACAGGCGCTCAGCCTGGCGGGCCTTTCCATTGACAAAATGGACGCCATCAAGACCCATAATCCATTCGTGGTCAATGATATCGTATTCTCTCGGGTGATGGGCGCGGATCTGCATACCATGAACAATTACGGTTGTTCACTGATCTGGGGCCATCCGCAGGGGCCGACGGGATTGCGCTCCATCATCGAAATAATCGAGGAACTGGCGTTGCGCGGCGGCGGCTATGGCTTGTTTACCGGCTGCGCCGCCGGCGATACCGCCATGGCGGCGGTGATCTCCGTCGAAGACAGCAGGCATTAAAAAAATATAGGGAAGTGGGCGAAGACGATGCGGTTCAAGGTTGGCATTGATGTCGGCGGAACGTTTACCGACTTCTTCCTGGTCGGTGACGGCATGGAGTCGATCATTCATAAGGTGCTGTCGACGCCGGCGGACCCTTCCATCGCCGTGACCCAAGGCTTGGAGGAACTGGCGCAAGCGTTGCCGACGCCCTTAAGCCTGAAGGATTTCCTGTCCGCCATCGAGGTGATCGTGCATGGCACCACGGTGACCACCAACGCCACGCTGACGCGGCGCGGGGCGAAATCGGCGCTCCTGACCACCCAGGGCGTGCGCGACGCCTTGGAAATGCGCCGCGGCATTCGCGAGGAGCAGTACAACAACCGCTATACCAACGTAGTGCCATTGGTGCCGCGCTACTTACGTATTGGCGTTGAGGGTCGGCTCGACCGTAAGGGACGGGAAATCACGCCGCTTAATCTTGATGAAATAAATGAGGCCATCACGCTTTTCAAGAAAGAGAATGTAGCGGCGGTTTCCATCTGCTTTATGAACTCTTTTGCCAATCCGGCGCACGAGCAGGCGGCAGCGGAACTGGTGCGCCGGGAAATGCCGGATGCATACTTGACCGTTTCCACCGATCTGTTGTCCTGTATCCGCTTTTATGAGCGCGTCAGTACCACGGCGCTTAATACCTATGTCGGGCCGTTGCTTGACCACTACTTAAGTCAGCTGCAGATGCGGCTGAAAAACGCCGGCTTTCATGGCGTGCTCCTCATCATGCAATCGAACGGCGGCGTCATGTCGCCCGAGGTGGCGCGCAAGAATGCAGCGCTGACGCTATTATCCGGGCCGGCGGGCGGGCCGGGGGCGGGCCGCGCCTATGCCGCCACCCATGGCTTGAACAACTGCATCGTCGTCGACATGGGTGGCACCAGCTTTGAAGCGGCGCTAGTGGTCGATAGCCCGGTGATGGTCAACGAGGGCGAGATCGACCGGCTGCGCATCGCGCTGCCCATGTTGGGCATTCATACCATCGGCGCCGGCGGCGGCTCCATCGGCTGGATCGATGAGGGCGGGTTGTTGCGCATGGGTCCGCAAAGCGCCGGCGCATCGCCAGGACCGGTATGTTACCGCAAGGGCGGCAAGCTGCCCACCACCACCGACGCCAATCTGGTGCTCGGCTATCTCAATCCCGACTACTTCGCCGGCGGCCGCATCAGTCTCGATATGGAAGGCGCGCAGCGCGCCATCGAGGAGCACATCGCCAAGCCGTTGGGACTTTCCATCGAGGAAGCGGCGGCCGGCATGTATCGCATCATCTGCACCAACATGGCGCAAGGGGTGCGGGAGATCACCATCAAGCGCGGCAGCGATCCCCGGGAATTTCCCATGGTGGTGGCGGGCGGCGCCGGACCGCTGCACTCCTGCCTGATTTGTACCGAACTTGACATACCGCTGCAGATCGTGCCGCGCGAATCGTCGGTGTTGTGCGCGGTCGGCATGCTGATGGGCGATTTGAAGCATGACTTCGTGCGCACCTTCATCAGCCGGTTGAAGGAGATGGATTGGTCGTCGCTTGGCGATGTGGTCGCCAGCATGAAGAAAGAGGGCGGCAATCTTCTCGCCGGAGAGGGTATTCCTGCGACGCGCCATCAACATTTCATCAAGTTCGATTGCCGTTATACCAAGCAATACCATGAAGTATCGGTGGTGGTGCCGGAAGCGCTCATCGCGGCAAGGGATGTGGCGGCCATCGCCAAGCTCTTCCATGATGAGCATAACCGCCTCTATGGCTATTCCTTGGAAGGCGACCCCGGTTCGCAGGTGGAGATCATCAACGTGCGGGTGCAGTCGGTGGGCATTACCGAAAAGCCGCAACGCCGCGCCGGGGCCTATGCAGGTTCTGATCCATCAGCGGCCTTGAAGGGCCAACGTAAGGTTTACGTGTTTGAGGAAAAGGCGTCGCGGCCGGTGCCGATTTACGACGGCGCGAAGCTTAAATACGGCAATCGTATTATCGGCCCGGCGATGATCGAGATGGAAACAACGGCGGTTTTCGTCAGCGCCGATTACGATTGCGTCGCCGACCGTTTCGGATCTCTGGCAATGTACAAAAAGGGGCGCGAGGATCTGGTGGCGGATACATTGGCGGGAGACAAGGCATGACCAAGATCGATCCCATTTTGCTGTCGGTATATGCCCGCACCTTCAAGTCCATTACCGATGAAATGAGCATCTCCGTGGTCAAGACCACGCGCTCGCCCATTTTGTGCGAGGCCAAGGACTTCGTTACCGGGCTTTACGATGCCCAGGGCAATATGTTGGAACAGACGGAAAACCTGCCCATTCTGGCTTTCTCTCTGGCGCCGGTATGCAAATACCTGATCGAGTATTTCGGCGACGATATCCACGAAGGCGATGTGATCTTTCACAACGACGTGTTCAGTCTCGGCAACCAGAACAACGACGTCGCGGTTTATAAGCCGGTGTTCTTTGAGGGTAAGCTGGTCGCCTGGACGGCGGTGAAAGGCCACCAGGCCGATATCGGCGGCAACGTGCGCGGTGGCTATAACCCGCGCGCCACCGAGGTATGGCAGGAGGCACTGAGAATTCCGCCGGTCAAGGTTTATGAAAAAGGCAAGCTCAGGAAAGACGTTTGGGACCTGATTTTCGCTAACATTCGTCTTGATATCGTCCAACACGACTTGAAAGCGCAGATGGGCGCCTGCACCTTTGGCGCGCGCCGCATGGTTGATCTGTTGCGCAAATACGGACTGGAAAGTTTCGAGGCGCATAAAATCGCGCTATTCGACGCCACCCAGAAAATGATGGAAGCGGAAATCTCGCAAATTCCCGATGGCGAGTACAGCGGTGAGGGCATGGTTTATTTCGATGGCCATCACGATGGCTCGAAATTCACCATTCGCGTCAATATCAAAGTCCAAGGCAACCAGATCACCTTCGATTATTCGAAGACTGATCCGGAAACCAGCGGCTTCGTCAACGGCACCTATACCTCCAGCGCCTCGGCGACCATTCTCACCCTTTTGCAAATGGTCAATCCCGATATCCCGCACAATGAAGGTATCATCCGGCCGATCAAGATCATCATCCCCGAAGGCACGATCTTGAACGCCAGTTATCCCAAGGCCACGACCTTCGGCAATCATCTCTGTCCGCCCAACGCCGACGCCATCATCCGCGCATTGGCGCCGGTCATTCCCAATCGCGTCACGGCGGGTTGGAACAATCTTTTGTGCTCGCTGACCACCGGCTTCGACCAGGAATCAGGAGACAATTACGTCGACATCAATTTCATGGCGATGAAGGGCGGATCGGGGGCGATGAATGGCACCGATGGCTACGATCATATCGGCATGATCGATGCCTCGGGCGGCGTTCTTGACCAGGACTACGAAATGTTCGAGCAACAGTCGCCGCATCTTCTCGTCAAGCACGAATATCTGGAAGACTCGGCGGGCGCGGGGCAATGGCGCGGCGGGATAGGCATCGAGACGGAGTATGTGGTGGGCTCTGAGAATACCCAGCTTGTCACCTTCGGCGACGGTGATTTCGAGCCGGCCTTTGGCCTCTTTGGCGGCCATGACAGCATCCTCAATACCATCGAGCTTTTCTATCCAGATGGCAGCAAGGTGGTGCCGAAAAACAAGGATTTGATCCTCGGCGTGCCCAAGGGGACGAGATATCATCATATCGCTGGCGGCGGCGGCGGCTATGGCGATCCGAAAAAACGCGATCGCGCCAAGCTGCGGGAGGAAGTGCGCAATGGCGTCATTTCCGCCAAGATGGCGCGCGAAGTTTATGGCCTTAACGATTAAGGGTTGGCGATGGATTTCGAGTTAAGCGACGAACAGCGGCAGATCCAGGAAACCTTCACCAGGTTTTGCGATCAGCGCATCGCGCCCAACGCCCGCGCCATCGACGAAGCGCATAGCTACCCTCGCGAGCTATTCCAGGAATTAGGCGCGCTCGGCTTTTTCGCCATGCGCTATCCGGAGGACGTGGGTGGGCAGGATATCGATCTCGTCACCTTGTGCCTGGCTATTGAGGAGATCGCCCGCGGCTCGATGTCGCTCGCCGGCTGCGTCACCATGCAGTCCTTGATGGGCACCAAGTTCCTGCATATGCTGGGCAACGATGATATTCGTCAACGGTTGTTGTTGCCGGCGCTTCGCGGCGAAAAGATCGGTGGCATTTGCATGACCGAGCCCAATGCCGGCAGCGACTTGCAAAGCATCGCCACCACCGCCACCAAGGTCGATGGCGGCTATCGCCTCAACGGACAGAAGATGTGGGTGACCGCCGCGCCGGTGGCTGATTTCTTCACCGTGTTCGCGGTGGCTGGCGCAGAGCGCAAGCTGACCATCTTTCTGGTGGAGCGTAACTTCGCCGGCCTCGCCATCGGCCGCGCCATCGAGAAAATGGGCGTCTGGGCGTTGCCGACCTCGGAGCTGGCTTTCAACGATTGCTTTGTGCCCGACACTCATCGTTTGAGCGCCGAAGGCGAGGGCGAGGCGCATTTGCGCAAGCTTCTCGCGGAAATCCGCATCGTCACCGGGGCGCTGGCGGTGGGCGGCGGCCGCGCCGCGCTGGAGGAAGCCAATCGCTACGCCGCCGAGCGCAAGCAGTTCGGCAAACCGATCAACCGCTATCAGGCGATCCAGATGAAGTTGGCGGAAATGGCCACTGATCTGGAGGCCGCGCGCCGCTTGGTGCATTACGCGGCGTGGCTGAAGGACAAGGGGCAGCCGCATCACAAGGAAGCCGCCATGGCCAAGCTCTTTGCCTCCGAAGCCGGCGCCAATATTTGCGACAAGGCGGCGCGGGTTCTCGCTTCCTACGGCTATGCCATGGAATACCCGGTGCAGCGCTTCTTGCGCGACATCCGCTTTACCCTAATCGGCGGCGGCACCAGCGAAATTCTCAAACTCATTATTGCCAAGGAGCTGTCTTCATGACAGGTCGTAAGAAAAAAATCCTCATCGCCAAGCCCGGACTTGATGGCCATGACGTCGGCGCGAAAGTGGTGGTGCGCGCACTGATGGACGCCGGTTACGAAGTCATTTACACCGGCCTGCGCCAGACGCCGGAAGCCATCGCCGGCAAGGCGCGGGATGAAAATGTTGACGTGATCGGGCTCTCTATCCTGTCCGGCTCCCACTTGCCGCTGTGCCAGAAAACCGCCAAGCTCTTGCGCGATTATCAAATGACCGACCGGGTGTGGCTGGTGGGCGGCAATATCCCGGAAAAAGATCGCCATGCCTTGGCGGAAATGGGATTTAAGGGCGTCTTTCCCACCGCCAGCAAGCTCAGCGATATCGTATCCTATATTCGTGAGAACCTGCCATGAGCAAAGTGCAGAGCGTAAAACCCAATAAAGACAAGCCGGTACGCCCGGTGATCAACGAATCCGGGATTGAGATCAAAACCCTTTACACGGCGGATGATGTCATCGCCAGCGGCGGCATTGACGCCAGCCTGCCGGGCGAGCTGCCGTTTACCCGCGGCATTCATTCCGAAATGTATCGCCGCCGGCCGTGGACCATGCGGCAGTACACCGGCTTTGCCAACGCCGCGGAAACCAATGAGCGCTTTCATTACCTGATCGCCAACGGTCAAACCGGCCTCAACGTCGCTTTCGATCTGGCGACGCAGTGCGGCTATGACTCGGATGCGCCGGAGGCTTACGGTGAGGTGGGCCGCGTCGGCATGGCGGTCGACAGCCTGCGCGATTTCGAGATCGCTTTTGACGGCATCGATCTGGAAAATATCACGGTTTCCCTGACCATTAACGGCACCGCCGCGATCCTGATCGCAATGTTCCTGGCGATGGCGGAGAAGCGCGGCTATGACGTGGCAAAACTGCGCGGCACGGCGCAAAACGATATTTTGAAAGAGTTTATCGGCCGCGGCACCTGGATTTTTCCGGTCGATGCGTCGGTTAAGCTGGTCACCGATACCATCGAATATTGCGCCCACCATGCGCCGAAATATAGCCCAGTCAGCGTTTGCGGCTACCATATCCGGGAGTCCGGCGCGACGCCGGCAGAAGAAATTGGCTATGCATTCGCCATCGCCAAGGCGTATACTGATCGGGCGTTGTCTCGCGGTCTTGATATCGATGAGTTCGCCGGCCGCCTGTCGTTCAACCTGAACATTTACGGCAATTTATTCGAGCAGGTGGCCAAGTTCCGCGCCGCTCGCCGGCACTGGGCCAAGATCATCGCCGACGAGTATCACGCCAAAAAACCGGATTCGGGATGGTTGCGCATGATCGCGGGCGGCGGCGGCTTTGGGCTGACCATCGAGCAGCCCGAAAACAATATCATGCGCGGCGCCTATTACGCCCTGGTCGCCGCGCTGAGCGGAGCGCAAACCATGGCGCTGTGCTGCTATGACGAAGCCTATACCATTCCGACGCCCAAGGCGCAGCGGATTTCCTTGCGCACCATGCAGCTCCTTATCGAGGAGATTGGCCTGTGCGATACCGTAGACCCGTTGGGCGGCTCCTATTACATCGAGACGCTGACCAACCAGATGGAAGACAAGATCGTCGAGACCATGAAATGGGTCGATGACCAAGGCGGCGTCATCAAGGCGGTGAGCGAGGGCATCATCCAGGCCAAGGTTTCCTCGCATGCCTATGCGCGGCAAAAAGATCTGGAAAGCGGCAAGATTCGTAAAGTGGGCGTCAACTGCTATGTCGAGGAGGAGAAGGAGGACTTGAAGGTCGAGCTCCACCCCTACGACCAAGCGGGTGCGGAAAAGCAGATCGCCAGCCTCCAGAAACTGCGCGCCGAACGCAATGCTGCGGAAGTGGAGCGCTGCTTGAAGGCGCTGCGCGCTGACGCCCAGGCGAACCGCAATGTCATGCCGGCGCTGGTGGCGGCGGTCAAGGCCTACGCCACGGTGGGCGAGATGACCAACGTGCTGGTCGACGTCTACGGCCGCTACCAGGAACCGATCCGGTTCTAATTTTGCAAGGTGAGAGAAAGCATGGTGTCCCAAGCGACTACTGAAAGCCAAACGCCGCAAGAGTATGCCGCGCCGTCTACCATCGAGGAAGCCTTGCGCTCCATTGCCGACGGCGACGCCACCATTCTGGCCGGCGGTACCGATTTGATGCTGCAAACCAAGCCCGGCGGGCGCTTACCCTATCGCCGCAAGCTGGTCAACATCCGCCGCATTGCAGGGTTGCGGGGTGTTGGCGAGAAAGACGGGCGTATCTCCATTGGCGCGCTCGTCACCATCACCGATATCGCCAACAATGAGTTGTTGAAAACTGCTGCGCCCGTACTGCCGCAGACCGCCGACTGTTTCGCCAGCGGTCAGATTCGCAATATGGGCACCGTCGGCGGCAATATCTGCAATGCCTCGCCCGCCGGCGATATGATCGTGCCGCTCCTGGTGTTGGACGCAGAAGTTGAACTAAGCGCCTGGGCAAAGGGTGCTGTCGCTACCCGCCTGGTGCCGCTTTCCAAGTTTTTCACCGGCCCGGGCCGCACGGTAAAACAACCCAATGAACTGCTGACTCGTATCGTTTTTGCCAGACCGGACAAAAAATATTCCGTAGGCTACATCAAATCGGGACCACGGCCGGCCTTGGAAATTTCTACCGTATCGGCGGCCTTAAGCGCGATCCGCGATAATGACAAGCTGTCGAGTGTGCGCATTGCATTGGGCGCGGTAGGACCGACGGTGCTCCGCGCCGTGAAGGCTGAGGCTTATCTTGAAGGCAAGACCGTAAACGCTCAAGTTGTGGCGGAAACCGCCCGCCTAGCGGCGGAAGACGCCTCTCCCATCGACGACGTGCGCGCCACCGCCTGGTACCGCCGGCATCTCATTCAAGTTTATGTAAAAAGGCTATTGGAAAATGACAGCCAAGGTTGACATCAGCTTTACCTTAAACGGCCATTTGAAAAAGGTCAGCGTGCCCGCTGACATGAGCGCGCTTACCATGCTGCGCGATATGCTGGGCATGACCGGAACCAAGCTAGCCTGCGGCGAGGGCGAATGCGGCGCCTGCACCATCATGGTCGACGGCGTGTCGCTCAACAGTTGCCTGATGTACGCCGCCGAATGCGATGGCCGCACCGTGCTGACCATCGAAGGCTTGCGCACCGCCGCCGGCCTCGACCCGATGCAAAAAGCGTTTGTGGAAAAAGGCGCCATTCAGTGCGGCTACTGTATGCCGGGCATGATCATGCAGGCGAAATATCTCGCCGATACCAAGGGCAAAATGACGCACGAGGAGTTGCAGCGCGGCCTTGAAGGCAACGTATGCCGCTGTACCGGCTATAAGAAAGTGTTCGATGCCGTTGCGGCGGTAGTAGGGGTGACAGAGTAGAGGGAGATTTAAGCCATGGAACCGATTGCGAAGAAAAGTTTGATCGGCCAGCGTGTCCCGAAACCGGACGCGCCGGATAAGGCGACTGGCCGCACCACCTACATCAATGACATGGTGTTGCCGAAGATGCTTTACGGCAAGATTTTGCATGCCGGGCGGCCCCACGCTTTGATCAAGAATATCGATGTTTCAGCGGCCAAGGCGCTGCCGGGCGTTTATGCGGTGCTCACCGCCGCCGATGTGCCGGAAATGTTTTTCGGCGTCGGCCGCGATAACCGCCCCCTGAAGGGCGGCAAGGTGCGCTGCGTGCGCGACGAAGTGGCGGCGGTGGCGGCGGAAAGCGAGGAGCTTTGCGATGAAGCCCTGCGCCTGATCAAGGTCGATTATGAAGACCTGCCCGCCGTATTTGATCCTGCCGAGGGAGCGAAGGAAGGCGCGCCTCTGATCCACGACAACAAACCCGGCAACCGTAGTCTGGCTTATCAATTTAAACATGGCGACGTGGCGGCGGCGGAAGCCTCTTCCGATGTGGTGATCGACAGCGTGTTCAACGTGCACTATGTCACTCACTGCTGCATGGGCACCAGTTGCGTCATCGCCGACTTTGATTGCGACGGCAAGCTGACCATATACTCGCAAACCCAGTATCCCTATAACTTCAAGATGGACCTGGCGCCGGCATTGGGCATTCATCCCGGCGACATTCGCGTCATCCAGCCGCCGGTGGGCGGCGCGTTCGGCTCCAAGCTTGATGTTTATCCGTTCGAGCCGGTATGCGCGCTGCTGGCGCAGGCGGCGCGCCGGCCGGTGAAGCTCACCTTCAGCCGCGAAGAGGAATTCATCAACGCGCCGACCCGCCAGCCGGTGCGCATTCACATGCGCACCGGGGCCAAAAAGGATGGTACACTAACCTTCCGCAAGGTCGATTGCCTGCTGAACAACGGCGCGTACACCTCGTGGGGGCCGACGGTACCATTCGTGATGATGCGCACCTTCTCCTCGCATTTCCGCGTGCCCAATGTGGATATCGATTGCCGGGCGATCTACACCAACAACCCCTATGCCGGATCGTTTCGCGGTTACGGCAATGTTCAGGCGACCTACGCCACCTCCATTCATGCGGACATGATGGCGGAAAAGTTGGGCATGGAACTGTTGACGTTTTCCTTGAAAAACGCTCAGAAGTCCGGCGAGGTGACACCGCAAGGCGCACGGCTTAACGAATGCGTCTTCGCCGAATGCCTGCAAAAGGCGGCGGATGTCACCGACTTTACCGCCAAACATGCCCGTTATGCCGCCGAGCGCAACAAGCCCGGCCGCATCAAGCGCGGTATCGGCATGGCGTCCTCCATCCACAATGCCGGCGGCGCGAAGATTCATAAAAGCGACGGCTGCGGCACCATGATCAAGCTCGACGATTACGCCCGCGCCACGGTGATCACCGGCGCGTCGGAAATCGGCCAGGGCATTGACGCGGTGATCTGCCAGGTGGTGGCGGAAGAGTTGGGTATCCCGATGTCCGACATCACCATCGTCAACAATGACTCGGCGATTGCGCCGTGGGATGTCGGCGTGCACGCCAGCCGCACCACCTTCATTGCCGGCAACGCGGCGCAGCGCGCGGCGCGCAAGGCCCGCGAGCAGATGCTCAATGCCGCCTCCAAGCGCGCCAACATGCCGGCCGATGCCCTGGATCTGCGCGAAGGCTGGGTGGTGCACGACAGCGATGGCACGCCGGTCTTGAAGATCGATAAGCTGTTGCGTGAAATGCACTTCTCGCGCGAGCCCGAGTTGGTCATGGTCAGCGAATATTACGAACCGCCAAGCGAGCCGGAAAACAAGGAGCACGTGGGCGACATGTCCGCCGCCTATTCCCATGCCGTGCATGTGGCGGAAGTGGAGGTAGATACCGAGACCGGCGAAATCCGTATCGTGAAATTCACCTCGGTGCAAGACGTCGGCCGCGTTATCAATGAAATGGGACTGGAAGCGCAGCTTGAAGGCGGCATCGTGATGGGCATTGGCTACGCCTTGAGCGAAGAATTAAAGATCGTCAACGGCCAGGTACGCAATCCCTCCTTCCGCGATTACAAGGTACTGACCGCGCCGGAAGTGCCGCCGATGGAGCTGCACTTCATCGAAAGCCACAGCTCCACCGGACCCATGGGCGCCAAGGGCATTGCCGAGTTGCCAACCATCGTGCCGGCCCCGGCGATCGCCAATGCGGTCTATAACGCCATCGGCATCCGCTTCTTCGATCCGCCGATGACGCCGGAAAAGGTGGCGCGGGCGATTTGGGAACGCGATAGCAAACTGGCGGCCGCCGAATGAAGCCAGGCGTTATCGTTTCCATGGAGCAGGCGTTGTCCATGACCTACGCCACGCTGCGCTTTGTCCATTTGGGCTGGCGGGTGATCAAGGTCGAGGCGACGCCCACCGGGCCAGGCAATTTGCCGGGCGATCCCAACCGCTACATCGGCCAGGTGGTGGCCGATGAAGGGCGGCGGTCGTATTTCGTCGGCCCCAATCTCGGCAAGGAGTCCGTCGCCCTTAACCTGAAAATGCCGCAAGGCCAGGAGGCGCTGCGCCGCATTATTCAGCATGTGAACGCCGATGTATTCTGCTGCAACACGCTGCCGGCGCATTATCGCTCACTCGGCATCGACTATGATATCTTGCGCCAAGCCAAGCCAGACCTCATCTGGGCGGGCATTTCGGCGATGGGTCCAGAATATCCTGATGTCGCGGGCTATGATCCGGCGATCCAGGCCATGGCCGGCTATATGTCGGTCACTGGCATGGCCGATGGGCCGCCGACGCTGTCCGGTATTCCCTTGGTCGACTTGAAAGCCGGCGACGAGGTATTCGCCAATGTGTGGATGGCGCTGGCAGAGCGCGCGGTGAGCGGCAAGGGCCGGCGCATCGATGTTTCCATGCTGCAAGCAGCGGCATCATGGCTGATTACCCTGCTGCCGCTCATCGATTTCGGTTGCGAGGATTGGGAGCTGGCGCGCTCCGGCAACGAACACCGCAAGTTCGTGCCCACCAACGCCTATCCCACGGCGGACGGCGCCATTCTGATCGCCATCGGCAGCGACGGCTTGTGGCGCAAATTCACCAGTATCGAGAAGTTCTCCTCGCTGGCCCGTGATGCTTGGGCCACCAATCAGGGCCGTGTCGCCGATCGCGCAGCGCTTCATGCCGGCATCGGCGCCATCACCGCGCGCTATCCCACCGAGGTGATCATCGCCGACATGAAGACGGCGCGCATTCCCCATGGTCCCATCCTGGGCGTACGAGATGTGGTGAAATTGAACGCCATCGCCTCGCGCCTGACATCGACAACGACGCCATCGGGGAAGCGCATCCGCAATCAGCCCATGGCGGTAGATTATCCGGGCGCGGCCAAGGAGTTTGATTTTCCGCCGCGCTATGGCGAACACACGCGTTCGATCCTGCGCGAGGTGGGATACGAAGATCATGAAATTTCCGCGCTGGCCGATGACGGCGTCATCGCC
Source organism: Sphingomonadales bacterium (assembly GCA_019455285.1). Lineage (GTDB taxonomy): Bacteria > Pseudomonadota > Alphaproteobacteria > Sphingomonadales > Govanellaceae > PRO5. Next base: position 38,025 of record JACFMS010000020.1, read on the forward strand.
GGCCATGACGGCGATTGCGGTTCATCCGCTTGCGGCTGCAACTAGGGGGCATTAATGGCTAAACTTGACGGTAAAGTGGCGCTGGTGACTGGCGCTGGGCGGGGTATCGGTCAGGCGATTGCCCTGAAATTGGCGAGCGAGGGGGCGCGGATCGTCCTGAACGATCTGGATGATGGACCGGCCAACGATACCATCGCCCGCATCACGCAAGCAGGCGGACAGGCGGTGGCGCTCAATGGCGACATCACGGCTGACGGTTTCGCCGAACGTTTCATCGCCAAGGCGCTTGATAGTTTTCAGGGGCTCGACATCATCGTCAACAGCGCCGGCTATTCCTGGGATGCTCTTATTCACAAGACCACCAACGAGCAGTTCGACGCCATGCTCGACATTCATGTTCGCGCGCCATTCAAAATCTTGCGCGCCGCCGCTGGACCAATCCGCGACATGGCCAAGAAGGAAAGCGAGGAGGGACGCGCGATACACCGCAAGGTGGTCAACATCTCCTCCATCGGCGGGCTTTACGGCAACGCCGGGCAGGTGGGCTATGCCTCGGGCAAAACCGCGCTCATCGGCATGACCAAGACCTTGGCCAAGGAGTGGGGCCGCTACAAGGTCAATGTCAATTGCGTCGCCTTCGGCCTCATTCAGACGCGCATGACCGAGGCTTTCCAGAAAGAGCCGAAGCTGACCCAGGTCGGCGAGAAACAAATCAAGATGGGCGTGCCGCCGGAATTCCTGGAGTCCATGAACAAGACCATCCCTTTAGGCCGGGCCGGCACGCCGGAAGACGCCGCCGGGGCGGTCTATCTGTTCTGCCTCCCGGAATCGGATTATATCTCCGGCGAAGTGGTGCTGGTCAGCGGCGGGCTGGTGATTTGAGGATAATGTTTTCCTATGTCATCGCGAGGAAGCGATAGCGACCGAAGCGATCCATAGACTGAAGATGGATTGCTTCGCTTCGCTCGCAATGACAGGTGAAGTCTATGGCTTCTTACTTCGCCCCATCACCGCTGTTGCCGCTTCCTCAAGAAATCCCGCGTAGCGATTGGGATAAAGAAGCGGCCAGGGGTTGGCGCACTCCTGCAACGGCACCTCGATCAGCACCGGACCATCCAGCGTGAAGGCTTTCTCCAGGCCGCGCCTTAGCTCATCGGGCGTCTGGGCGCGCCAGCCATGCGCGCCGAAGCTTTCCGCCATGGCAGGGAAGTCGGGATTTTTCAGGTCGGTGCAAATGGTGCGGCCGCCAAACAGAAGATTCTGATCGCGCGCCACATTGCCGAAAAGATTATTATTGAAAATGACCGCCACCACGTTGAGCCGTTCGCGTACCGCGGTGGCAAGCTCCTGTACATTGAACATAAAGCCGCCGTCGCCGGAAATGAGAACCACCGGCGATTTCGGATTTGCCACCTTGACGCCCAGCGCCGTGCCGTAGCCGTGGCCGAGATTGCCCTGGAAACCGGATGTGATGAAGCGGCGGGGCTGGTAGCCGGGGAAGGCGTACCAGGAGACATAGCCGACCTGGGTGACCTCATCGACGAAAAAGCCGTCGTCCGGCAGCGCGTCGCGGATAGCTTGCAGGTAGGCCACTTGCGGCTGTATCTCTTGAATGGACTTTGCCGCGCCGTTTTTGATGTCCGCCAGATGTGCCAGCGCGGCGGATGACGGCTTGCCGATTTTTTTCGCCACCGCCGGCAGCAAGGCATCAAGGGCGGTCTTGGCGTCGCCCACGATCGCCACTTGGGGGGACGCATAACGATCAATTTCCTTCGGATCAATATCGATGCGAATGATGGTCTTGTCCGCGGTTTTCGACCAGTGGAGATGGGGTATCTCCAGCCGGGTGCCGATGGCGATCACCACATCGACTTCCGGCCACAGTCGATAACCGGCGACGATGTTGTAGCCCAAGGGATCGCGATCGCTGACGATGCCTTTGCCGGAGCGAAACGACATCACCGGAGCGCCGAGCATGCGCGCCAGCTCGTTAATCTGCTCACGCCCGCCGATGGCGCCGCCTCCCACCATGATCATCGGTCGGCGCGCCTGGGCGATGATAATAGCGGCCGAGTTGATGGCGTCCGTGTCAATGTCCAGCGCAGGAGCGGGCAGGCGGCGATACTCCGCCATGGTCGCCGGCGCGCCCTGCACATCCATGGGCAGATCGAGACTGGCCACGCCCGGCCTTCCCGAGGTGGCCTGGGCCAGCGCCTCGGGCATCAGGGTTGCCGCAGCGTCGGCGCTCTCTGCCCGCGCCGCCCATTTGACGATGGTGCGCAGGGTGGCGGTCTGATCGCGCATCTCATGCAGGAAATTAAGGTTAAGGCCAATGGCGGTCTGGGGAATTTCCCCGGCCAGGCACAACACCGGCGTCGAGGTGGACTGGGCGGTCAAAAGCGCGGCGGAGGCATTCAAGACCCCCGGTCCCGGCACCACGCTCACCACCCCTAAGCGTCCGGTGGACTTGGCATAGCCAAAGGCCATGTAGGCGGCGCCCTGCTCGTGGCGGCTGTGGACGACTCGCAATGCGTTGCCGGCCCGATGGAAAGCATCGAACAGGTGATAGGACTGATAGCCGGGAATGCCGAATACCGTATCCACCCCTTCGGCGCGAAGGGCGCCGACGATGGCGTCCGATACCGTGGGGGTAGGAGCGGATGCGTCGTGCTTGGCCATTGGTTGCAACCTCTACGGAAACGTATATAATTAATACACATACTAAATCATTTATTTGGTAAATTAAAGTGGTTTGGAACAAAGCGATGGCGGCAGGCCAAAACGGGCAGGATGCGGCGTTCACCGCCGAGCTTTTGCGGAATGTCCTGGGCTACCAGGTGCGCATCACCCATACCCTCATCAAGCGGGTATTCCACGAAAAATTTCAGGATTTCGACCTGACCAACGTCGAGTTCGGCATGCTCTTGATCATCAAGGCCATGCCGCGCTGCTCGCAGCGCGGCGCCTCGGAGGCTCTGGGCACGCCGGCCACCGTCGCGGTGCATGTCATCGGCAAGCTGATCGAACGCGGCCTGGTGTCGCGGGAACGCGATCCGGATGATCGGCGGAATTACAATCTAGCGCTGACGGCGGCGGGCAAATCCCTGGTCAATGATGGTCTGCGCCGCAGCCGTATCATCCAGTCCCAGATGCTGGACGGATTAAGCGATCGGGACGTAGCGACGCTATTTGGCGCGATGCGGAAAATTCAGGACAACCTGCGTGACATCTTGCGCGGAGCAGAAGAGTAGCCACTGCTTTTTTTATTGTCATCGCGAGGCGCGGAACGCGCCGTGGCGATCCAGAAAAGCGGCAGAAATTAACAAGATTTTGGATTGCTTCGCTGGCGCTCGCAATGACAATCATACCTCGCCATGACTGATTGGGCGTTTTTCGACAGCAGGCTAGAACCGATAGATTGTCGACACCCCAATCACGTGTACGTCATAATCCGGCCCCTGATTGCCCAGGCCGATGGCGAACCGCATGGTGTTGGGTTCCACGCCGTCCAAGGCGTAATCAGTCACGCGGTAGGACTGGAACTGATACCGCAACCGCAGCCATATCTGCTTGGAGTAGTGATAATCGGCCTTGACGTCGATGTTGTGCAGGGTGGTCTTCAAATCCGGCAGAGGGGCGAGGGTGAGCGCCGTGCCGGCGGTCATGTCCGAACTGGTGACCGCCCGCGAGAAGTAGTAATCGAAGCTGAGATCGAGCTTATCCTCGATGGCGGCCCATTCGGCGGCAAAACCCACGGTATGAATTTTGTCCCGGATGTCGTTGGTCCAGCCGCGCAGATCGAAATTGACCCGGTCAGCTGGCGTGGTGGCGTTGCTCCAGGACAGAGACGTCTGATCATACCTTAACTGCTGGTAGGTATAAAATACCTGGTAGGAGATGGCGTCGCTGACCTGATAGGAGGCATCCAACGTGCCGGTGAATTGCCGGCTTTTCGTCAAGCCGATGATCGACTTATTATAATCATCATCATTGTATCGGCCGACCAAGGTAAAGGTGAGTTTGTCATCGGCGAGCCAGTTGGCGGAGCCTTGTAGCTTCAGGCGGTTGCGGTCGGTGATGAAGTACTTGCGCATCAACGGGTGATTATCAAACTCCGCTTCCGGATCGGGGCCGAGGAATTCGTCGGTATGGCTGGAAATGACGGCGATGTTATCGTCATAGTCGCTGCCGTTGCGATCCGCATATTCCACGCTGACCCAGGTGTGAACGGTCGCCGAAGGATTGGCGTTCAGCTTGCCTTTAATGCTGTGCTCCTTGGTTTTGGCGACCTCCGAGAAGGTGCGCTCCAACTGATCATAAGCGTATCCCAACGTCAGCTTGGTGCGGCTGGACAGGCGATAAGCTCCCTCCAGTTCCACCAAATGCTGCTTGCGGCTGTAAGGCTGATTGATCCGCGCCGTGGCGCTGGCCAGCGTTCCTTGATTGGCCGAATCGGCGGGTACGACGACATAGATATCGCGCGGCGTATTGTTGTCGCGGTCTTCAAAGCGATAATTGGCGCGCACATTGAACTTCGGCGACACCTGCGATGTCACGCCGAAGGTAGCCAGGATGGTGTCGATCTCGCCATCCAGCGATTCCCGTGGCAAGGCGATCGGCGCCAGAAGTCCGGGATTGATGGTGAACGGCAGGAACGGGTCGTTCTGCGTCAGGTGGCCGTATGATATGTTCGCGGTGGCTCGCGTCGTCGGCGTGATCAGATAGCTGCCGGCGAAGCGGACATGATGCGCCTTGTTGTCCGGCGGCAGGCCCAGCAAGCCATATCCGGTGGGATAGGACACCGAGGCCGGCCAAGTGCCGGTATAAGCGTTCTGGAACAACAGCCCGTCGTTATTATCCCGGAATACCGACAGATTGTAACTCAATACGAAGTGCGCCTTCTTACCAGCAAAGCCGAGAGAGACGTCGAAGGTGTCGGTTTCATAGTTGATCGGCTCCGGCACGATGGCCGCGGCCGGATTGCCGCCGTTGCTGCCGAAGATTGCGGCAATGGTCTGGTCGCCGGTCTTGTTCTCGCGAGTAAACGAGCTTTTCACCGTCCATCCTTGCGCCGCCAGCCAAGCAAAGCCGCCGCCATACTTCTGACGCTGATACTTGATGTTGACGTCCTGCAAATCGGCAACCAGATTGGTCATCTGCGAGATGTTGCGGTTGCCGGGCACCCAGTTGGCCGGCAAGGTCAGCGAGGTGCCGTCATTTGAAATAATGTAGGGCGTGCGCGCGTCGTCATGCAGGTACTTCGGCGTCGCGGTATAAAGGGCAAACAGACCGAACTTGCCCTGCTTGCCGTATTCGGCGCGCAGCGAACGGGATTCCAGGCCCAGATTGGTGCCGGTCAGGGTGTAATATTCACCATCGCCGCTGTCGTAAGGATCGCGGATCTGTAGACTTAAGTTGCCGATGATGAACGGCCCCTTGGTTTCCAGGCCGGAATATTCGCCGAATTTATAGGAGTCTTCGCTGACCCAGCCGACGCCCAGTTCAACCTCGCTGGTATAGATGGGCTTCGGTTCTTTGGGCTTGGCCTCGCCGATATCGAAGTCCATCTCCTGCGCGACGGCGGCCATGGGCAGCAGCCACAGGGCGGCCGTCTGAAGCAATGTAGCAGACCGTTTCCTCATCATAGCGACACCTTTTTGCGTCCTAAACGTTGTCCTTCGGGGCGGAAGTCAAGACTACCTTGTGAACCTTACCCCCGAGGGATGGTTCGATCCGTGGACTTTGTTGTGACAGTTCAGACAGCCTTTCGCCAGAATACGCTCTCCGGTGCCGGTGGGCGGCAGCGATGCGCCGCTGTAAAGCGTGCTCGGATGCTGCGCTTCCATATGGCATTCCTGGCAAAGATAAGGCGTACGTACTTTCAACAGCCGTTCCTGGGTCGACCCGTGCGGCGTATGACAGTTGGTGCAATCATCCCGTACCGGGGCGTGCTCCCACAGGAAGGGGCCGCGTTTCTCGGTATGGCAGGTGTAGCAAAGATCATTGAGCGACGCTTCTTTCAAAAGCTTCGGCCCGAACGATCCATGCGGATTGTGACAATCCGTGCAGATGACGGTGCCCTCCTTGATGGGATGGCGCGAGCGTTGGCGGTACTGCGCCCGCTGTTCGACGTGGCAGGTAAAGCAGACATCGGCCTGGGCGGTGCGTGTCAGGATCGGATCCTTAGTGGCGTGAATGGTATGGCAGGCGGCGCAGGGTTGATCGGCATTGTGATGAGCGCTTGCCTGCCAGTTCATGCGCAGACCGCCTTCATGACAGCCTAAGCAGACTTTGTTTTGTTCCTCCACCGGCGTCGATGATTTGACGCCGAATTTCACTGATACCGGCGGCCGCTTGTCGCTGCCTTCCTCCTTGCGCAAATGCTGCGGGCTGGCGCCATGGCAGGTTTCGCAGTCATGGGAGGCGAATGGCGTGCGCGCGTCCGCCTTTTGCGCATGCGGCGTATGCAGGATGAGCGTCACCGGCGGCTCGTCGTGACACTCCATGCAGGTTTGCGCTCCCTTCGCCGCATAGGGCTTCTCCGCGGTTTCCTGGCCGCTGGCTGCGCCTGTCGCCAAGCTTATCCCCGCCACGGCATAAAGGATAATCGCGAGCGCTGGAATTGGCTGGAGTTTCATCATGGCCCCACTGTCCTTTCGCGTTTCAGCACCCTAACTATTCATTACTGTTTTAGCGCCGGCACGGCCGCGGTCTTGTCGTCCAAGGCGAGGCTGTAGCCGAACGAGACGTAGTGATGGCGGCCCGCCGCGAAGGAATCGTGGATGGCAAAGCCGACGGTGTAAGTCTTTCCAGGGGCGATGGCCTTTTCATATGGCCCGGCGGCTTTCAACGGCCGACTGAGCACCACGGTCCAAACGCCGTTCTGCAATTCCGCGCTGGCTTTGACGGCGCTGGGCGTGGTTTCCTCTCGTGCTTTCAGGATATGGCCGGCGCTCGCTGCTGCCGGCTTGCCCGGGTTGAGATGCGCCTGCCAGTATTCCAGATAGTGGCCACTGGCAGCGAGCGCCGCGATCTCGGCATCGGTTTTATAGTTTAGTCCGCCGCCCTGACGGGTGATTTTGGTGCGCGACTTCGCCAGATACTTTTTGATGTCTTGTCCAGCAGGATGAGAGGTCATACCGTTGGCGTCGTCGTGACACACGCCCCAGCAGCCGGCGCGGGTCGCTTCGGTGACCGAGCCATCATCGATAATCACCGTGACCTTGGCTTGATCTTTCGACTGGGGCTTAATGCCGTTCTGCAAGGCCTGATCAGGCCATTGCAGACGGAGGTAAAGATTGGCGGCGTCATAGGCAGCCTTGACATTCATCGTCACCGAGCCGCGCTTGCCGGGAATGGGCGCCGGCTCCAGCTTTTTGCCGGTGACGATGCGATCGCCCATGTCCTTCTGTTCGCCTTCATGGCAATCGACGCAGTTCTTACCGCCGCGGAACTTGGGCGCGCCGCTGTGATCCTTCTCCGTCAGCACCCATTCCCAGGAGGCTTGACCGGGATAGAAGAGAGTAATGTCTTTGCCTGAAGCTTTGTTCCAGTCGATGGCGAACGCCGGCGAAGCAGCCAGACAAACGCCAAGAGCGGCAACATTCAGAACGTACGAAAGACGACGAAATTCGAAACTCATACTTTCCTCCTTACAGCCATTGCGCGTCCACTGGCGCCGGGAATTAATTTTTTACAGCGTGAAGGATTCCTCCTCTGCGCTGGGGGCGGGAGCCTCCTCTTGAACGGGTTTATGAGCGATTCCTTTATGGCAATCGATGCAGGTCTCGCCGGATTTCTTCATATCTTCATGCTGCGCCCTGGCCCGCGGCCGGTGCAGGCTCAAGTCCCAATTATCGGTGTGATGGCAGGTGCGGCAGGTGGCGGAATCATTCGCCTTCATCTTTGCCCATATACGCTTGGCAAGCTCCGGTCGCACCGCCTCGAACTTTTCCGGGGTGTCTACATAACCAGCTATGTGCAGCACCAACTCTTTCGTCGCCACCATCTTGTGCGATACGGTGGAGATCCAATTGCCGGACGGCACGTGGCAGTCGGCGCACGACGGGCGAATGCCCGAGCGGGTTACGTAATGCGGCGACTTTTTGTATTCCTGGTAAACGGTATCGCGCATCTCATGGCACGAGATGCAGAAATCCATGGTGTTGGTGTATTGAACGAAACTGGCGAAAGCGCCGGAAAAAATCACGCCTGCGCCGAATATAATAAGTGCCGGTAGCAGATACGGACTATACTTACGCCACCCCCGCTTTTCCGGCTGTTGCCCGTCGCCCTCCATGGTGTGCCCTTTCGTGTGCTGACGTCATCCTCATTCCGTTACTCAGAAAGTATTTGAATGTTTTTTGGGGCGGCTGAATTATTTGAAATTCTATACCCTCTCTCCGCATAATTCGTTGAGTGGGATCAAAGATCTGTCTTTTTTCTGCCGGCCATTTTATCCCCGATAACACAGTATGGCTATATATTTTGCTTTACTGTGGCATAAATATTACAAATATATATACTACTATAGATATATATTCATTTTCAAAATAGCGCAAATTAATTTACTGAAATCGGGAAAACTTCCCTCATTTCGCTGCGACGAGCGACGAGGGGGTGCGAATTTCTTTGTTCCCTGCCCATTCGCTGGCTACCATGTGGTTATTTAGCGCAGGCCAATTTAGAGTATGTCCATGACCGCGACGCTGACCCCCATCACCCTTGACGACAAGTATGTGGCGAGCGAGGGCCGGATCTTTCTGACCGCCACCCAGGCGTTGGTGAAATTGCCGTTATTGCAACGTCGGCTCGATGCCGTGCGCGGGCTTAATACGGCCGGGTTCATTTCGGGCTATCGCGGTTCTCCCCTGGGCAACCTGGATGCCGAGCTCTGGGCGGCCCGGCGCTTTTTGGAGGAAAACCACATCCGCTTCCAGCCCGGCGTCAACGAGGATCTGGCGGCCACCGCCTGCTGGGGGACCCAGCAAGTAAAATTCCTGCCCGGCGCCAAATATGACGGCGTGTTCGCCATGTGGTACGGCAAGGGGCCGGGGGTGGATCGTGCCGGCGATCCCTTTAAGCATGGCAACATGGCCGGCACCAGCCGACATGGCGGCGTCCTGGTGCTAACTGGCGATGACCATGGCGGTAAATCATCCACCACCGCCCATCAGTCGGAGCAGGCATTGCTCGCCGCCATGATTCCGGTGCTCAATCCCGCCAGCATCCAGGACTATCTCGATTTCGGCGTCATTGGCTGGGGAATGTCGCGCTTTGCCGGTCTGTGGGTCGGCTTCAAGTGTCTTACCGAAACGGTGGAAACCTCGGGCACGGTGATCATCGACCGGCGGCGGTTCGATCTGATGCAGCCCGAGGGCGTGGTGCGGGCCGGCGAGCCGGTGCCGCACTTCGCGCCTTCCCTTGACGAGGAATTGATGTTGACCGTGCGTCTGCCGGCGGCGCAAGCCTTTGCCCGCGCCAACGGCATCGACCAGGCGATCTTATGGCCCGAGCGGCGACGCTTGGGTATCGTTGCCGTCGGCAAGGCGGCGCTCGATGCGCAGGATGCCCTCGACATGCTGGGGCTCAGCCCCGACCGCGCCCAGGACTTAGGCATCGGCCTCTTTAAGGTCGGCCTGTCGTGGCCCTTGGAGCCGGTGGCCATCGGCGAATTCGCCCGCGGCTTTGATGAGCTCCTCGTGATCGAGGAGAAGCGGGCGCTGGTGGAGGATCAGTTGGCGCGGCTTCTCTATAACATGCCGGCCGATCAGCGGCCGCGCTTGGCGGGCAAGAAAACGCCGGACGGCGCGCCGTTGCTCGCCGCCCATGGCGAATTGCCGGCGGAATCCATCGCCCTGGCGCTGGCCGGCCGGTTGTCGGCGCTCGGCCTGGAAGAGGATGTGTCGGCCAGGCGCGACGCCATCGCGGCGCGGCTCCAGGCGGCGAAAAAAACCGGCGTGTCGGTGCCGGTGCGCACCCCCGGATTTTGTTCCGGCTGTCCGCACAACACCTCGACCAAGCTGCCCGAAGGCAGCGTCGCGTTCGCCGGCATCGGCTGTCATACCATGGCGATGTTTCTTGGCGATCGGCCGACCATGCCGGCGACCCAGATGGGCGGCGAGGGGGCAAACTGGATCGGTATGAGCGCCTTTACCGACACCCCGCATGTCTTTCAAAACTTAGGCGACGGCACCTATTTTCACTCCGGCCTGATGGCGGTCCGCGCCGCTGTCGCCTCCGGCGCCAACATTACCTACAAGATCCTTTACAACGATGCGGTGGCGATGACCGGCGGCCAGCCGGTGGATGGTCCCTTAAGCGTGCCCGATGTGGCGTCGCAATTGCGCGCCGAGCGGGTGCAGGAGATCGTCATCGTCACCGACGAGCCGCATAAATACCGCGGCGTGGCGCTGCCTGCGGGGATATCCGTCCATCATCGGGACGAATTGCTTGCCGTCGAGCGGCGTCTGCGCGAGGTTAAGGGCGTCTCCGCCCTAATCTATGATCAGGTATGCGCGGCGGAGAAACGCCGGCGGCGTAAACGCGGCGCATTTCCCGACCCGGCCAAGCGCTATTTCATCAACACCGCGGTGTGCGAAGGCTGCGGCGATTGCGGCCGACAATCCAACTGCGCCAGTCTGGTGCCGGTGGAGACTAGCTTTGGACGTAAGCGGCAGATCGACCAGGCCACCTGCAACAAGGATTATTCCTGCGTCAAAGGCTTCTGTCCTTCCTTTGTCACCGTACTGGGCGGCGAGCTACGCTCGGCGCCGGCCCGCGCCGTCAGCGATTTGACCTTGCCCGAGCTGCCGTCGCCGACGCTGCCGCCGCTGCAGGGGGTTTATAATCTGGTCGTTACCGGCATCGGCGGCACCGGCGTGGTGACGGTGGGAGCGGTGCTGGGCATGGCTGCCCATCTGGAAGGACACGCCTCGCGCCTTCTCGATCTGACCGGCTTGAGTCAGAAGAACGGCGCGGTGATGAGTCACGTGCGGCTGGCGGCGACGGGCGAGCACTTGACGGCGGGCCGCATCGGCGTCGCCCAGGCGGATGCGGTGATCGGTTGCGATCTGGTAGTGGCGGCCGGCGTCGAGGCGGCGCGCACCTATGACCGCCAGCGCACCCGAGCAGTGGTCAATTCTCACATCGTGCCGACCATGGCGTTTCAGCAGAATCCCGACATGTCCTTCGATCGCCGGCGGCTGTTGACGGCGCTCAGTGACCGGGCGGAGATGGTAAGCGATGGCGCGATCGACGCCACGCAGGCGGCGATGCGGCTGTTTGGCAGCAACATTCTCGCCAACATGCTGATGGTTGGATTTGCTTGGCAGAAAGGGCTGGTGCCCATATCGGAGGAAGCGATCCTAAAGGCGATCGAATTGAACGGCGTCTCGGTGACGGCCAATCACTCGGCCTTCCGCTGGGGCCGTTTCGCCGCCGCTGATCCTCACGGTTTTCGCCGCCATGTTTACGGCAACGACGAAGAGCCCGGCGAGCCGGCGCCGCAAACGTTCGAGGAAATGCTCGGCGAACGGCAGCTATTTTTGGCCGATTACCAAAGCCGACGCTATGGTCGCGCTTTCCGCCGCTTCGTCGATGACGTGACGGCGCGTGAAGAGGCCATGCTGCCGGGCAGCCGCGTCCTCTCCACGGTGGTGGCGAGAAACCTGTTCAAGCTCATGGCCTATAAGGATGAATACGAAGTGGCGCGGCTTTATACCGACGGCCGCTTCCAGGACGAGTTGCGGCGAACATTCAGAGGCGATATCACCTTGCGCTTTAATCTGGCGCCGCCGCTCCTGGCGCGCCACGATAAACTGACCGGACATTTGCAGAAGCGTGAATTCGGCTGGTGGCTTTATCCGGTGTTTACGCATCTGGCGAAATTTCGCTTCCTGCGCGGCACGCCCTTTGATCCCTTCGGCTATACGGCGGAACGGCGCGCCGAGCGGACGCTGATTGTCGAGTATAAAAAACTGGTGCAGCAGATTCTGGAAGGGTTGACGCCGCAGCGCCTGGCGCAGGCGGTGGAAATTGCAGAGAGAGCGGATAAGATTCGCGGCTTTGGCCATATCAAAGAAGCAGCCATCGCCGAGTACCGCAAGGATATCGAGAAACTTCTTAGCGCCTACCAAAAATCGCCCCGAGACGTAGCCGCGTGAGCTATGACGATCGTGGATCTAAAGTATGAAAGTGCTGGTTACCGGAGCGAACGGCTTCATCGGCAGTAATCTGTGCGCGCGGCTGGCGCGCCATTCGGGGATGGAGGTAACAGGTCTGGTGCGGCCCACCAGTGATCTGTCCTTCCTGGCGGGACTGGAGCGCCTCCGCCTGGTTTCCGGCGACATCGGTGATCCGGCATGCTTGGCTGCCGCCATGCGGGATGTCGCCGTCGTCTATCACGTCGCCGGATTTTCTGCCGATTGGGGGCCATGGCGGGATTTTCGGGCCGCCAATGTCGAGGGCGTGCGCCAGGTCATGGAGGCGGCGCGCCGGGCTGACGTGCGGCGCGTCGTCCATATCAGCTCGGTCAGCATCTATGGCTTTCCCGGCGGCGTCGATATTGCAGAATCGGCCCCCTTTACCCCCCGGCCTCAGGACCGCTACATCACCACCAAGGCCGAGGGCGAGCGGCTGGCCATGAGTTATCACGGCCAAGGGCTTGAAGTGGTTGTCATTCGCCCCGCCGGCGTATATGGTCCCTGCGACCGGACCACCACGGTGCCACTGGCAGCAGCCTTGCTTGCCGGTAAGTTTCTTTTTGTCGATGGTGGTTCGCATATCATGGCGCCGGTCTACATTGATAATCTGCTGGATATGATGGAACTTGCCGGCCATGGCGCGGCCGCGCCGGGTGAGGCCTTCAATGCCGTCGATGATGGCTATACCACTTGGCGGCAGTATATCGAATGGCTATGCGCCGACTTGGGCTGCGCGCCGCCGCGGCTGTCGCTGCCGTCCGGTTTGGCGTGGCCGATCGCCGTCGCCGTGGAGGTGGCGGCCAAGGCTTTCGGCAAGAAAACCAGCCCGCTCGTCAACACCTACCGCCTGCGCGCGGTGATGCAGAACAATCATTACAATAACGAAAAAGCCAAACGGCTATTGAACTGGCGGCCGGCCGTCTCCACCCGCGAGGGCGTGCGGCGCGCCGCTGCTTGGTATTTAAACGCAAGCCCCACCCGCGGCGGCGGATCCGTCCGAAGTGTAGAGGCGATTTCGACATGAAAGTTCTCTTGATCAACCCGCCGTGCGGCGAACGCACCATCGGTCTGAAAAACATCGCCCGCATCGAGCCCCTTAATCTGGAGCTTCTGGGCGCGGCGCTGCCCAAAAGTGACGAGGTGCACGTCGTTGATATGGAGGTGGATCCTAAGGACCTGGCGCGGACGTTACGCGATTTTCGCCCCGATGTCGCCGGCGTGACCAGCGAGGTGGTGCATCTGGATACCGCCAAGGCGGCGCTGCGGCTAGTGCGTACGGCGGCCCCTGAGTGCCTGACCGTGGTCGGCGGCCATCACCCCACCGTCTGGCCGCAGGATTTTCTCGACCCCGCCATCGATCTGGTGGTGCGCGGCGATGGCGTCAACACGTTTCGCGAGATTTGCGCCGCCCGCGCCGATGGAGCCGCCGATTTTTCTCACATCGCCGGCATGATGATCCGCGATGGCGATCGCCTGGTTCCCACGCGCATGCGGCCGCTGCCCACCACGCTCGATGATCAGCCGATGCCCGACCGCAGCCTGACCGCGCGCTATCGCAACCAGTATTTCTATTTGTGGGAAAAACGGGTAGCGGCGGTGCGCAGCTCGGTGGGATGCAGCTATCCTTGTATCTTCTGTTCTTGCCGGGTATTCACCAACGGCAGCTTCATCGCCCGCTCGCCGGAACTCCTGGTGGAAGAAATCCGCAATCTCGACGAAGACTTTGTTTATTTGTGCGATGACCATGCCTTCCACAATCCGGCGCGCATGGAGGAGTTGGCCGAACGGTTGCTGTCCGCCGGCGTCAAAAAACGCTACTTCACCTATGCCCGGGCGGATTCCATCGCCGAAAATCCGGAGCTCTTCAAGCTGTGGGCGAAAGCGGGATTGATGCTGGTGATGACCGGACTTGAATCGGTGGATTATGAACGCCTCAAGCTCAACGGCAAGCGCATCGAGGAAGGCAGCGACGAGGCGGCGCTATCGATTCTGGCCGAGCTTGGCATCGGCATGAGCGCCGGGTTTCTGGTCGAACCCCATTTCACCGAGCGCGATTTCGCCGCCATTGATGATTATGTGCGCCGCCATCCGGCGATCCTGCTGACGGAATTTACGCCGCTGACGCCGTTTCCCGGCACGCCGCTCCACAAGAAGGTCGAAAACGAAATCCTCACCACCGACCGCCAGCTTTTCGATCTGCAGCATTTCCTGCTGCCCACCGAGACGCCGACCCGCGATCTTTATCGCATGATGCGCAACGCCTATGGGCGGATGATCCTGCGCGCTTTCTTCCGTGCCCGGTTATGGCAGGGACCGATGTGGAGTTTGCAGTTTCTAAAACTCCTCAACGGTCTGCGTCATAACTTCCTCGCCTTCGGGCGGGCGCATCGGGATATCCCGCAAGCCGCCCCTACACCGGCGGAGTAACGGCGCGTCATGTCGGGCGAGCTGACGATCACCTATCTCGACTGGTCTGGTTTTCGCCTTGACCGCCAGGATCGCGCGACCATCTTTCTTGATCCGCCAGCCAAGGCGGAACTGCCCGGCGAACGACCATTGTTGATTTTTCTCTCCCACGGCCACCCCGAACATATCGGGGGAACGCGCAATTATTTGTCGCAAATGGGGTCGAAAGCGCAAGCGACGATCATCGCCTCGGACTCGGTCTGCCGCTATCTGGCGCGCCATACCCGGGCAAGCGGCGTTGTCTTCAAGCCGGCGCGGCCCGGTGATCAGATGCGCTTGAGTGATGATGTGAGCGTCAACATTTTTCGTTGGAAACATCTGCCGCTGCTGCCGCCGGGCGTGGCGCCGAGCGTGCGGCATATCACACACCTTCTCTCCAATCTCCCCCTTGCCGCCAGGATCGCCTGGGCCGGGGTGACGGGACCGCGCGCCGAACCAATGCTGGGGTTTCATCTGTCCCTGGGCGGCTGGGAGGTGTTGGCTTATGGCGAAGGCTTGCATCGTAAATGCAATAATATTGTCGAGGGACAGGGAGCCATGGGCACGGTGGCGTTGGCCGGCGTCGAGCCAGGAGATGAAGCCGCCATGGTGAAATTAATCCGCGCCTCGGCCGCCGGCGAAACGATACTCTATGAACCCCACGCCAAATGGCGGGACGCCTTCGGCATGCCGCGCGTCGATCTTGGCCTGCTGCAAACCGACTTGTGCGCTCAAGGCATCGCCGCGCGCATCGCAGCCGCCGACCAGGCTGAACGGTTCGCGCCCAAACTACAGGCGGTGCGGTAGTTTTTCTTCCAGGAAGGCGATCAGCAGCCGCACCTTGGTCGGCAGATAATCGCGGCGGTAGTAAAGCGCCCAAATATCGACGTCCCGCTTCAACCAGTCGTCCAGAACAGGCTCCAGCGAGCCGTCGGCAATCGCCTTGCGAACATAAAATTCCGGTAACTGGGTAAGGCCGAGGCCAGCCTTGGCCGCCGCCACCAGCGCATGGCCATTGTTGGCGTGCCAGCGGCCGCTGATGTGCACTTTCTCGAAAGCAGAGCCTTGGGAAAACCGCCAGAACGGCAGCGTGCCTGCCAGGCAATCATGGTGGCTCAGGTCTTTTGGCGTTTTGGGCCGTCCCTTGGCATCAAGGTAGGCGGGAGAGCCGCAGATCATGAGCCGATAGCCAGTGAGTCGCCGCGCGCTATAGGTGACGTTGTCCGACAAGGGACCGGCCCGCACCGCCAAATCGTAGGGCTCCTCCATCAGGTTGACCTGACGATTGGTGAAATCCAACGCTATTTCCAGCCGCGGATGCATGGCCATGAACTCCGCCAAGAGCGGCACCAGATACTGCTCACCGAATGCCCCCGCCACCGTCAGCCGGATTAAGCCCACGGGATTGACCTGCTGGTCTTTTAAAATTAGCTCCGCATCCTTCAGGTTGTCGACGATCTTGCGGCAGCGTTCGGCGTAATCCCGCCCGGCATCAGTCAGCGCCACGGCGCGGGTGGTGCGCGACAACAGCCGTACCCCCATGCGATCCTCCAGCTCCCGAATACGCTTGGAGACGTGAGACTTGCTGATCCCCAACCGTGCCGCCGCCTTGGAGAAGGACAGCGTCGCGGCGACCTCCAGAAATTCTTCGATGCCCAGCCAGTCTTTCATGACTTTGTTTCCTTGGATGAAACAAATGTTGCGCAGTAATCAATATTGTTTTCTTATGCTCATATCCCTAGGATTATTTCAAATATAAAATTTATAACTCAACGTACAGATTGGAGACTTCTCGATGAAAACCCGCGCTGCGGTGGCGTTTGCGCCCAACAAGCCCCTGGAAATCGTCGAATTGGATCTGGAAGGCCCCAAGGCCGGCGAAGTGCTGGTGGAGATCAAGGCCACCGGCGTATGTCATACCGATGCCTATACTCTGGAAGGCAAGGATTCGGAGGGTATATTCCCCTCGATCTTGGGCCATGAAGGAGCCGGTATCGTGCGCGAGGTGGGGGCAGGGGTGACCTCGGTCAAGCCAGGCGACCATGTGATCCCGCTCTATACCCCCGAATGTCGCCAGTGCAAGACCTGCACCAGCCGTAAATCCAACCTCTGCACCTCAATCAGGGCGACCCAAGGTAAGGGCGTGATGCCCGATGGCACCAGCCGCTTTTCCTATAAGGGGCAGACCATCTATCACTACATGGGCTGTTCAACCTTTTCCAATTACACCGTGCTGCCGGAAATCGCTGTGGCGAAGATTCGTGAAGACGCGCCATTTGAGAAAGCCTGCTACATCGGCTGCGGCGTCACCACCGGCGTTGGCGCGGTGATTTATACCGCCAAGGTGGAGCCGGGCGCCAACGTCGCGGTGTTTGGCCTCGGTGGCATCGGCCTTAACGTCATTCAAGGGGCGCGCCTGGTCGGGGCCGACAAGATCATCGGCATCGACCTCAATCCCGGCAAGCGCGCCATGGCCGAGCGCTTCGGCATGACCCACTTCATCAATCCCAGCGAGATCGGCGTCGATCAGGTGGTGCAGGCGATCATTGACCTGACTAACGGCGGCGCGGATTATAGCTTCGATTGCACAGGGAATGTCAAAGTCATGCGCCAAGCCTTGGAGTGCTGCCATCGCGGCTGGGGCCAGTCGATCATCATCGGCGTCGCCGAAGCCGGCCAGGAAATCTCCACCCGGCCGTTCCAGTTGGTAACGGGACGGGTCTGGAAGGGCACCGCGTTCGGCGGCGCGAGGGGGCGCACCGACGTGCCGAAAATCGTCGACTGGTACATGGACAAGAAGATCGAGATCGATCCCTTGATTACCCACGTCATGCCGTTGGATAAGATCAATGACGCGTTCGACCTGATGCATGCGGGTACGTCCATCCGCAGCGTTATCGTCTATTAACCCAAACCTGAAGGAGACGCTCTTATGCCCATCTTTACCCACATCACCATCGGCTCCAATAACCTCACCCAAGCGCGCGACTTTTATGACAAGGTGCTGGCGCCTCTGGGCTACAAGCGCTTGTTGGATATCGAGGGCAAAATGCACGCCTGGGGCGATAAAGCGCCCGAGTTCATTGTCCTTAAACCCGCTAACGGCCAGCCGGCGACGGTGGGCAACGGCCTGACCGTCGGCTTTGCCGCGCCCAACCGGGCGGCGGTGCATAAATTCCATGAACTCGCCATGGCGGCGGGGGCCAAGGACGAAGGTGCGCCGGGCCCGCGCGCTTTCACCCCCACGGCTTATGCGGCTTACGTCCGCGATCTTGATGGCAACAAGATCTGCACCTACTGCTTCAAGGCGGAGTAGGCGGTAACAAGCGCGGTGGTGCGCGGATTATTGTTGAGCGCCGGGCGGCGAGGCCGTATGTAAGGCGACGTGAACCATGATGCCGCATCGCCGCAGCTTCATTTTGGGGGGCCGGACTGTCCGCCGCGCGCCTTGCGCGACCTTCTCAAAGAACGGATCATGGCGGTTCCCGCCGGCGGCGACATCCGCTGGACCACCTATTACTTTCGCGATCTCGATCTGGCGAACGTGCTGATGGCAGCCTCAGACCGGGGGGTGCGCGTGCGCCTGTGCGTCGAAGGGCATCCCCGGCTGGCGACGGCCAATGACGAAGTATTGGCGCGCTTGAGCGCCCATGGCCTCGGCGGCGGTTTGCGGGTGCATGTGCCGGCACTGTCCATGCTGGCGGGGCTGCATGGCCACCAGCACGCCAAGATTTACGCCTTCTCGCATCCCCGGCCGACGGCGCTGGTGGGCTCCTTCAACCCTTCCGGCAATATTCCCGAGGATCAGGCGGTGATCGCTGAAATCGGCGATCAGGATCGCGGCCATAACATGCTGGCGGAGCTTACTCAACCGCTGCTGGTCAACGGGTTGTGCGACCACGTGGAACGGCTGTGGCGGCATGGTGCCTCATCCTTTTCGCGATTTTCTCCGCGCCAGAACCGCGTACTCGCCGCAGGTCCAACATCGATCTATTTTTATCCCCGGCTTTGCCCGTCGGTGATGGAGCGTGATCTGGCGCGCCCGGTTGCCGGCAAGGGCATTCGCGGCGTCATCTCGCATCTGAAGAAAGGATCGCTGACACATCGGCTGGCTTCAGCCGCGCGCCGTGGGCTTTCAGTGGACCTTCTGGTGCACGACACCGAACGGCGGGTGCCGGAAGCTACCATCGACATGCTGATGGATGCTGGCGTTAAGATCCGCCGCTACCGCCATGCCGACAAATTGCCGGTGCACGCCAAATTTCTGCTGCTTGATGTGCCGGAGGGCCGCGCCGCCTACTTCGGCAGCTTCAATTTCAATCCGCGCTCGCGTTACCTCAATCACGAAGTCTTAGTGAGGACAGCGGAAGACAGCATTACCGCCAGGCTTGATCAGCGGTTCGAAGAAATTGCTCAGGAGAAAAACCAATGACGGTATCCCGCATGCTTCGTCTGCTGCCGCCAGGATTTCAGATCATGCTGGCGGACGTCGGCTCGGCGGGCGGCCTGAAAAGCCGCTGGCGCGAGGCGCGAAGCGTCGTGTCGGCGTTGCTGTTCGATCCCCGCGATGATGGCGCGCCGGCGAAAAAAGGGCGCGACACCTATTTTCCCGTAGGCCTCAGCAAAACCGCCGGGCGGGCAACGCTGAACATCACCGAGCTTGGCAACATGTCGTCCATGTTGCCGCCCAACGTGGAGCTCCTTAAAACATTTCGCAAAAAAGGCGCGCATACCAAGATCGTGTCGACCTGGGAAATGCCCATCGATACCCTGGACAACATCGCGCACCGCGAACTTATATTGGTGGACGTGCTGAAGGTCGATACCCAGGGCACCGAGCTTGATATTCTCCAGGGCGCGGAGAAATGCCTGGCAAGCTCGGTTTTCATGGCCGAGATCGAGGTGTCTTTCCTGGAGCGCTACAAGGGCCAGCCGCTCAGCGATGATATCATCGCCTTCATGCGCGCGCGCGGCTTCGATCTGATCGACCTTTACCGCCTGAAGCGCTACCGCCATCTCAACCACGGCGGCGTCGGCAACATCGGGCTGGGCGGCGGCCAACGTGCGGGCAGGCTCGCCTACGGCGACGCCATCTTTCTGTTGCGCGAGGAGTTGCTGCTTGAGCGGATACGCACCCTGTCGCGCCTGGACGCGCAGGGGTTGGCGCTGAAGGTGATGGTGGCGCTCCTGGTCTATGGCAAGGCCGATACCGCGTCCCGGCTGTTTGATCTGTCGGCGGATTTGTTTGACGAGAAAATTCGTCAGGAACTTACGCGCTTCTTTAGAAATCTAGGCCGCCCTATGCGTTCTTCGGCGGCAAAGGGCTGCACCTCATCCTCGACTACCTGGCGCGCAAGGTTTGAGAAAAAAGGTTGATGCGTGTCAATTTTTTGCCCTGTTGGGTGGTGTAAGACAGTAAAGTAGCGGGAACGGAAGGACCGGTAATGGCGACAGAGCAAGGACGTGGTGGACGGGGAGCCTGGCTCGGCATGGCCGCGCCGCGCTATACCAGCTACCCGCCGGCCAACCTGTTCGACGGCCGGGTGGACGCCGACGTGCAGCGCGCTTGGCTGGCCGCCGTGCCCGCCGGATCAGCCATCGGCGTCTATCTCCATGTACCGTTCTGCCGCTCCATGTGCTGGTATTGCGGCTGCCATACCGGGATAACCCGGCGGCCGGACCGCATCGCCGCCTATCTTGAGGTGTTGCTGGCGGAAATCGCCGCCACGGCCAAGGCGCTGGCCGGCCGCGGCCGGCTGACCAGCATTCATTTCGGCGGCGGCTCGCCCAGCCTGTTGACCATCGAACAGTTGGGCCAGATTTTGACTGCCCTTAACGCCATCGGCGAGCGCGATCCGGCGGCCGAGGTGGCGATCGAAATCGACCCCCGCACCATGATCCCCGGCTATGCCGAGGGCTTGGGCCGGCTGGGCTTCAATCGCGCCAGCCTCGGGGTGCAGGATTTTGATCCCAAGGTCCAGGCGGCGATCAACCGCATCCAGCCCCGCGCCCAGGTGGAGGCGGCGGTCCAGGACCTGCGCGCCGCCGGCATTACCGACCTGAATTTTGACCTCATCTATGGCTTGCCGCACCAGACCCCGGCCTCGGTGGCGCGCACCGTGGACGAAGCATTGGAGCTTGGCCCCCGCCGGGTGGCGCTCTTCTCCTATGCCCACATGCCGAATTTAAAGAAGCACCAGGGGCTTATTCCTGACGAGACGCTGCCGTCATCACGCGCCAAGCTCGCCATGTACCTCAAGGCGCAGCGGCGCTTCCTCAAGGCCGGATTTACGCCCATCGGCATGGATCACTTCGCCGAGAAGGATGATGAATTGGCGGTGGCCGTCAAGGCCGGCACGCTGGCGCGCAATTTCCAGGGCTATGCCCCCAATCCGCCGCTAACCGTGCTCGGCTTCGGCGTCTCCTCCATCAGCCAGTTCCGCGAAGGCTATGCCCAGAACACCATCGACGAGGCCGCCTACCGCGATGCCGTGCGCGCCGGCCAGTCGCCGGTCTATCGCGGCTGGACGTGGACGGCGGAAGATCGGGTGCGCAAGGCGGTGATCGACGCCCTGATGTGCCTGTTTGAAGTTGATCTGGCGGCGGTCATCCGCCGCTTCGGTCTGGCCTCGGACCACTTCGCGGCGGAAATCGCGCGCTTGAAACCGCTGGAAGACGCCGGCGTTATCCGCCGCAGCGGCAGCCAGATCGAAGTTGTTGGTCCCCACCGCATGGCGGTGCGGGCGGTGGCGGCGGTGTTTGACGCCTATCTTGGCTCCAAGCCGCTGGCCTTTTCCCGGGTGGCGTGATCGTAAGGCGATAGGATGGAGACTGCCGATTGCGTCGTCATCGGAGCCGGGGTGGTGGGCTTGGCCATCGCCGCCCGGCTGGCGGCGACGCGCGAGGTCATCGTCGTGGAGCGCGCCGCAACCTTCGGCACGGAAACCAGTAGCCGCAATTCCGAAGTCATTCATGCCGGGATCTATTATCAGCCGGGATCGCTCAAGGCGCGGCTGTGCCGGCGCGGCCGCGATCTTCTTTATGCCTACTCAACCGAGCGCGGCATTCCCCATCAGCGTCTGGGCAAGCTCATCGTCGCCACAAGGGCAGAGGAAAGGAGCGAGCTGGATCGCCTCCAAGCGCTTGCCGAGGCCAACCGAGTGAGTGATCTCGCATTTTTGGATCAAGCGGCAGTCCGAACCCTGGAGCCGGAGGTTGACGCTCACGCCGGGCTATGGAGTCCCTCCACCGGCATCGTCGACAGCCACCAGTTGATGTTGAGTCTGGTTGGCGACATCGAACGCGCTGGTGGGGCGATTGCCTACAATGCGCCGGTAATCAGCGGGACGGCGGGCGAGGGCGGCATCCGCCTGCGCGTCGGTGACGCCGACCTTTTCTGCCGCACCGTCATCAACGCCGCCGGTCTGTGGGCGCCCGGGATGGCGCACTCAATTGTTGGCCTTCCGTCGAGCGCCATACCGCGCCACTACCTTGCCATCGGCCACTATTACGCCCTGGCCGGCAAAAGCCCGTTTCGCCATCTGGTCTATCCCGTGCCGGAGCCGGGCGGGCTTGGCATTCACGCCACCCTGGATCTCGGCGGCGCGGCGCGCTTCGGGCCCGACGTGCGCTGGATAGAAACCATCGACTATCGCTTCGATGACAGCCGCAAAGCAGCCTTCACGGCGGCCATCGCCCGCTACTGGCCGGCGGTGGACGAGGCGAGGCTGCAACCCGCCCATACCGGCATCCGACCAAAATTGGCGGGGCCGGGCGGCGGTTTCGCCGATTTTAGGGTCGACGGTCCGGCAATCCATGGCGTGCCCGGCCTGATTAATCTTTTCGGCATTGAATCGCCGGGGCTCACCGCCGCGCTCGCCATCGCCGAGGAGGTGGAGGGCAATATCCCTTCTCCTTGAGGAGAGCGACTGTCTTGTTTGTCAAGCGGTAGTCTCAAAATAAAAGTCGTCATTCCCGACAAGCCGCGATCAGCGGCGCGATCGGGAATCCATGGAAATACAGTGTGTTGTAACGAATATGGATTCCCGCTTATCAAGGGAATGACGATTGTGCATTAGGTTTCGCAGAAGTCTCTCAAAGGAGAGGGGGCTTTACAACAACCGCCGCAAAATCGCCAAGGCTGCAGCGACGGCGCGGCGGCGGATCTCCGAGCGGCCGAGGTCGCCAAATTCATGTTTTTCGATGATGGTCTTGCCGTCGGCGCGCATGCCGGCCATGTAAACCAGCCCTACCGGCTTTTTCGCCGAGCCGCCGCCAGGACCGGCGATGCCGGTGATGGAGACCGCCACATCGGCTCTCGAACGCGCGAGCGCGCCCGCCGCCATGGCCGCCGCCACCGGCTCGCTCACCGCGCCATGGAGCGCCAGCATTTCCGGCGAGACATCGAGCATGTCCTCCTTGGCCGCGTTGGCGTAAGTGACATAGCCGTACTCGAAGACGTTTGACGAATGGGGGATTTCGGTAAGGAGCGCGGAGAGTAGACCGCCGGTACAGGATTCGGCGGTGGCAATCTTCAGCTTCTTGTCGCTGGCGGCGGTGATTACGGCTGCCGCCACCTCGATCAGCTCAGGCGAGAACATGTCGCACTCCATAAAGCGCCAATGCCGCCAATGCTCCCGCCGCCATGTCATCGGCCATGATGCCAAGTCCGCCGGGAAGCCGCCGGTCCAAGACACTGATCGGCCAGGGCTTCAGGATATCAAACACGCGAAACAGCGCGAAGGCCAGGACCAGGGTCAATGGATCGTAAGCGCTGGCGGCAATAAGCGCCAGCCATTGCCCGGCCACTTCGTCCACCACCACTTCCTTGGGATCCTTGACGCCGATGGATTGCGCGTAAGTGCGCGCCGCCCAAATTCCCACCGCGAAAACGATCAGCGATCCCGTCAGGAGCAGCGCCGCGCCGCGCGGCTGCATTAGAATAGGCACGCCTAGGAAGAGGGCGGCCAGCGACCCCCAGGTGCCCGGCGCTTTCGGCAGATACCCGACACCGAACCAGGTGGCGATCAGGCGGGCCATGAGCGCGCTCACGGCAGGCGCACCGTGGCGATGGCTTGCGCTGCGATGCCCTCGGAGCGGCCGGTGAAGCCCAAACCCTCGGTGGTGGTGGCCTTGACCGACACCCGCGCCGGATCGATGCGCAGCATCTCGGCGATGCGCGCTCGCATGGCGTCGCGGTGCGGGCCGATCCTCGGCTGCTCGCAAATCAGGGTGAGATCAACGTGGGCGATGACGCCGCCTTGCTGCGTGACCAGGTCGCGGGCATGTTTAAGAAAGACGGCGGAATCCATGCCCTTCCATTTGGGATCGCTGGGCGGGAATATCTTGCCGATATCCCCGGCGGAGATCGCGCCCAGGAGCGCATCGGTCAGGGCATGGAGCGCCACATCGGCGTCGGAATGACCCATGAGGCCGGCCTCATGGGGGATCGAGAGGCCGCCCAAGGTCACCTGATCGCCCGGCCCGAAGCGATGGACGTCAAAGCCCTGGCCGGTGCGAATATCGCTATGCTGGGCAAGGAGATGGCGCTCGGCGCGCATAAAATCGCCGGCCTCGGTGACCTTGAACAGCTCTTCGCTGCCCGCCACCGCGGCCACCGGCAATCCCGTCGCCTCGATGATGCCGGCGTCGTCGGTGAAGCCTTCCGCCGCCGCGCGATGGGCCTTCAAGATAACATCGGAGCGAAAGCCCTGCGGCGTCTGAGCGCGCGCCAAGCCGTCCCGCCCCACCGACGCGGCCACCGCTCCGTTGGCCACCCGCTTCAAGCTGTCGGCGACGGGCAGCACGGGCAGGGCGGCAGCGTGGGTTTCCAGGGCATCCAAGACCCGATCAATAACGACGGGCGGGGTGAACGGCCGCGCTGCGTCATGAATGAGGACATGGGCTGGCGCGCCGTGGGCGGCCAGCGCTTCCAGTCCGGCGCGCACCGATTGCTGGCGCGTCGCACCGCCCATCACCGGGGCCAGGAGATCCAGGCCCTCGGTCGCCGCTTCATAAAGCGCCTCGCAGGTGGGATCGATCACCACTAGCACGCCATTGATCCGGC
>JACFMS010000021.1 GCA_019455285.1 Sphingomonadales bacterium
GTCCCGCTCCTGGTAAAACACGCCGCCAACCCAACGGAAACGCTTGCTGTCATCGGAGGCATAGCGCAGTTCGGTATTGAACACTTCGGCGTCAAAGCGCACGTCTTGGAGCAGAATATCGACGGGCTGGAAGTCGAGATCGCCGAAATCTTCTTGGTCGCTCTTGTTGTAACCGGTGACCGAGGTCACCACGCCGCCCGCCACATCGAATTCGATTTTCAACGAGGTGGTCAGCACATCACGCTTTTCCTCGGTCTGAACGTTCGAGTGATTGACGTACTGGCCGTTGCTGATATCGCTGCCCAAGCGTCCGAGAGGACCGCCGAACAACAAGTCGATCTCCGGCACCGGATCGGGCAGCAAGGGGAATGATTCGTAGAACGAAGCGCCGTTTTCACCGTCCATGTAGGAGACACGGAGGTCGACCCGTACCTTGTCAAGATTGGCGTAGAGCGAGCCCCGGATGGTGCCTTCCTCGACGAAATCCACCAGATCGTTGGTCAAGGTATTGCGGATATAGCCGTCGCGTTTTTCATAGACGCCCGCTACGCGGAACAATAGCGTATCCTCAACGATGGGACCGGACAGGCCAGCGCTGTAGCGTTGGGCGTCGTTCTTGCCATACTGGGCTTTTGCGAAGCCTTCAAATTCATTGCTCGGCTGCTTGGTGACGATATTGATGGCGCCGGCGATGGCGCCCGCGCCATAAAGCGCGCCTTGCGGACCTTTGAGCACCTCGATGCGCTCGATATCAAACAGGTCCTGGTTGATGAAATCCTGGGCCGGGGCCTGCACGCCGTCGATATTCAGCACTACCGGAGAGTCGCCCTGCTGCGGCGTGGTCAAGCCGCGCGCCGAGATGTTCACCACGCCCTGCCGATAAGATGGTTGCAGGATGATATTGGGAATGTGGGCGGCCACGTCGGCAATGCGGGTGATGCCGGCGTTTTCCACATCCTGCGCGGTAAAGGCGGTCAAGGATTCCGGAATGTCCTGGATGCGCTCCTCGCGCTTACGGGCGGTCACCATGACCTCTTCGATGACCCAGTCGCTATTGCCGCTGTCGTTCTCCGCGGCTACCGCAAATCCTTCCAGACAAAAGGGAAGCGCAATTGCCGCAACCCCGGTCAGTAAGGCGATTTTTCGCTTGTTCGTCACTTTGCTACTCCCCTTCAATATTATGTTCGCTCTCGTGATGGCAAGAAACTGAACTGCATTTTTGGCGCAGCCGATTGAAGGCCGGCCGGGAATGACAACCCAAGACTATTTGGCCAAGCCCCGGCGTTTAATTCAAATTACCAGATGGATAGGTAGGGGGGTATTTCGGTTAGGTTGGCCTTAGGGCCTGATCACCGTTCAGGCCAGCCGAAAGCGCGGGTCATGAGATGATAGATCACATGCTGCTCCAGGACGCCGCCCACCAGATACGCCCGGGGGCCGATGGCGTAGAGCGCCACGTCTTCTCCGCCATGGGTTTCGGTGGGCAAGTCGCGCTCGCCAGCGCGCGTATAGGTCGGCACCAGCGCCTGCTGCCTGGCCGCCGGATCCGTTGAGGGTTCTGGCCGCGGTCCATTCACCGCGCCAGGACCGTTTTGATAGCCAAGGGTGGTATAGGGTTTGCCATCGAGCGCCCGCGACGGCTCGCCTTTGGGCTCGCCATGCTCATCATTGCCCGTCACCAGCCCCAGGATCGGGTTGCCCCGCTTCGGGTAGCCCGCCATGGTGAAAACATGGCTATGGTCGGCCGTCACCAGGATCAGGGTATCGTTGAGATCGACCTTGTCCACCGCCGTCTGAATGGCCTTGGCGAACTCCTGCACTTCCATCAGAGCCTTGCCAGCGACGCCTTCGTGATGGGCGTGATCGATGCGTCCGCCTTCCACCATCAGGTAGTACCCATTCTTGCGGCGGGAGAGAATATCGATGGCCTTGGCGGTCATTTCGGACAATGTCGGTTCGCTGCTGTCCGCCCTCCTGTCCATCATGTAAGTAAGGTGCGATCGATTAAAGACCCCCAGCACCTGCCCTGCCGGCGCCGCATCAAGCGCCGCCAGCGCTTGGCGATTCTCAATCAGGTGGCCGTTCGGAAAGCGGGCGCGCCATCGCCCGATGAGATCGTCGCCAAATTTTTCCCGCCCACTGCCGAACGCCACATCGATGCCGCTGCCGGCGGAGAACTCAATCAGTTGCCGGGCGATGGAGGTGCAGCCGCTTTGCAGCGCCTCGGCCGGCATATCGCCATCCCCCTCCCATTCCCGATCCGGAATATGGGCATAGACCGCCGCCGGCGTGGCGTGAGTCAGCCGGGCGGTGGTGACGATGCCCACCGCCTTTCCGGCCTTCGCCGCCATCTCGCCCATGGTGGGAACCCTATGGGCCAGCGTGTCCGCGCACACGCCGCGCCGCGCCGCGGCGGAAATACCCAGCACCCCGGCGCGCGTTTTGACGCCGGTATTCATGGCGCTGGCGGTGCCCGCCGAATCCGGCACTTGCTGGTTGGCGTTATAGGTCTTGATCAGGGCGGTATAGGGGAACTTCTCAAAGGACAGGAAATTCTCCTCGCCCGGCTGACCGCGCGACTGGCCATCAAAGATGCGCGCCGCGGTAACCGTGGTCGGCCCCATGCCGTCGCCAATGAACAAGATGACATTGCGAGCCGGTCTGACATTGGGTTTTACGGCAAGACGCGCCGCCACCTGCGCCTCGCCCGCCTGAAACCAATCATCCGCTCTGTCCGCCCGAGGTTGAGCGGCGCAGGCGGATAGAATCAGCGCCAGAAGCGCCCAGCGGGCCATTCTCATGTCACCACCATGCCGCGTAGAATGCCATCACCACTAAAGCCGTTGCCACGGCGGCCGCATTAAAACCCGCGGAGGTTCTGAAATCAATATCCTTGATATCCGCGTACCGCGCCTCGCCTTTTTCCCGATCCAACAACGATATGACGATGGCAAGCAGCAGACAGGCGAGAAAGACAATGCCAACCCGATCCATGAACGGCAGCTCCGGCCACCAGATTTTGAAAGCAAACGACAACACGGCGGAGCCGATCGCCGCCGCCAGACCGCCCTTGGCGGTGGCGTGCTTCCAGAACAAGCCTAAGAGGAACAGGACAACGATGCCAGGCGTGAAAAAGCCGGTGAATTCCTGAATGAACTGGAAGGCCTGATCAAACCCCGACAGCAGCGGCTTGGCGACGATCATCGCCAAGAGGATAGCCGCCAGGGCAACCAAACGGCCAATTTTAACCAAGGTATGCTCGTTGGTGTTCGGCTTGAAATGCCGGTAGAGATCCATGGTGAAAATCGTTGAGATGGAGTTCATCATCGAGCCGAGCGAACTGACGATGGCCGCCACCAGCGCCGCAAACACCAGCCCCTTGATACCCGCCGGCACCAATTTCATCATTTCGGGATAGGCTTGATCCGGCGCGCTCAAATTCGGCGTCAGAACGAAGGCGGCAATACCGGGAAGCACCACGAAAATCGGCATAATGAGCTTCAATCCGGCGGCCATGATGATGCCCTTTTGCGCTTCTCGCACCGATTTGGCGGCCAAAGCCCGCTGGATGATGTATTGGTTGCAGCCCCAATAGGAGATATGCATCACCCACATGCCGCCAAGAATAACGGAAAGGCCTGGCAGCAGCGCATAATTGGGATTATCCGGCGACAAAATCATGTCGAACTTTTCCGGCGCGCGCTGCATGAGTTCGGCAAACCCGGCAACCGGACCGGCGCCGCCGCTGACCTGATTGAGCGCCAGCCAGCTGACGATCAGACCGCCAAAAACCAGCAGGGTAACCTGTACGATATCGGTGAGCGCCACCGCTTTAAGTCCGCCGTATAGGGAATAAGCCGTGGCGACTAGCCCTAAGAATATCAATCCATAGGCTATGTCGACCCCGGCAACGGTATTGAGCGCCAACGCACCCAGCCACAAGATGGAGGTGAGGTTGACGAGCACGTAGACCCCAAGCCAGAAAACCGCCATCACCATGCGCACCGAATGATCGTAGCGGCGTTCCAGATATTGCGGCATGGTGTAGATGCCGTTCTTCAGGAAGATGGGCAGAAAATACTTGCCGACGACGATGAGGGTGATCGCCGCCAGCCATTCATAGCTGGCGATGCCGAGGCCAACGGCAAACCCCGAACCGGTCATGCCGATGATTTGTTCGGCGGAAATGTTGGCGGCGATCAACGACGAGCCGATGGCCCACCATGGCAGCGCCTTGCTGGCGAGAAAATAGTCCTTGGTGTTTTTGTCGTGGCCGGCTTTTTCACGGCTTACCCATTGCGCCAGGGCGATAATCATCACTGCATAACCGCCGATGATAGCGATATCCAATGTAGTAAGCTGCATGTTGCGACCCCTTCCCAGTCCGGCCGAAATCCGGCCTTTATCGCAGTTTTTTGGCTTTCAAGTAGTCCAGAAGCGTCTGCGGCTCATCGGTCTGAATCATATTGACGCCTTGCGTCACCAGATATCCCCAATGCGCATCAGGATCCTGCAGCGCCGAGGCATCGGTATACGATGCCGCCAGCCCCGCCCACATGGTATTGACCCACAGGCGATGACCATTGCCGGTGATATCCTTGGCATGACGCTGCAAATATCCGGGATTCTCAAATACTATCTCAAACGCAACCGGGTGAACGCCTTGATAGGTGGAGACATCCAGCGGCGTTCCATCGACTTCCCGCACCACCGGCATGAAGTACACATCCTTGAATTGCGTCATATCCTGTTGCGACAGATTGGCGGCCTTGAATAGCACCTCTTTGGTCATGCCCAAATGGCGGACGGCCTCTAACGTGGGAAACAAGGTTTCCCCTTTGGCGTCCAGATTGACAAGAATTTTGCCGCGAATGACGGCAAGAGCTTCTTCGAGCGTGGGAATTTTATGGGCCGTCAAGGCGGCGCGATCACCGCCCTGGCCTTCCTTCAAATAAAGGGTTTTTAGTTCCGCGAGCGTTTTATCACCGATATGCCCAACGCCATTGGTCGTCCGATCCACCGTTTCATCATGCATGATGACAAGCTGGTTATCGGCGGTGATCTGCACGTCGATCTCCACCATGTCGACACCCAAATCGATGCAATCCTGAATGGCCGGCAGCGAATCTTCAGGTGCCTGATGCCAACAGGCGCGGTGGGCGATGACCATGACGTCATCCGGCTTTGACGTTTCCAGACGCTGGCGCAAAACCTCTACGGGAGAAAGAGAATGGGCCGCCTCCCCCGCCTGCGATAAGTTCCACGCGCTGATGGCTACCAGGAAAGCAATGCACGTACCGACAACTACATTAGGACTCATTTGAACCCCTTAACCTGATGAACAAGTAAATTAACGCCCCTCGCCAGAAGACCAGCCTGGTATTAGCTTTATTATAGAAAAAAAGAGGGGAAGGCACGAGGCCTCCCCCCCAGCGCGTGCAGTGCTAGTACACGTAACTTACACCGATGAAGTAGGCGGGGCCGAAATTCGACTCCCGACCCGGCTGTTCCTGGAAGCGGCCGGTCACCAAGTCTTCCCGTTCGCCGAGGATGTTGAACAGGTTGATGGTGGCCGACAGGCTGTCGGTAACGCGGTAAGACGCCTTGAAATCAACATGCCATTCCCGATCCACATAGGAAATCTGATCGGGGTTTGTGTTGATCACATCCATCTGAATGCCGATGTAGTTGTAAGCAAGCTTGGCCGAGAATGGGCCCTTGTCATAGAACAAGGAGGCGTTGAACATTTTGTTCGATTGGCCCTGCATGGTGATCGGCTCAAAGAAGACGCCAGTATTGGTTTGGTATTCGAAGTCATGCCAAAGCTTGGTGGCGTTGAACGAAGCGCCAAGTCCATCCAGCGGCGACGGCAGGAAATCGAAGTTCTTGATGATGTTCAGCTCAAGACCCCACAGGTTAATGTTCTTGCCGGCATTGGACGGCTGGGTGACAAGGGCAAGCTGCTCGGTACCGAAGATGTCCACAAGCTGTTCAGTGGTGGTCAGGATAATTTCGCCTTGGATTCTTTTGTAAAAGGCCCCCAAGGAAATGATGCCGGTACCTCCGTCCAGATATTTCTCGATGGAGAGGTCGATATTATCCGACTTTCTCGGCTTTAAGTCAGGATTGCTGCGAGTAACGGTCGGCTGCGTGCCGCCGATGGTTACGCTCTCCTGAGATGGCGCGAACTGGTTGAACGGCGGCCGGCCAATGGTTTTGCTGTAGGCGGCGCGCACTACCATATCGTCGCTGATATCATAGGAGTAGTTGAAGGACGGCAGAAAATCCACATAGTGCCCGCCATCAGTGATGGGAACATAGTTGTCGGGGCCAGGCAGCGCGGGATTCCGTCGGAACCCGCTGGTGTCATAGCTGGTGGCTTCAATCCTAAGCCCTGCCACCATGCGATGACGATCGCTTTGGTGGGTGATCGCCGCATAACCCGCGATCACATCCTCCTGCACGCCGTAGTCGCTGCGCGCATCCACGTCCGGCTGATCATTGAAGGACCACTGCCCGGCATTTGCCGCGATATGATCTTGGACGGTAGACAGAGTTCTTCTGCTGTCAATGACGATGATCTGTTGCCCGGATAAAATGCCCGGCATATGCGATACGGATTGGAGCGACGCCAGCCCACTGGCGCCCAAGTTCAGCGTATTGCCATTGACCGCCGTATAGACTTGGCGATTTTCATCAAAGTTTCTGTCAGTCCGGCGATACTTGGCGCCAATGATATAGCCCAGAGCATCGCTGCCAAAAAGCTGCTCGCCGACGATATCGGCCGACGCCTCATACACCTCTTCCTTCATGCGGCGATCGGTGAAATTCCACTCGATCATCGGCAAATTGTTGAGGTTATAAGCCGCCGCCGGATTGGTTAGCGTGACATTGAAGGCATCGCCATCACGCTCGTAAGAGAAGGCGTAATCGGAGCTGTTGCGCCGCCAGATGAAGAACGATTCCGGGTTCTTGAATAGTGAGCCGGAATAACTGCCGCGCAGCTTTAAGAGGGTGTTCTCGCCCACGTTGTAGTCGGTACCGATCTGGCCACCCCACAAGGAGCGCTCAAAATCAAAGAGCCCCAGTTGTTGCAGCGATTGAAAGCCATTGCCGACAAGAGTGCCGCTGGTCGGTGTAAAGTTCGTCAGTGTATTGCCGCTTTGGTTGACCAGAACATCGGTCTGACGGGCTTCGTCGTCGGTGGCGATGTTGTAATAGACCTTCAAGAAGCTATAGATGTCGGCTGAGGGCTTGTGCTCCAGCTTGACCATGCCGCCATAGCGCGTTCTGTCGTTCTTGTACCAATGGTAGCGGCGCTGGCCGGGCGCGCCCACGGAACCGTCCGCATAATCGCTGGTCTGGACGCCGCTGGGGTTATAGAAGCGGAACCGTTCGAACTGCGCCCAGGGCAGATAGGAGAAGCGGCTAAAGTAGTTGCCAGTGACCACGACGCCGAACTCGTCGTTGCTGCCGAACTTATCGGCAAACAGAAAATCAGCGTTGCCGGACAATCTCTTGCCGTGATAGCCGTCATATTGGTCGTAGCGGCCGATTTCCCCTTGGAACTGCAGCGCCATATCGTCGTAGTCATAAGCCTTCGGCGTCACCAGATTGACGATGCCGCCGACCGCATGGCCTTCGAGGTCTGGCGTCGCCGTCTTGAACACCTCGATGCGCTTCGATACCGATGCCGGCAGCACTTCCATGAAGACCTTGCGGCCGCCGCGATCCGGCACCGCGATGGTGCTGCCGTCCAACAGCGTAGAGTTATAGTTCGGGTTGAGGCCGCGGATGCTGACAAAGCGCGCCTCGCCCTGGTCGGTTCTGATTGAAATGCCCGGCACCCGGGCCAGGGATTCGCCGACGTTGAAATCCGGCAAGCGGCCGATCTCGTCCGCTGAGATCGCGTCGATCACCTGCAGCATATCGCGCTTGGCTTCCAGCGACCGCAGGTTCTGTAGTTTCGTACCCTTGACGACGATTTCTTCAAATGAATCTTGCGCCGGCGCGGCTCCTTCGTCCGCTATTGCCTGGCCGATCAGCAAGCATGAGGCGCAGACGCCGGTTAATAGAACGCTTCTTAAGTGCTTTGATGCCTGAGATTTCATAATCCCATTTCCCCCTAGCTGGTGTGAATAACATCCCGTGATGCCGCGCCAGGCCCGTAACCTGATGAACACCCTCGGAAAGAAAGAAACCTACAATAAGTATAATTTCTTTCTTTAATACGCTTGCACGCTGAGTATCGCACACATTATATGTATAATTTGTGACAAAATAGCACCTCTAGAGGAAAAAGCCAGGACTTTTTTACAAACGGTGTGTATTTTTTGCCGGGGCCGCCACCGGTACCTTACTGCCCCGCGTCGAGTAACCATATGAGAAATAAAACGAAATTAGAACTAGCAAAAGGCGAACCTGCCGCCATCCCCGAAGCGCCTGAACTGACGCGAAGCGAGCGCCGAATTCTCGGCCTTCTGTTCCGCCGCGGCTCCATGACCCAGGCGACTCTGGCGGAGGAGACTGAGCTAACCCAGCAATCCGTCTCCCGCATCGTCACCAGACTGCAGGATCAGGGGATGCTGGAGACGGGTGAGCGCATCGCCAGCGGCCGGCGCGGCTATCCCAGCGCGACGGTCAAAATCGCCCCCGGCTATACCTATTCCCTGGGCGTATCCATCATGGCGGATGCCGCCTCGGTGGCGGCAATTGATTTTTCTGGCGCGGTGCGGTGCGAAATACGGCGCGCCTTCTCCCCCATGCGGCTTGGCGACGTCACGGAGTGGATCAATGGCGTTATTGACCAGATCAGAAAAGATAAACTGCCCAAACAGTCGACCATCGCCGGCGTCGGCGTCGGCATTTCCGGCTCCTTCATCGGCAAAGAGGTGGGCTTTAATACGCCTTACGTGCTGGAGGAGTGGGCAGGCATAGACCTGGAGAAAGTTTTATCGGCAGCCTTCCGACTGCCCGTGTGGGCCGACAATGACGGCAATGTGGCGGCGCTCGGCGAAAGCATGATCGGCGTCGGCAGATGGGCGAGAAATTTCGCTTATCTATACATCGCCACCGGGGTCGGCGGCGGCGTCATCCTGGATGGCGAGTTGTGGCGCGGCCGCTATGGCAATGCCGGCGAATTCGCCGGCGGCCTGCCGCCGGACATTTATCCCTTCCCGAATCTGGAGCTGCTGCGGCAGTTGGCGGCAAAGGACGGTCATATTTTTGCGACTGTGAACGATATGGTGGAGCACTTTGATCCTACCTGGCCGGCGATCAATCAATGGATCGCGCGGGTGCGCGACTCCTTTTCCATTATCGCTTCCAACGCCACGGCCATTCTCGACCTGGACGCCATCGTTTTCGGCGGCCGCATGCCGCGGGCGTTGGCGGAGAAGGTCATCCCACAGATCGAGCTCTATGACCAGAAGCGGCGCTCGGTACCGCGGCCAACCGCCATGCTGGTGCCCGCTGAGGCAATGGGTGATGCGGCCGCCATCGGCGCGGCCTTGCTGCCGCTCAAACACAAATTTTTTGCGAAACTCTAATGTCAGACCTGAGCGCCCATGCTGCAGCCAGCAAAGCCAAGCTCACCCGGCATACGCTCTACGCCAGCGGCAATTTCGCAAAAAGCTGCCTAGGCTCTTTCGTTGAGCTTTTCGCGCTTTTCTTTCTGACCGACATTTTGAAGATCCCGGCTGCCATTGCCGGCATGGTATTGTTCGTCTCGTTGGTATGGGATGGCCTGATCGACCCGTTGATGGGGCTGATCGCAGACCGCCTGCGGCATAAATTTCCCACCGTGCGGCTTTATTTCCTGATAGGCGCGCCGCTCACCGCCATCGCCTTTATCGCGCTGTTTCACGCCTACCTTATCCCGCAGAATTACAATATTATATACGTGTTTCTTGCGCTGATCCTGTTCCGCACTGCCTACACGATCGTCGATATTCCCCATAACTCCTTGCTGTCGTTTTTAAGCCGGGACAGCCGGGACCGCACCAACATCGCCAGTCTGCGGATATTCTTCAGCGCCACGGGCAAGTTTGTCGTCACGCTGGGGGCTACCGCCATGTTTGAAAAAACAGCCCCGGCCGCCCTTGAACAGAGCTTTTCGACGGCAGCCATTACTTTCGCCAGCATCTATCTAATTGGCCTTGGCGTCTGCCTGGCATCTATTTGGAACGTGCATATATATCAAGGTGGTGGTGAGCGCCAATCCATCAGGATCACGTCGCTGTTTCGCGGCATTATGTCGAACTCGCAACTCTTGATCGTATTCATGCTGACCGCCGTCACCTCCTTGACCACGCCGGTGATCGGCAACGCCATCATTTATTACGGCAAGTATGGTCTTGGTGACGAGCAGAGCGGCGCCACGGCGCTGGTCGTCATGTCGGCCTCTCAGGCCGCCTCGCTGCTGTTCTGGTCCAATTTTTCCAATCGACTGCAGCGCAAGAAAACCGCGTCGCAATGCGCCAACCTCCTGCTTGCCGCCGCCATGGCGCTTGCCATCCCGATCTTGAATTCAAACCAAACGCTCTATTTGATCGCCGCCCTGGCGGGTTTTGCCATCGGCGGCATCTTCATGCTCAACTGGTCGATGTTGCCGGACGCCTTGGATTATGGCCAGGCTCTTTCCTCTTATCACTACAACATGAGCGTGTTCGGCCTTTATACCCTGACCAATAAAGGGTTTATCGGTATGTCTCAGGTCATCGTCGGGAGTACGCTGGCGGCCTACGGCTACCAAGCCGACAGCCCTTTGGTCAGCCAATCGATCGGCGCCATTGTCGCCACGCTACTGGCGTTTCCGCTACTCGGCGCGCTGACCTGCACATTGCTGTTGCGCGGTCACACGCAGGTGCAAAACCACCGGCAATAAATAAGTCCTCGTCTATGGACGAAGCGCGCGGGCCAGAGACGCCTGTTGCCGCACGGCGGTGAAATCCAATGGCCCTTTCGGCGTTAGCCAACTGCCGCCGACGCAGAGCACGGCATCCAAAGCCAGCCAAGCAGGCGCGGTTTCGGCGCTAATGCCGCCGGTGGGACAGAAGCGGCACTGTGTAAATGGCGCAGCCAAGGCTTGTAGCGCCGACCTGCCGCCCGCGGCTTCCGCCGGAAAGAACTTGAAGCGATTAAGACCAAGATCAAGGCCGCGCATGATGTCGCCGGCCGTGGCGACGCCGGGTAGGAAGGGCGCGCGCCGGGCAATCGCCGCGCGCGCCAAAGGCTCGGTCAGACCGGGCGAGACGATGAAGCGTGCGCCGGCGGACAATACCGCATTCAAATCGCCCTCGTTTAATACTGTGCCGGCGCCGACGATGGCGCCATCGACCGTCGCCATCTCGGTAATGACGTCGAGCGCCGCCGGCGTGCGCAGCGTGACTTCAAGCACCGGAAGTCCGCCGCTCACCAATGCTTCCGCCAGTGGCCGCGCCTGGGCCGCGTCGGCCACCGTCAGCACCGGAATCACCGGCGCGATGCGCATGATGGCGTCGATATCGTTCATGGCTGCTGTTCCTTGACAAAAGCGGCGGCGGCGCCGATCAGGCCTACATGCGGATGGGTGATGAGCTTGACCGGCAATGCCGCCATCAGCTGTTCAAACCGGCCTTTGGCGGCAAACCGGCTGGCAAATCCTGACGCCGGCAACAAAGGCGCGATGCGCTGACCGATGCCGCCGGCGATCACCACTGCTGCCGCGCCTTGGGTAAGCGCAATGTCGCCGGCGACCGCGCCGAACACCAGACAGAATCGCCCCAGCGCCGCCGCGGACAGCGCGTCGCGGCTTTCCAATGCCGCCGCCCATAACATCTTGTCGTCATGGAATGTCGCCGGCGCGTTTTCGATGGCGGCCAGCGCCTCGTAAATATTCAAAAGACCGGGACCGGAGACGATCCGCTCCACCGACACCCGGCGGTAACGCGCCCGCAAGTGGGCTAGTATGGCGTCCTCAATCGCATCCAATGGCGCAAAGTCGCTATGCCCGCCTTCGGTTTCGATGACATGGGCGCAGCCGCTCCGGCGCAGCACCTGCGCCACACCAAGACCAGTGCCGGGACCAATGACGCTGATCAAGCCCTCTGCGGGCAACGGCAGTTCCGGGCCAGCGATATGATGCATATCATCCGGCTTCAGGTGCGCAAGGGCATGACCCACCGCGCCGAAATCATTGACCAGCGTGACGGTATCAAGACCAAGATCATGGGCCAGGCTGCCCGGTTGAATGATCCAGGAACTGTTGGTCAACTTCATGGTCTGGCTTGTCACCGGACAGGCCACGGCGATGGCCGCGGCGCGCGGCAGCCGATCCGCCATCGTGGCGGCATAATGATCCCAGGCGGCTTTGAAGGTGGCGTGCTGAGCCGTCTCCAGGGTGATCATCTCGCCAAGTTCGGCCACTTTGCCGTTGCTGATTTTGGCGATGGCGAAGCGGGCATGGGTGCCGCCAAGGTCGATGGCAACGATCTTCATGGCCTTATATCCCCGCTGCCGTCAGGAACGCCGAAGCGCCTGCTTCCGCGCCGTCCGCATGCTGGCGCAAGAGCGCAAACAGCTCTCGCCCCTCCCCCATCGCCGCCGGCGGCGGCGTCACCGGCTGCCGCGCCAGCCATTCCTCGGCATCCACCAGCACGTCAAGGGTGCCCCGATGCGCGCACAGCCGCACCCGATCGCCATCCTGCAACCTGGCCAATGGTCCGCCGAAGGCGGCTTCGGGACTGACATGGATGGCGGCCGGCACCTTGCCCGATGCGCCCGACATGCGCCCATCGGTGATAAGCGCCACGCGATGGCCGCGATCCTGCAACACGCTTAGAAGCGGCGTCAATTGGTGCAGCTCCGGCATGCCGTTGGCGCGCGGCCCCTGGAAGCGGACAACCACCACCACATCGCAATCAAGGTCGCCGGCCTTGAACGCCGCCTTGACTTGATCCTGATCGGAAAATACCCGGGCAGGCGCTTCAATGGTCCAGCGCTCGCCATCCACCGCGCTGGTCTTGAAAATGGCGCGGCCCAGATTGCCGCTCACCAGCCGCAGGCCGCCATCGGGTGCAAACGGCCTGGTGACATCGCGCAAGATCGTCTCATCGCCGCTCTGCCGGGGTACATCGCGCCATACCAAACGATCATCATCGAGCGCCGGCGCGCGGGCATAATCGCGCAGATCATGGCCGCCAACGGTCAGAATGTCGCGATGCAATAATCCAGCATCGAGGAGGCTGGCAATGACAAAGCCCATACCGCCCGCCGCGTGGAAGTGATTGATGTCGGCGCTGCCGTTGGGATAGACGCGGGCGATGAGCGGCGCCACCGACGACAGCCGGTCGAGATCTTCCCAATCGATGATGATGCCGGCGGCGCGGGCAATCGCCGGTAGATGAATGGCGTGATTGGTGGAGCCGCCGGTGGCAAGAAGGCCGACGGCGGCATTGATGATGGCTTTTTCATCCACGCACACCCCCAGCGGGCGATAGTCATTGCCGTCTTGGCCGATGGCGGCCAAGCGATGGACGGCGGCGCGTGTCAGCGCCTGACGCAGCTTGCTGCCGGGATTGACGAAGGCCGCGCCCGGCATGTGCAGTCCCATGACCTCCATCATCATCTGGTTGGAGTTGGCAGTGCCGTAGAAGGTGCAGGTGCCGGCCTCATGATAACTGGCGGCTTCGGCGTCCAGAAGCGCGTCCGCGCCGACTTTGCCTTCGGCATAAAGCTGCCGGATGCGCTGCTTCTCCTTGTTGGCGAGGCCCGACGGCATGGGCCCCGCCGGCACCAGGATAGCCGGCAAGTGGCCGAAGCGCAGCGCGCCGATCAGTAAGCCCGGCACGATCTTGTCACAGATGCCAAGGAGCGCCATGGCGTCGAACATAGCGTGCGACAGCGCCACGGCGGTGCTTAGCGCAATGACATCCCGGCTCCACAAGGAAAGCTCCATGCCGCGCTGGCCTTGCGTGATGCCGTCGCACATGGCCGGCACGCCGCCCGCCACCTGCGCCGTAGCAGCAACCTCGCGGGCATAAAGCTTGATCTGTTCGGGATAGCGGCCATAGGGCTGGTGCGCCGACAGCATGTCGTTATAGGCGGTGACGATGCCGATGTTCATCGCCTTGCCGCCGCGAATCGTCGCCTTGTCCGCCGTCGCCGCGGCAAAGCCGTGGGCCAGATTGCTGCAGCTCAAGCGCGCGCGCGGCGGCCCCGCATCGCGCTCCCGGGCGATCAGATCAAGATAAGCGCGACGCGTAGGCTGCGAGCGTAGGATGATGCGTTCCGTCACGGCCGCCACGGTGGGATGAAGAGGCATCATGGACTCCAATGCAGGGTGACCGGCCCTGGCGCCGCCGCCAGCACCCGGCCGATGGGCAGCGTCGACTTTGCCCCTTCCGCCAACGCGCGCTCCAGAACGGCGCGTTTAGCCGCGCCGCTGAACACCACCATCAAACTTAACGCCGATGTCAGCGCTGATAAGCTCAAGGTCACGCGGTGAACCGGCGCTTCCGGCGGCAAGGGATCGGGACGCAAGCCGATGGCCAGATCGGTCGTTTGCAACGCGTTTGCCAAATCCGGGCCGGCAAACAGCGACGCCGTATGGCCATCCGCGCCCATGCCAAGCCAAGCGACGTCGGGCGGCCAATCCAATTCTTGCAGACGAGCATTAGCCAATCGTCCCGCTGTTTCAGCATCGTAATTCGCATCAGCAAGCGGCATGACCCGCGCCCCGCGGCTTGCAAACCAACGCTGGATCATGGCGGCGTTGCTTAAGGGACTTTCGGTAAAAACTAGGCGGTCGTCCGTGGGAAGGATGGTTACTTTTTGCCAACTAGGTATGGAGAGAGCCAGCCGCTCGAATATAGGCGCAGGGGTGGTTCCGCCTGGCAGAGCGATAAGCGCCCTGCCACGCTCATCAAGAGCGGATTGAATGCGCTGCCGCATATCCTCGGCCACCGCCGCCGTCATCTGCGCGCCATCCTGATAAATCCGCCAAGCGACGTCAGTCATGCCAGCTTACTCCGTCCCGCTCGGTGAGCGCGATGGCCGATGATGGCCCCCAACTGCCGGCGGTATAGCGTTTCGGCGTCATGCCGTGATAAGCCCAGCCGTCGCGAATGGCGTCGATCCACTGCCATTGCGCTTCCACCTCGTCGCGGCGCACGAACAACGTCGGATCGCCGTTGATGAAGTCCAACAGCAGCCGTTCGTAGGCGATGCGCTGCCGCTGGCCGGCGAAGGCGGCGCTCAACGACAGATCCAGCGGCACTTCTCGCAGCCGGACGTTGCGCCCCAGCCCCGGCTCTTTCACCATCACCAGGAGGCGGATGTTTTCTTCCGGCTGCAACTTGATCAAGAGCTTATTGGCGACAAGCCCGCCGCTGCGCTCATCGAAGATCGAATGCGGCACCGGCTTGAACTGCACCAGGATTTCCGATTGCCGCACCGGCAGGCGCTTGCCGGTGCGCAAATAAAACGGCACGCCCTTCCAGCGCCAATTATCGACATGGGCTTTCAGCGCCACGAAGGTTTCCGTCGTCGTGGCCGCGCCGAGCTCATCGGCATAGCCCGCAACCGGCGCGCCGCCGACGGCGCCCGGTCCATACTGACCGAGCACGCTGTGGGTCGTCACCATGGCCCGATCAATAGGCCGCAACGAGCGCAGCACCTTGACCTTTTCATCGCGTACCGCCGCCGCGTCATACTTGGCCGGCGGCTCCATCGCCACCAGCGCCAACAGTTGCAGCATGTGATTTTGCACCATGTCCCTGAGCGCGCCCATGCCGTCATAAAAGTCGATGCGGCCTTCAAGCCCGACGGTTTCCGCCACCGTGATCTGCACGTGGTCGATGGCGGCGGCGTTCCATAACGGCTCAAACAGCTGATTGCCGAAGCGCAGCGCCAGCAGATTCTGCACCGTTTCCTTGCCGAGGTAATGATCGATGCGAAACGTCCGCTCCTCGGGAAAGGCGTCCAGCACGGCATCATTGATCGCTTGGCTGGAGTGAAGGTCATGGCCCAGCGGCTTTTCAAGGGCGAGGCGAACGCCCTCATGCGCCAGACCCGCCTCTCGCAGGCCGTTGATGGCGGCGCTAAACAACGACGGCGCGGTGGAGAGGAAAATCGCCAGCTTGCCGGTACCGCCCTGCTCCCCCAGCGCGGCTTGCAGCGCCGCAAAGCCGCCGCCCTCGGCCACATTCACCGGCACATACTGCAGGCGGCTGAGGAAGGCTTGCACATTGGCGTCGGCCAGCCGCTCGGCAGGCAGGTAACGTGCCAAGCTCTCGGCGACGCGGGCGCGAAACGCCGAGGCCTCCAGGGCGCTGCGCGACGAACCGATCACCCCCAGGCCCGGGGGCAACAGCCCGTCGCAATGCAGGCCATAGAGCGACGGCAGCAGCATGCGCTGCGCCAGATCGCCGGTGGCGCCGAATACCAGCAATGCCTGGGCGGTATCGGTTTTGGTTTTGATATCCGATAGAGTCTTGTCCAAGTTCTTCCCCTTCATGGCGGGCCAACATAGAGTAAATTGACAGCGCTGTCAATTCCATGGCAAACTGCCGCTCGCCTTCCCCGGCCAAAGCGGCTATGGGAGTGGGAGAAGCTAGTGATTCAATTCCGACATTTGCCTTGCCTCGCGACCTCTACCCGAGCAAATGTCGGAATTATAAGAACCACTAGCAATTTTATGATTCTAGTGGAGCTTTTGAATTTGACATTTGAGTAAGCGCCACCCGCAAATGGGGCTCAAATGTCAAATTCGCTCCACTAGAGGATAAGGCCGCCAGCACCGTGAGCCGCGTTACCATAAATGACGTCGCATCCGCCGCCGCCGTGTCAATCAAGACCGTATCGCGGGTGATCAACCGCGAGCCCAACGTCCGGCCGGCGGTACAAGCCCGGGTCGAGGCCGCCATCAGGAAGCTGGGGTATGTCCCCAATACGGCGGCGCGGTCGCTGGCCGGCGCGCGCTCGTTCGTCATCGGCGCCATTTTCGACAACCCCAACCCGCACTACATCATCGCCGTGCAACGCGGCGCCATGGCAGCCTGCCGGCAGTCCGGCTATCACCTGGCGATCGAAGAGCTCGACACCGCCAAGAACGCCGCCGCCCAGATGCGCGCCATGCTGGCGACCGCGCGACTGGATGGCGTGATCCTGTCGCCGCCGGTGACCGACTGCGCCGCCGTGCTCGACGCGCTGGATGCCAAGAACATCCCTTATGTGCGCCTGATGCCGGCCACCGCCAAGGGGCGCTCGCCGGTGATTATTAGCGACGATGCCGCCGCCGCGGCAGAGGCGGCGCGGCATCTTTGGGACTTCGGCCATCGCCGCATCGCTGTCATCGCCGGGCCGGCCGGCCACAGCGCTTCTGCCTTGCGCCTTGAAGGTTTTCGCCATGGCATTGCCAGCGCCGGCGGCGACGCTCGCCAAGTGCGGGTGGTCAAGGGCGACTTCACCTTTCGTTCCGGCCTGGCGGCGGGCCTTGCCCTTTTTGCCGAGAAGAAGCATCCGACCGCGATCT
This sequence comes from Sphingomonadales bacterium, assembly GCA_019455285.1. Classification (GTDB taxonomy): domain Bacteria; phylum Pseudomonadota; class Alphaproteobacteria; order Sphingomonadales; family Govanellaceae; genus PRO5. Next base: position 17,513 of record JACFMS010000021.1, read on the forward strand.
TCGCCAGCAACGATGACATGGCGGCGGGCGTTTATTCGGCGGCGGCGCAATCGGGATTGCGCATCCCCGATGACGTCTCCGTCGTCGGCTATGACGACAGCCCGGTGGCCGAACTGGTTTGGCCGCCCCTGACCACCGTTCGACAACCGGTGGCCGAGATGGCGGCCGAAGCAGCGCGACTTTTGATCGAAGGGCGGGGCAGTGACGCCCCGCACACTTTCGAACTGCCCTATAAGATGATCATGCGCGGCTCCACCGGGGCGGAGCCGTGCATGGGTTGTTAATCTTAGTCTTGGATACTGCGCTCAGTGATGAAGCGTACGCGGTAGTCCCGGGCGAACGCTCTTTTCAACTTCTGAATTTCTTGTTGCTTGCCGGTTATTTCATTATCGACCCGACCAATTAAATTAATTAACAGATCAGACTTAACCGACAGTTCAGAATTCATGGAAATCTTCTCGGTCTTTAGCCTCTGCCAGACATCCTTGTTAGTGATCGGCAAACCATCATAGTGAGCCCGCCGCAAACTATGGAGCACCTGTCGTAGCTTGTCGATCTCCTTTTGCGCATCTGAAATTGCATCGAAAGCCAGCTTATAGTTAGGGCCGTCGTTCAGATGTTTGTCTCCGCTGAGCCGGGTAAGCCATGTCGGCAGCGCGTATGCATTCGTAGTATCGTACTTACCCTCTTTTATAACCCCACCGGCGCGATACCTGATATCTTCAGGCAGACCGTGCTGCCCAAGCAGCCCCATGAACGCAAGGCGCAGATCGATTTCCAGGTCGGTGGTGATATATCTGACGCGGTTGCCTGTTAAAAGGTTCAATTCTGTAATTCTATCCATGATCGCTCTTGTGGAGCGCACTTTTTCCGGCTGATAGCCTACGGTCTTATAGCCGGTGCCGAGCATATTGTAGTTGAAGCTTTGCAGAGTGTCTTGGTATACGGTATCCGGATTTCCGTTCAGCTCCACCCGATTTGCAAAGGCGAAATCCGGATATCTATCCGAAAGCCCGAATTTAGTATGTTCAATTCTTTTCTGAAGATCGTGAAATTCATTCATACGCCCATCAACTATCAGGGACAAGTCTCTGTTCATGACCTTTTTGTAAAGTTCGATAAAGTTATCATGGATCGCGGCGGAGATCAGATATTCTCTGTTTTCCTCATTTTCCTTTTTGTCATTTTTTATCATTTTGGCGTATTCATCAAAATCGCTTCTAGTGATGATTCCAATCAGCGACGGGATCGCCGCCATTTGAAATACCATTGTGTTGGTGATGCCGGTCAGGCCCATGGTCCATCGAAATAACAGGAACGTCCGCATCTCGATTTCGTTTAGTTCCTCCTCGGAAAAAAGCGGCTTGTTGCTAAAAATATTGTCTCCGTACGTGGAGCCAAGTTTGAAAGGAAGTAATTCCTTCTGATCTTGAAACGCTTTCCAAGTAAAATCATTAATGCCGCTATGGGCGGCGTCCTGATTGGCTTCCATCTCCGCATGGCCAATGGCCAGGAGAACGTTGGGATTGACGCTGGCAATCTCATCCCTTGCCGCCTTCACGTAACCATCCATGTAGCGGTCGGCGTATCTCTTTACAAGGTCGGTCATGCCGCCATTCAACAAAAAGGGATAAATTTTTAGAACCACGTGGTTTTTATATTCAGGATGTATTTTAAGCATCCTGATGATCGACAGCGGGGCATTGTTCCGGGCATCCAAGTAGAGAGTCATCTTGGGCATCAACTCATGCACAACTTCCAGTACGCGTTCCGTGGCGATCATTTTGACGTTCGTATTCTCAACTGTCGGCTGGTTACCAAGTGGATTCAACACATTCACAGCCGTGTCTTTGACATGATCGTATGCTAAGTCCTCCACGTATTTCGGGTGCCCCCTGTAATCTCCTTCAATCCGATTGGTCACCAGATCGTGAATTAGAATGCTTACATTATCATTTGTATCCAGGACGTCGAATTCAACATTACGGATGCCGGCCACATAGGCATTGACAATGGCGGCCAGCGAATTTTGCGGAATGCCGAAAGCATCATTGTATAGCGCCCGATGGATACTGAACTGGAAATTATCACGTTTGAAATTGCCGTTATCGACCAGGTAATCAACCGGATTGAGTTCCTGGTGTTCCGCCATGCCAATATTGAAGGCTTTATTCTGATCTAGGGTTGAAACAACCGAACGCTCCTCTTCGTAGATCGAGCTAGTTTGATCCTCCCTCGCTAACTTGATAATTTTATCAACTTCTTCGTCGGATAGTGATTCATATAGTTTCTTGAAGACGCCTATCTTTTTTTCAATTTCTCCCAAATCAGCATATGGGTCATTCAGTAGTTCAATAAGCCCGTTGCATTCCTGGTATTTAATATCTCGGCACATCACACCCAAAACATAACTTGAAACCAGCGTGGAAAAGGCGCCATAGCGGAATTTGAGGTTTTCAATATCGTTGTCATACTTGCCTGCGAAGGCGCCCCCTGGCATTGCCGTCAGCGCCAGCAATAGAACAGCCATAAAAATTTTAGTGAAATAAGCGATTGGGTTGCGATGGAAAATGGCGATCATGCCGCTCTTCATAGACGGCACTTGTTCTGTCGTTTTCGTCATGTCTGGTCTCTCTCGTCAGGTTGTTTCAGGGAAAAAGTACGGGCATCAACAATAGTGCTTGCGGACTATTGGACGCAGCAGACCGCCATTTTGTGAAAAATTAGCCGTGGCCATCACGGAATAAGGACGGGAGACGTCCTTCCTTTCACTCCGTATTTTGTACCGGAGAGCCCGCCATGATTATAAAGGAGTGATCTGATGATCGAAGAAAATAAGAATGTAGAAAACGTGCCGCTTGAAGAAGTAAGTATTTTTATCCCCATCGTACCTGAGAAGAAAAAAGATGATCTGAAAAAAATCCTGATTGGCGATGAAAATACCCCGCCATCGACGGAAAAAATTGAACAGCTCGTGGTCAATAATGACATTATCCTTCAATCTGTTCACGACGACCCGATTGTAACGCTGGAGGAATTCCGGGAACATACCGGTCTGGAGCCGGATGAGGCCATCACCCTAGCCGCCGAGTGCGGCGCATTTTGGAAGCGCTTTGGCGTTGAAGTGATTATTCACAGCGTTTCCTTCGGCGGCGCCGGGTTTGCGGCCGGATTGGTGATAAAATTTTTAAAAACCGACCCGGTCCTTGGCATGCTGCTGTCCAATTTTGTCGCGGTTATCGCCAATGAGAACGCAAAAGTCTTCTTCGAACATTTGCTGAATCCTCCCGAAGACAATATCCCGCCTGAAAACAAAGCAAAGTTTGAATTCGCCAAGAAATACGCCTTTTATCCGCTGGCTGTGGTGTTTTCGAGCATCGTCAGCGGCATCGGCGTGATGGTGGTCAATGATCCTGACCTCGGCACGCGGCTGGCGCTTGGCGCCGGCACTTCCCAGTTGGGCGGCCCCGTCACGGGCATCGCTCATAATGCGCTCAGAAAGCACTACGGCGGCACCATCATCATGAAGCCCGAACGTGTCGGCGTTAAAGAGGCAATGATTAAATACTATAGCACCAAGGAAAACCCGAAGGATGAAAATCGCCCGTACTTGGTGGGCAATATGCGCAACACGTTGACGCGGATGGGGGTGCTCACTGTGTCGACGCTATGCACCTGGTACATCGGCTTTTATGGCGTCGAAATCTACTGCGGCGATGAAGGGCGCAGGCATCTTGAAAACATCACCCACACCACCGGCAATTACACCGGCCATGACGTGAATGAATACTGCCTGTTCGGTTCTCTCACCTATCCTCTGCGCGAGGTCGCCATTGGCGCGATAAAAGCTATTGCCGTCATGTTCTTGCAGCCGGTCGCCAATACCGTGTTTAACAAGATCTATGACTATTTCTATCCGCCGCAGCAGCCGGACGAGGAGGATGTGCGGATCGTAGATGTCACGGACGGCGACCCCAATGATCAATCCGAGCACAAGATCGTCGAACTGGACGACGACTCAGAGGACAAAGTCTGAGTAGCATCACCCCCGCCCGGTCACCGGCAGGAGGGCGCCGGTGACGGCGCGCGCGTCGTCGGATAGCAGAAAGCTGATGACGTTGGCGATATCGCGGGGAGACACCCAGCGACTGAAATCCGCCTGCGGCATGTCGCGGCGGTTGGCGGTAGTGTCGATGATGCTGGGCAGCACGGCGTTGACCCGCACGCCGCGATCCTTCATCTCCTCGGCGAGCGCTTCGGTCAAGCGCGAGACGGCGGACTTGGCGGCGGCGTAAGCCCCCATGCCAGCAGCGGCCTTTTGCGATGCGGCGGCGCTGATGTTGACGATGCTGCCGCCCTTGGCCGCCAAGAGCGGCAACGCTGCCTGGCTGGTGATGAGCGCGGTCTTAAGGTTCAAGTTGAACAGACGGTCCCAGGTCGCGATATCGCCGTCGGCGATGGTTTCCCAGCGAAAGCCGCCGGCAATATTTGCCAGGCCATTCAGGCCGCCGACCTCACGCTCGATGACGGCGAATACATCGGCGACGCTGCGCTGATCGCACAGGTCAACGCCCGGGAACGACAGCGCGAAGTCCGCAGCTCCCGCTATCGTTTTGGCTTGATCAATGGCGATGACCCTGACGCCGTCGCGCGTCAGCGTATCGGCAACCACCGATCCCAGCGCACCGACGGCGCCGGTCACCACCACATAACGTTCCGCCATTACTTGCTGCCCTCCTGGGCAATGGTCACCCGCAAGCCGTTGACTTTTTCGTCAAACGGAATTTGACAGGACAATCGCGAATACGGGTTGCGGTGCAAGGATCTTTCCAACAATTCATCTTCATCCGAACTCATGGGCGGCATATTGCCCATCATAGCAGGATCAATGTGGATATGACAGGTGCCGCAGGAACGGCACCCGCCGCACAGCGCCAGAATTTTATCGATGTTTTCATGGCGCATCACTTCCATCGCCGAGCGACGCAGCTCGCTCTCAATGGTAAGTATTTAACCGGTGCGGGTGGTGGCGTAAAGCCTCAGCACATCCATCCCACCCTGATCGCCGACTTACCGCGGCGCCATGCGAATGGCGCCGTCCAAGCGGACATCCTCGCCATTGAAGTAGGCATTGCGCACCATCTCAAGCGCCAGGCTGGCAAATTCCCGGGGTGCGCCCAGTCGTTTGGGATACGGCACCGCCGCACCCAGCGCCGCGACCAACTCCGCCGGTGCGCCGGCCACCAGCGGCGTATCGAAAATGCCCGGCAAGATGGTGTTGACGCGGATGCCGTCGCCGGAGAGATCCCGCGCCACCGGCAGCGTCAATCCCACCACGCCGGCCTTGGACGCCGAATAGGCGGCCTGCCCCATCTGGCCATCCTCGGCGGCGATGCTGGCGGTACTAATGATGACGCCTCGCTCGCCGTCTTCCAAAGCTTCCAGGGACAACATGCCGGCCGCCGACTTGGCGATGCAGCGGAAGGTGCCCACCAGATTGATCTGGATGATCTTATTGAACTCGTCGAGGGGGAAGTGGTTGATGAGGCCGGTTTTCTTGTCGCGGCTGGCGGTCTTGAAAATGTTTCCCGTGCCGGCGCAGTTGAGCAAAATGCGCTCCTGGCCCAAGGCGGCGCGGGACTTGGCGAAGCCGGCGTCGACGCTGGCGTCATCGGTGACGTTGACCTGGCAAAAGACGCCGCCGATGGCGCCGGCAACCGTCTTCCCCCGCGTCTCGTCAAGGTCAAAGAGCGCGACCTTCGCCCCGGCCGCCGCCAGGGCGCGCGCCGTGGCCTCGCCCAAACCGCTGGCGCCGCCCGTCACCACCGCTACCGCCCCTTTAATCTCCATCGCCCCACTCCCAAACTAGAAGCCCGGCTCGTCCGGGTTGCCCTACGGCGAGAACGGCGGTCTTGCCGTCAAATTGCGCCATGTTGGCGGCTGATATAAGCATGATGATGCTAATGGGAGGCATGAATATAATCAATCAATTAATTATTACGGGAGGCAGACTCAATAATACATACCCTCAGGACGTTGAGGGCACCTTGCTCATGCCCAAGCCGGCTCCAATCGACCAGACTTTCCGGCCTGACATACGCGCTTATTCTTTTCGCAGAATGCCGTTTAGAATGCTGTCGCACAAGTACGCTACATACTCGCGTTTAAGATCATCAGTGATGCTGTGCACCCCGAAGGCGTGCTTCAAGGAAAATCGCCCATGGGAAAAGTGATCGCAGGCGCCGATGACGTGATAATAAAACAGCATCGGATTGACCGGCCTGAATACGCCCTTCTCTACCCCTTCCTGCAGAATTATTTCCTGCCCTCGCGCCCCCGGCTTGACCAACTCCTCGGTAATTCTGGTTTTGTATTTATCCCCTCCTTCCGCCAGTAGATAATGCATCAACCGGTTGACATAAGGATAGCGGTGGTAGGTGTTGACAATGCCCATAATGTGTTTGCGCAGCTTGTCCTGCGGCGAATCCGGCAGCTTGAGAAGAATCTCCATCTGCTTCAAGCTGGGCAGAATGGCGCGCTCCAGAAGCGCCATCAATAACCCGGCCTTGTTGCCGAAATAGTATTTGATGAGCGCCGAGTTCACGCCAGAGCGCTGCGCGATATCGCTGAAGGAGACATCAATAAGCCCGCGTTCGATGATAAGATCATTAACGGCGATAAGCAGCTGTTCGCGGGTATCCACTTCTGACGCCTGAGGTCTACGGGTCGCAACGTCGCGTGCGGTCATGACGCTTAACCTCCCTTGGAGCGGTCAGAGCGTTGGTTCTTTCGACGCGACGCCCGTCTGCAGTCATAAAATATCTTATCCATATCAAAATTATAAGTAATTAATTAATTAGTCAATATTGAACGGTCTGACCAAAGTTACTACGCGCTAATTCATGGCCGAAGCCGGCGATCCCCGCCTCTTGAGTGACGATCGCCTGTGAGGTGCTATTTTTTGGCAACGGCAAGACGATAAGGATGCGCGGCTGGTCAACAATGATAAGGTGGATTCACGGTTGAAGCGCAATACTTAGGGGATGGTTCATATAAATAGAACCCGCTTTACGCCCCTGGCGCTTCAATAATGGCTTTATCGAAACGGATGCCGCTGCCCTGGAATACCGCGATCAGGTCATCATTTTGATTGACGAGCCGCACCGTGCTGGCGCTGGCGCTGCGGCCGTCGAGGACCACCTCCGCGGTGGCGGTGACGACATCGCCCAGGCGCGCCGCCTTGACATAGATGATGTTGGCGGACAGCGACATGCCCCGTCGATTGCTGGAGCAATTGGCATAGGCAAGCGTGGCGTCGGCCAGCGCAAACAAAATGCCGCCGTGGCAGACGTCATGGCTGTTGAGATGCTGTTCGCCCACCATCAGCCGGCATACGGCCTTACCTGACGACACCTCGACAAACGTAATGCCCAGCAAGGCGTTAACCTTGGCATCCGCGGCAACCAGCCGGCGGACGACCGCTTCAGCCAAGCTCTGATCGGCGGTTGCAGGGGACTGTCCGGTCATCGAAATTTCTCTCTATCTGCAAAAAATATCATTATTTTTCAATATGGTGAGCCCGGATGGATTCGAACCATCGACCCTCTGATTAAAAGTCAGATGCTCTACCGACTGAGCTACGGGCTCGGCGCTGCATCGAGCGGCGATAAGGTGCCGGGAACATAGGGTCAACCCGCCGGCCGGTCAACCATTTCTAAGCCCTTATAAAACGGGAATATCACCCGCCCCCTGGGCGGCGGCGAAGTCGGCGGCAAAGGCCGCCAGCCGGCCCTCGGCGATGGCCGCCCGCAAGCCCGCCATCAAATCCTGGTAGTAGGTCAGGTTATGCTCGGTCATCAGCATCGAGCCTAAGATCTCATCCGCGCGCACCAGGTGGGCAAGATAGGCCCGGCTATAGGAGCGACAGGCGGAACAGCGGCAGTCCTCGTCCAAGGGCCGGGGATCGTCCTGGTGGCGGGCGTTGCGCAGGTTTACCGTGCCGCGGCGGGTGAACGCCTGGGCGTTGCGACCCGAACGGGTGGGCAGCACGCAATCAAACATGTCGACGCCACGCATGACCGCGCCGACGATATCCTCCGGCTTGCCCACGCCCATCAGGTAGCGCGGCCGGTCAGTGGGCAGCACCGGCGCGGTGATCTCCAACACCCGGAACATCTCCGCCTGCCCCTCGCCCACCGCCAGGCCGCCGATGGCATAGCCGTCAAAGCCGATATCAAGAAGCGCCGCTGCCGATTGCCGGCGCAGGTCATCGTAGACGCTGCCCTGGACGATGCCGAACAGCGCGCTGCCGGCGAGAGAGCCGCCCAAGGCGTCGAAGGCTTGGCGCGACCGCTTGGCCCAGCGCATGGACAGCGCCATGGAGTTTTGCGCGGTTGTGTAATCGGCGGGATGCGGCGTGCATTCATCAAACGCCATGATGATATCTGCGCCGAGAAGGCGCTGAATTTCCATCGAGCGTTCCGGCGACAGCACATGCCGGCTGCCGTCGATGTGCGATTGGAAGGCGACGCCATCTTCGCTGATGGTGCGCAACTTCGCCAGCGACATGACCTGAAAGCCGCCGGAATCGGTCAGGATCGGGCGCGGCCAATTCATGAATTTGTGAAGGCCGCCAAGCTTGGCGATGCGCTCCGCGCCGGGCCGCAGCATCAGGTGGTAGGTGTTGCCGAGGATGATGTCGGCGCCGCTCTCGCGCACCGTCTCGGGCTTCATCGCCTTGACGGTGGCCGCCGTGCCCACCGGCATGAAGGCGGGAGTGCGAATGTCGCCGCGCGGCGTGGTCAGCACGCCGGTGCGCGCCGCGCCATCGGCAGCTAAGATGGTGAGCGCGAAGCTCATGCCGCCTCCCGATAGAGGAGACAAGCGTCGCCATAAGAATAAAAGCGGTAGTTGTCCGCAATGGCATGGGCGTAAGCCGCCTGCATGCGCTCCAGGCCGGCGAACGCCGATACCAGCATGAACAAGGTCGAGCGCGGCAGATGAAAATTGGTCATCAGCACATCGACGATCTTGAAGCGATAACCGGGGGTGATGAAAATCGCCGTCTCGCCGGTATATGGGTGAAGCCTACCCGCCTCATCCGCCGCCGATTCAAGAAGCCGCAGCGAGGTGGTGCCAACAGCGATCACCCGCCCGCCGGCTGCCCGCGTCGCGTTCACCGTGTTGGCGACTTCGGCTGTGACCTCGCCCCATTCGGCATGCATTTTATGTTCGGCAGTGTCCTCGGCCTTCACCGGCAGGAAGGTGCCCGCGCCTACGTGCAGCGTGATGGTGACGCGCTTAACGCCCAGCGCATCAATCGCTTGCAGCAGGTGCGGCGTGAAGTGAAGCCCCGCGGTGGGCGCCGCCACCGCCCCTTCCCGCGCCGCGTAAAGCGTCTGGTAATCGGCGCGATCCTGGTCATCGACCGCGCGCGCGCTGGCGATATAAGGCGGCAGCGGCATGACGCCGGCAACCTCCAAGGCGGCGCGCAGCTTCGCGCCTGAACGATTGAAGCTGAGCGTCACCTCGCCGCCCTCGCCCTTGACCGTAACTTCCGCAGCCAAGCCGTCGGCAAAACTAATTTGAGAGCCGACTTTAAGCTTCTTCGCCGGGCGCGCGAATGCTTTCCACGTGCGCGCATCAACTTGTTGATGCAGCGTCACTTCGATCTTGCCGTCGCCCCTTCTGCCGATCAGGCGCGCCGGGATGACGCGGGTGTCATTCATCACCAGAATGTCGCCGGAGCGAAGATAGCGGGGCAGATCGCTGACTTGACCATCGACCAACTCATCGCGCCCAACCACCAGCATTCGCGCGGCGTCGCGCGGGCTTGCGGGGCGCAGAGCGATCCGCTCCTTCGGCAGATCAAAATCGAAAAGCTCGACGCGCATTGTCTATAACCCTCTCCTATGAGGAGAGGGTGGCCGCGGTGAGCGGCCGGGTGAGGTGGAAATCATGATCAACCAAGGTCACCTCACCCCGTCGCTGCGCTCCGTCCCCTCTCCTCGAAGGAGAGGGTAACTCAGCATACCCACCACCTACTCCGTCTTTCCCACCACGTCGGCGGCGACACGCATCGAGAGGATTTTATCGGGATTGCCGAAGCGCGTGAAATTATCCCCTTCGCCGCGCTTGATCTTATCCACCGCTTCCATGCCGCTCACCACCCGTCCCCAGGCGGTGTACTGACCATCAAGATGAAAAGCCGGGCGGAAACAGATGAAAAACTGGCTGTCGGCGCTGTGGGGATTTGCTGCCCGCGCCATGGAGACGGTACCGCGCAGATGCATTTGCTTGTTGAACTCGGACTTCAAATTCTTGCCCGAGCCGCCGGTGCCGTCGCCCTTGGGATCGCCAGTCTGCGCCATGAAGCCGTCGATGACGCGATGGAAGGTCAGACCATCGTAAAACTTCTGACGCACCAGCTCCTTGATGCGGGCAACGTGATTGGGCGCATCCTTGGGATACATTTCAATGATCACCGGACCATCCTTTAATTCCATGATCAGCGTATTTTCAGGATCGAGTCCCGCCGGCAATGTCACTGTTCCCGCCACTGTATTACCTCCTATAAATCCGGCCATGATCGCCGATATGATCGCCATCACTTTACGCATCGCCTAACTCCTCGCCGCGGCTTTCTGCGCCGCGATTTTGGCATAAACTTGGTCCACCACGCGCGGCGGCACGAAGCATTTGATATCGCCGCCGAAGCGGGCGATTTCCTTGACCAGCCGCGAGGCGATGGATTGCAACTCAGCCTCGGCCATTAAAAACACCGTTTCGATGTCGGGGTTCAAGCGGCGGTTCATGCCCGCCATTTGAAACTCGTACTCAAAGTCGGATACCGCGCGTAAACCCCGAATGATGTAATTTGCCCCCACTTCCTCGGCAAAGTGCATCAACAGCGTCTCGAAGGGCCTGACCTCGATGACGACGCCCGACGCTTCGGCAATCTCCCGCGTCTCCTCTGTCACGATGCGACGGCGCTCCTCCAAGGTAAAAAGCGGATCCTTGGACGGGTTCGTCGCCACACCTAAGACCAGGCGATCCACCATCTTGACCGCCCGCTTGATGATGTCGATATGCCCCCGGGTGATGGGATCGAATGTCCCCGGATATAGCCCAACCCGTTTCTTCGCCACTGACGTTTCTCCCGGTTTTATAAGTTCCCGAAAGGGTTAGACCAGGACACGGGCGCTGTCAAACGCCGCTGTCGCCCCCGTCCTCCTCGTCCTCGCCTTCCTCGACCAAGGCCACCGAGACGATATGCTCGTTGTCGTCGACCCTAAACAGCGTGACGCCCTGGGTCTGCCGGCCGGCGATGCGGATGTCGTCCACCGGCACCCGGATCAGCCGGCCCATGTCGCTGACCATCATCACGTGGTGATGCTCGGCTACCGGGAAGGAACTGACCACGTGGCCGTTGCGGTCGGAGGTTTCGATATTGATGATGCCCGAGCCGCCGCGCCCGGTGACCCGGTATTCATAGGCCGAGGTGCGCTTGCCGTAGCCGTTGGCGGTGACCGACAGGATCAGCTGCTCGTTGGCTTTTAAGGTCTCAAACCGCTCGGCGCTGATGCCCTCCGGCGTGGCGCCCACCGGCTCCTCGCGGCGCACGCTCGCCATGTGCTTCAAGTAGGCGTCCCGCTCCTCGATCCCAAGATCAATATGATGCAGGATCGACATATTGATGACGGCATCGCCCTCGGCCAGGGTGATGCCGCGCACGCCGTCGGAACTGCGGCCCTTGAAGCGGCGAATTTCGGTGGCGGCGAAACGGATGCACTTGCCGCCCTTGGTGGCGAGGAGCACGTCATCGGTTTCAGCGTTGCAGGCGGCGACGCCGATCAATTTATCACCCTCGTCAAGCTTCATGGCGATCTTGCCGTTGGACATGACATTGGTGAAGTCGGACAAATCATTGCGCCGCACGTTGCCCGAGGCGGTGGCGAACATGGCGTCGAGATTGCCCCAGGTGTTTTCATCCTCCGGCAGCGGCAACAGCGTGGTCACCGTCTCGCCCTGCTCTAAGGGCAGGATGTTGATGAGCGCCTTGCCTCTTGCTTGCGGCGTGCCTAGCGGCAGCCGCCAGACTTTGAGTTTATAGACCTTGCCGACGTTGGTGAAGAACAGCACCGGTGTGTGGGTTGAGGCGACGAAGAGTTCGGACAAGAAATCTTCTTCCTTGGTCGCCATGCCGGAGCGGCCCTTGCCGCCGCGTTTCTGCGCCCGATAGGTGGATAAGGCCACGCGCTTGATGTAGCCCGAGTGGGTGACGGTGACTACCATGTCCTCGCGTTGGATCAAGTCCTCGTCTTCCAGTTCGCCTTCGGCGCCTTCGGTGATCTCGGTGCGGCGCGGCGTGGCGAAGTTTTGCCTCACCTCGACGAACTCGGCGCGCATCACTTCATAAAGCCGTTTGCGGCTTTGCAGGATGTCCAAGAACTCGGCGATATTTTTCGCCAATTCCTTCAACTCGCCGCCAATATCCTCGCGCCCGAGCGCGGTCAGGCGATGCAGCCGCAAGTCGAGAATGGCCTTCACCTGCACGTCGGACAACTTGTACTTGCCGTCTTTAAATTCGCCGCGCGGATCGCTGATCAGCGTCAGGTAGCTTTCCACGTCGCGGGCATCCCATTCCCGGCGCAGCAATTCGTCGCGGGCGGCGTTGGGATTTTCCGCGCCGCGGATCACCGCTACCACCTCATCAATATGGGTGACCGCAATCACCAAACCGACCAAGATGTGCGCCCGGTCGCGGGCCTTCATCAGGCGGAACTTGGTGCGCCGGGTGATCACGTCCTCGCGGAATTTGACGAAGGCGTCGATGACGTCGCGCAGCGTCATCAGCTCCGGCCGGCCGCCGCGCAAGGCAAGCGTGTTGACGCCGAAACTGGTCTGCAACGGCGTGTAGCGGTAGAGCTGGTTCAGGACAACATCCGGCACCGCCTCGCGCCTCAGTTCAATCACCACCCGCACGCCATCGCGGTCAGATTCGTCGCGCAGGTCGGCAATGCCCTCGATGCGCTTGTCGCGCACGCACTCGGCGATCTTTTCAATCATCGCCGCCTTGTTGACCTGGTAGGGAATCTCCGTGACAATGATGGCGGCGCGTTCCTTGCGCACTTCTTCAATGTGAGTACGGCTGCGAATGATGACGGAACCGCGGCCGCGAAGCGCCGCCGCCCGGCAGCCCATTTTACCTAAGATGATGCCGCCGGTGGGAAAATCGGGCCCCGGCACCAGGTCAATGAGCTCATCCTCGCTGATCAAGGGGTTGTCGATGAAGGCGCAGCAGGCGTCGATCACCTCGCCTAAGTTATGGGGCGGGATATTGGTGGCCATGCCGACGGCGATGCCGCCCGCGCCGTTGACCAGGAGATTGGGGAAGCGCGCCGGCAGCACCTCCGGCTCGTGCTCGGACTCGTCGTAGTTGGGGTGGAAGTCGACGGTGTCCTCGTCGATATCGGCGATGAGCGTGGCGGCGGCGCGATCGAGGCGGCTTTCGGTGTAGCGCATGGCCGCCGCCTTGTCGCCGTCCATGGAGCCGAAATTGCCCTGGCCGTCAATCAGCGGCAGGCGCATGGAAAAATCCTGTGCCAGACGCACCAGGGCGTCGTAGATCGCCTGGTCGCCATGGGGATGGTATTTACCCATCACGTCGCCGACGATGCGGGCCGATTTGCGGTAGGCCTTGGTGTGGTCGTAGCCGTTCTCGTACATCGAGTAGAGGATGCGGCGATGGACCGGCTTCAAGCCATCCCGCACGTCAGGCAGCGCGCGGGCGACGATCACGCTCATGGCGTAATCGAGGTAGGAGCGCTTCATCTCCTCCTCGATGGTAATCGGTTCGATGTCGCGGTCTTTCGGTTCCAGAACGTCAGCGTCGGTCAACGGTGCAGGGCCTTTCGAGTAAGAGCAGCGCGCCGCCGCGCCGCCGGCCCCAGATGTGGGGCCAAAGGCCGCGCCGAGACGCGACATGTCGTCGTCTGCGTGGCGGCCACCATAGCAACCCGACGCGCCCCGCGCAATGCCCGGTATTGAGATAAAAAGGTATTATATTTCAATGAATTATCGGGCGTTTTTTCGACCCCTAATGGGTGTGCTAGAGTCGGCCACGGAAAACATCATTAAGGGAGGATCGCGCCATGTCCCAACCATCGCTGACCAGCGGCGGCTGCCTGTGCGGAAATATACGCTATGAAAGCCCGGATGCCCCCGAGAACGTGCATTTTTGCCATTGCACCATGTGCCGCAAAATATCCGGCGGACCCTTCGCCTACCTCGCCGGGTTCAAGAAAGGCCGGTTGCGGTTTTTGACTGGCGAGCCCGCCTACTACGCCTCCTCCGCAAAGGCAAGGCGCGGCCATTGCCCGGTCTGCGGCAGCCACCTGACCTTCGAGTACATCACCCCGGAGGCAAAACACGTCTACGTCGCCGGCGGCAGCCTCGATCGCCCCGACCTCGCCCCACCGATCAAGCACGTCGGCGCCTCCACCTGGCTTTCCTGGCTGCATCTGGAGGACGAGTTGGAGCGGGGGGAGTGAGGGGCAAGTTTTCGTTTGAATAGAACAATCCGACAGTACATTCTATGTCGTCATTCCCGTGCAAACGGGAATGACAACATGGGTTTGAGCACATAGCGAACCTATACTATTGCTCTTCTCGCTCTGATCGACCGCGAACCTCGCGCCGTCATGCACACTGGTAAGAGGGATAGGCTAGCATTCTTGTACATATGATTTCATTTCATCAAATTACTCATCCGGTAAAAATCTATCCCAAGATCTTCCATAAAATAATTCAGCCTCGCCAAAATCAGGCGAAACAAAAAGAAAAACATCACGCTTATAAAGGTCATCAGTAATTTCGCGCAATTCCGTTTTCCTATCCTCAGCATCTGATACCAATATCTCGGCGGAAGGGTTGTATGCTGATCGATACTCATACAGCATAGAAATACGATATAAAACTACCATTCCTGCAAGCGCACGTAATTCATTCTTACCAAGAAAAAATAGCAAAATCGCAACCAAGATGATAGTAAACGTTATCCAAATTTTTGGCTTGGTACGCTTATATTCCTCTATTGATTCTGCCGCGTAATCAATTTCGCGTCTATGCTCATATAACCATTTTGTTAATTTATATATGCGCCCAATATTTTGTCTTACTTCTACTTTAATGTGCCCACCAAAAGGTATCGGCTTGGCTACCTCTAATTTCCAAAGAAACTCATCTTGATGCATAGCATTGCCTATTTTCCGATTAACTTATACACTGCTTTCGCTGGTGTTGTACTTGTTCTATGAACCCATCGAACTTAGATTTTTTATATCTGACTGGGTTCCTGTTTATACAAAAATGACAATGTAGTATTCACCGCAAATAGGCTCGTCCATCGCCGCCCTACTATCCCCTCAACGCATCCAGCACCGCTTTCGGATGACGCTCAATGACACGCAACAAAACGCGGGCCGAACCATATGGCCGGGCGCGGCGCTGTTCCCAGTTGCGCACGGTGCCGATGGAAACGCCGAAGGCCGCCGCAAATTTTGCTTGAGAAAGTCCGAGGCGGGCGCGGATGGCGTGCACGTCGGGCTCCTCCGGCGTCACCACGGCAGCGGCTTTCAATTCGCCCGCAGCGGCAACCGGCGCAGCGTCGGGATTGGCGGCAATCTGGCGATCAATATCAGCGTCGCTCAAGGCATCCAGCGCTTTCCAATCCACCGCCTTCAATGCCCGCGCCGCACGGCGGCGGTCAGCTTTGATGATAGGCATGTTGTTCTCTCCTGTTGGCTTTGCGCAGCGATATGATACGAATCGTCTCGCTTCGCACCGTGAACACGCACACGAACAAACGCCCATTGATAAGGCCGTATGCCCTGAAACGGGGCTCGCCATAGTCCCGGCGGTCATCGGCAATCACCTTGTGCGGACCTTCAAATAGAAAAACCGCAAGCTCCAAGGGAACGCCATGCTTGGCGACATTGGCTTTGTTTTTGGCGCTGTCAAATTCTACATCCATCATAAATATACGCACATTGCGTAGTTATTTCAATGATAATATACGCAATATGCGTACTTATCCGGTCGGCGCTTTTACCTCCAGCTCCGGCCTACCCGTGCCCCACGACACATGGCAGCGGGGCCGCGCAGTTGACCACATGATCTGCAACGGCCCCAGGGTCAGAAACGTCGCCCGGCCCACTGCCCGGGCTCCTAAGCGCTTGTGGGATTGCAGCGAGGCGACGTTATAGGCCGAGACCCGGCTTAGGGACCATTGCACCCCCCGCGCCCGCAAATAGGCGTTGGCCGCCGCCCACATTCGGGCAAAGGTGCGGCCCAGGCGATGGTCGGGGGCGACGTAGACGCCGAAATCCCAAGCCGTGGCGGCGGGCGGCCGCAACAGGAAGCGGCAGCGCACCATGTCCTCATCATAGGCCCCAAAGCAGAACCAGATGGAGCCCACGGCCCGGCCATTGTCGAGCGCCACCAGGCACACCGCGCCCTGGCCGAAGCGATAGGCAAGTACCTGGTCGTCCACGGGCAGGCCGGCCAGCGCCGGGTCGCCGGCCTTGGCTTCCCGCACCTCCAGGCGTCCCATGGCCATGCCGCCGCCTTCGGGCACCGGTTGGGCGGTCAGTACGTAGCGGGTAAAGCCGCCGATCTTCAGGCGGGCAGCCAAGAGCTGATCGAGGAGATAGCCCAGGCCATCGCCCAGCCCCAATTCCCTCACCGCCGATTTGATCTTGGCAAACACCCTGCCCCCTTATTGCGGCTTTTTCCTGATGAAAGACAAAGGCTTACTGTTCAGACTTTCTTCACGGAGTCGTCTTTAGTATAAACGCACGCTTGAACGCACGTTTTATAGATCAAGAGTTTAACGGGATCATACCGGATGTCCGCCACGGAACAAGTCAGACGCCTTCTCGCCGATGTTCTGCAACTGGGGAACAAGGCCGACGTCTTGGACGCCGATACGCCGCTTCTCGGCAACCTGCCGGAGCTGGATTCCATGGCCGTGGTGACGCTGGTGACCGCCATCGAGGACCAGTTCGGCGTCGTCATCGAGGATGATGAGATCAGCGCCGAAACCTTCGAGACCTTCGGCAGCTTGTGCAATTTCGTGGCGGAGAAAATGGCCGCCTAAAAGCGACGCCAACCCGTGCAACCCTTTTTCCTGGATGGCCTGGATGGGCCGCTGTTCGCCAACTTCTTCGCCGCCGAGGCGGGCGCTGCGGCTTATGTCTTCGCGCCGCCCTTTGCCGAGGAGCTCAACCGCTCGCGCCACATGATGGCGCGGCTCGCCCGCGCCGCCGCCGAGGCCGGCCATTCCGTCCTCCTCCTTGATCCCTTCGGCACCGGCGATAGCGGCGGGCGGTTCGAGGACGGCTCCTGGCCGCGCTGGCAGGACGATCTGGCGGTGGGCGCCACCTGGCTGAAGCGTCAGGGCTATGCCAAGGTCGGGCTCGTGGGCTTGCGCACCGGCGCGCTTCTGTCCGCCTCGTTCAAGGATATCCACCATCTCATCCTGTGGTCGCCGGTGATCTCGGGCGAGCAATTCCTCACCCAGTTCCTGCGTCTGAAAGTCGCCGAGGCCATGGCCCGCGATGCGGCGTCCAAGGAAACCACCAAGGACTTGAAGGCCCGCCTGGACGCCGGTGAGACCCTGGAGATCGGCGGCTATGCCTTAACCCCGGCGATGGCGGCGGAACTTGGCGCGGCCAAACTGACCGATGCCGCACCTCGTTGCCCGGTGGACTGGATCGAGGTCGGCAGCGCCCCCTCCCCCGCCGCCGAGCGCGCCGCCGCCGCTTGGGAAAAGGCGGGCGTCGTCGTGACCTTGAGCGCGGTTGAGGGGCCGATGTTCTGGTCGCTCCTGGAACCCGAGGTCGCCGACGCCCTGATCGACGCCACCGTCGCCGCCATGAGCCGGGAGGCGGCGCGATGATCCAGGTTGACGCCTTCACCTTCTCCTGCGAGGGCAAGGCCCTGTTGGGCCTGGCGCACCGGCCGGAAAAGCCCGCGGCCTATGGTCTTCTTATCATGGTGGGCGGGCCGCAATACCGGGTGGGGGCGCACCGCCAGTACGTGCATTTGGCGCGGCGTGCGGCGGACGCCGGCATCGCCGCCATGCGCTTCGATTATCGCGGCGTCGGCGACAGCGAGGGCGATTATCCGGGGTTTGAACATATCGGCCCCGACATCGCCGCCGCCGTCAATGAATTCCGCCGGCGCGTGCCCAAACTGCACGGCGTGGTGCTGTGGGGCCTGTGCGAGGGCGCCTCGGCCATTCTCTTGAGCGGCGTCGATGTGCCGGGCGTTTCCGGTGCGGTGCTGGTCAACCCCTGGGTGCACACCGAAGGCACCGCGGCCAAGACCGTGCTGAAGCATTATTACGGCCAGCGGCTGTTCGACAAGGCGGCCTGGAAGCGGCTCTTGTCAGGCCAGGTGGATGTGCTGGGCTCGATCAAAGGCGTGCTGGGGCTTTTCAAGCGCATGGCCTCGCCACGCCCTGTCAGCGATCAGCGCCCGTATCCCGATCGCATGGCCGATGGCCTTCGCCGCTTCAAAGGCCGCACCCTTCTCCTCCTCAGCGACCGCGATCTGGTGGCGCGGGAGTTTGAAGATGTGGCGGCAAGCGCCCCGGCCTGGGCCGGAGTCATGGCCGCCTGCCAGGCGTCACGGGCGACGGTCGCCAATTCTGATCACACTTTTTCCAGCGAAGTGTGGCGGCAAGGCGCGGCGGAGGCTACCATCGCCTTCATTCGTTCCCTTGAGGAATAATTTATGGGCCTTTTCGTTCTCATCAAATCGGGACCGCAAGCGGAAGGGGCGATAGCGCGCGCCAGCGAGGTTGCGGAGAAACGCGGCTTTACCAATCTGACGCGCCGGCAGGTGGCGGGCCACGAACTTCTTCTCGCCCCCAAGATGGTCAGCCCAACGCCGCAACTTTTTGAAGACGCAGCCGGCAATTTTGTGCTGGCGGCAGGCACGCTGTTTTACCACGGGATGTTCAGCGCGCCGGCCTTGGAGCAAATTTTGACTGATGCCATGGGCGACGGCATTGATGATGCGGCGCTGCGCGGCAGCTTTGCCCTTCTGACCCATCTGCATGGCCGCTTGGAGCTCATCATCGACGCCCTGGGCAGTTATGCGACGTACGCCAGCGTCGATGATGAGGTATGGTCCAATTCATTCTTGGCGGCGGCGGCGGCGCTGTCACGCCGCACGCTGTCCTCGCAGGGAGTCTACGAATACGTCTTTCAAGGCGCAACTTACGGCGGCGATACGATCTTAAGGGAACTGCGCCAGTTGTCGCCGCATCGCCGCTATGGCATCACCCCCGACCGGATCGACGAATTGCGGCCGATACAGCTCGACCTGTCGCCGCGCAAAGGCGATTTGACGTCGCAGCTGACGCTGGTGCGCCATGTGCTCAATGACAATTTCGCCGCCATCGTCCGCGGCTTTGGCGACAAGGTGGATACCGCGCTGTCGGGCGGATATGACAGTCGGCTCATTCTGGCCTTGCTGCGCGCCCATGGCGTCACCCCTGAAGTTCATGTCTACGGCGCAGCCGACGATCCCGATGTCAAGGTGGCCAAAGCCATCGCAGCGGGCGAGAAGATCGCCTTGCGCCATGACGATAAATCAAAACACGGGCGTGATGATCCCGCCGCCATTGCGGAAGCCACCGAGGCGCAGTTCTGGGCTTTCGACGGCTGGCCGGTGGACGGCGTCATCGGCAATGGCAGCGATCTTGCCACCCGCCGCGCCCGCGCCGCAGACGGCAAGATCGCCTTGAACGGCGGCGGCGGCGAGGTGTTTCGCAATTTCTTCTACCTGCCGAACTGGGAATTCACCATTCAGGATATGCTGGCGACCTTCTACAGCCAGTTCGATCCCAAAGTGACCACCCCCCGCTTTATCGAGCGCGCCTATTATGAGGCGCTCAACGATAAGATGATGGCGATATTCATCAAGCGGCGACAGTACCTATCCAGAACCGAGGTAGAGTTCGTCTACCCTGGATTTCGCGGCCGTTTCTGGACCGGGCGCAACACCGCGCTCAACAACCATTTCGGGCCGGCGCTGACGCCGTTCTTTGAACTCAATGTAGTGCGTGAGGCGGTGCGCGTCCCGCTCGGCCATAAGAACCATGGCGTGTTCGAGGCGGCGCTCATTGCCCAGATCGACCCGGCTCTGGCGCGCTATCCTTCAGTCTATGGCCATAGCTTCCACAAAGCGCCACCGCTAAGTCGCCGGCTGAAAGATTGGCTGACCTATATCCGCCCGCCGGCGCTGCGCCGCGTCAGCTATCGCTGGCAGAACCGTTTCCACAAGCCGCAGCCCCATACGTGGCTCATCGGTAATCACCGCGCCGCCTACCTGCCCCAAGGCACACCAGTGATGTCGGAATTCTTCCAGGTGGGGGCAATGACCGATTCGGCGCAGCTTAATCGGCTGCTGACCCTGGAATATCTGTGCCGGCGGCTAGGGATTTGATTTCCCAGGGCGTCGTCCCTCGTCCGCCCAGCTCGCCGGTGAAAAATTCCAGAAACGCTTCGATACCGTCGAGAAAAGCTTGCCGCTCGTCCAGCGTGCGCACATAGGGCGCGCCGCCCGGCAACAACGACGAGCTGTGATAGGCGTAGGTGAATACCTGTCGCCCCGCTTTTGCCAGGTAGCGCGTCAGCCGGCAGTTATCCGCCGCCGACATCCCTTCTGGCGTCAAGGGAATGCGCTCGACGAGGCGCAGCCGCGCCAGAATGCCCGGCAGGCGCAATGCCCGGCCGAGCCCGCTGGTGGCCAGATGATGCGCCGGTTCGCCGAAACGCCCCAGGATGCCCGGATAGCCCCGGGTCAGGGGGATTTCCAGCAGTCCGCCGCCAAACCAGTAGGGATCGTGGGGATAGCCTTTGAAATTCGGCCCGCCATCCTCGCTAAAATCAGTGGCCGGCACCACCGAGAGGTCGATTTCATAGCCCAGCTCTTTTAAAATCCCCGGCGTATTCGCGCCCAGGCCATAGCGTCCGGCCTTATAGATTTTCGGCTGTACGCCGATATTGGCGGCGATGGTTCCGGTCAGAATCCGCAGCTTCTCGCGCTCCAATTCCGCGGGCAGATTGCCGGGATAGGAGTTGCGGGCATTGAGCGCCTCGCCCTCCGGCGGGTTGACCCAGGGGTGGAGATGCGCGCCGATCAGGCATCGCCCGGTCGCCGCCCAGTCCTTGAACACCGCCGCCGAGGCTTCTGTGGCCGCCACCGGATGATCGACCACATAGGTCGGCTTGACGCCGAACTGTTCGAATAGGGCCTGGGCATGGCGCTGCTCGGCGATACTGGCCACCGACCGGCTCATCGGGTCATGGGGTTTGGACCAGTCGAATTCCTCCTCGGTATCGACCACCACCAGCAACAAGGGCGGCAAACCCGCCGGCAAGCGGGCGGGGCGAAAGGGGGCGCCGATCATCAGGATTTCTTATTCCCCGCCTTGGGGTTGCCCTGGCCGAACGCCTGCGGCTGGCTGGGCGGCGCCTTGGCGGGGCGCCATAGCTTCAGGTCGTCATAGCGCACCGAGCGATAGACGACATACATCAGCACCACGCTGAAGATCAAAAAAGCCACGGCTTCCAGCATCGTCGATCCTTCAACCTGCCCCCTGCGGCGCGGCGGCGAAAGCCCTGGCCGCAGGCTCATCGGCTGGTTATAAACGTTTGGCCATCGTGCCGCAAATCCGTGCACGAAATGTTAAGCCCCTAAGCCTACTTTCCAATGGCTTAGACTACGCAACGTTGGAGTGACGGCGCGCATGCTGCGCAGTCTATATGTCTTTTTTCTGATCTTCTCCACCCTGCCGGTGATCCTGTGGAAACCGCATGTGGGGGTGCTGGTGTGGTCATGGATTTCCTACATGAACCCGCACCGCTTGACCTATGGCATCGCCTACCAGTTCAACTTCCTGGATTACGTGGCGGCGGTGGCCCTGGTATCCACCCTCTTGGCGCGCGAGCCCAAAAGCCTGCCCAAACACCCCCTGGTATGGCTGCTGGCCGCCTATTTCATCTGGGTCACCATCACCTCGGCGTTTGCCGACGCCCAAACCTTGGCCTGGGATAAGTGGTGGAATTTCACCAAGGTGATCCTGTTCACGTTCGTTACCATGATGCTGATGCAGACCAAGGAACGCCTTCACGCGCTCTTGTGGGTCATCGTGCTGTCCATCGGCTTTTTCGCCATGAAGGGGGGGCTGTTCACCATCATGACCGCCGGCGCCAACCGGGTGTGGGGACCGCCGAGCACCTTCTTTGAGGACAACAACGACTTTGCGTTGGCATGCGTGATGCTGGTGCCACTGGTGCGTTACATGCAGACGGCGGTGGAAACGAAGTATCTGCGCTGGATCATGCTGGCCAGCGTTTTCATCGGTCTGTTTGCCATCTTCGGTACGCAATCGCGCGGCGCGCTGGTGGGCATTTCGTCCATGTTGTTGTTTCTGGTATGGAAATCAAAGCGCTTCATCTTTGGCATTGCCGCCATCGGATTTGCCGTGGCCATCGGCTTGGTCTTTATGCCCGATAGCTGGCGCGAGCGCATGTCGACCATCGAGAAGTATCAGGAAGACGCCTCGGCGCAGGGCCGGCTCGATATGTGGAAGTTCGCCATCGACGTCGCCGCCGACCATCCCATCGTCGGCGGCGGGTTCGATATGTTCTACAACAACAAGTATCGCGCCATCTATCTGCCGGAAGGCACCCAGGGACGCGCCGTGCACTCGCTTTATTTCGAGGTCTTGGGCGAACATGGCTACGTCGGCCTGATCCTCTATCTGCTGATCGGCATCACCACCTTCTTCACCTGCGGCGGCATCATTCAACGCACCCGCGACCACCCGGACATCAAATGGGCCGGCACGCTGGCTGCCATGATCCAGGTCAGCCTGGTGGGGTTTGCCACTGCAGGCGCGTTTTTGACGGTCGCCACTTTCGACCTTTATTACCACCTGGTCGCGGTCACCGCGATGTTGAAAGTGATGGTCGATCGCGTGTTGGCGGGAGCGGTCGTTAAAGCTGGCGAGAAAGTGATTGCCGCCCCCCCTGCTGCGCCTTATCTTGCCGGAAAGTTTGGCGGGCTTAAGCGCTGATCATCAAAGAATTCTACGTTCAGGAGCATCATCCCTCACATGCCGACATCAACCGTTCACCTGATCGCCGCCGCACGACCAAATTTCATGAAGGTGGCGCCGCTTTATCACGCCTTGAAGAAGGAGCCGTGGTGCCAAGTCAAGCTGGTGCATACGGGGCAGCATTATGACCCCAATATGTCGGACGCCATCTTTCGCGACCTCGGCCTGCCGGATCCGGATTTCCATCTCGGCGTCGGCAGCGGCAGCCATGCCGAACAGACCGGCGGGGTGATGATCGCCTATGAAAAAATCTGTCTGAATAGCGATCGCCCCGATTGGATCATCGTCGTCGGCGATGTCAATTCGACGGCTGCGTGCGCCATGGTTGGAACCAAGCTTCTCATTCCCGTGGCGCATCTGGAGGCCGGCTTGCGCAGCGGCGACCGCCGCATGCCGGAAGAAATCAACCGCCTGGTCACCGACGCCATCGCCGACCTGTTGTGGACGCCATCGCCGGACGCCGATGAGAATTTGCGACGCGAGGGCGTGCCCGAATTTCGTATCGAACGGGTAGGCAACATCATGATGGACTCTTACGAACTGATGCGATCCCAAATCGCCGCCGCCAACGCCCCGGCGGCCCATGGCGTAACCCCTGGCAACTATGGCGTCGTTACCCTCCATCGACCGTCCAATGTTGATGATAAAGCAACCTTGAACCTACTGGCCGATCAGCTAAAGCAAGCGGCGGCGAAGATTCCGCTGGTGTTCGCGGTCCACCCTCGCACCCGCAAGCGCTTGGCCGAATTCGGTCTCTTGGCCGACTTGGAGCGCGCCCCGGGTCTTAAACTGGTGGAGCCGGTCAGCTATATCCCGTTCATGAGCCTGGTCAGCAGCGCCAAGCTCGCCATCACCGACTCCGGCGGCTTGCAGGAAGAAACCACTTATCTCGATATTCCTTGCCTGACGCTGCGCGAAAACACCGAGCGGCCGATTACCGTCAGCGAGGGCACCAACCGACTGGTCGAGCCGAAAAACCTTTTGGAGAATATCGAAAAGGTGTTGGCCGGAAAGTGGCCGCATGGCCGCCGTCCCGAGCAGTGGGATGGCAAGGCCGCCCAACGCATCGTCGCCAGCCTCAGGCGCCGGACCGGGAACTGATCAGCTTTTCCAGGAAATTCTCTAGCCGCGCGAACTGACGCGGCCGGGCGAAGCTTTCCATATCGCCGGCAGGAGCCGGAATCAAGCCGCCCCGCTTTTGCGGCAGCCATGCCCGTAACGCATCGGCGATCGCTTGCGGGTTGTTGGCGACCACGCCGAAGCCCTGATCACGAATGATTTCCGCCGCCTCGCCGGTCTCGCTGCCCACCGACAAGATGGGCCGCCGCGCGCCGATGTATTCGAAAAGTTTACCGGCGAGCACGCTGTCCTCGCGCGGATCATCCCAGCGCAGCAACAGCAATAGGTCAGCGCCGCGCTGGCGGCGGATGGCCTCCTTGCGGGGGATCAGGCCGCTCACTTCCACCGAGTCTGTCACGCCATGGGCGGCAGCGAGTTGGCGCACCAGTTCCAAGGCTTCCGGCATGTGGAAGATGACCCGCACCCGTCGCGCCTCATCGCCCATTAGCGCCAGCGCGGCAAAGAGCGCGGCGGGATCGCGTTTGCCGGGGTAGATGCCGCCGGTATAGATGATGGTCAGCCGCTCCCGGTCCAGCGGTTCGATGGCCTCATCCGGATAATCCGCCGGGTCATAACCGTTCATCACGAATTCCACCGGCTGGCGGTGTTTTTTTGCCAGCCAATCGGCCCAGGTGCGGGTCACCGTCACCAGGCCGGCGGCGCCGTTTAGCGTTCTGTTTTCCAGCCGCGACTCGATCCAACGGCGAACCGACCCGCCGTCATAATAAGGATGATCGACCCATAAGTCGCGGTACTCGCAGACCCAGGGCGCGCCCGACAGTCGCGCCAGCCGGGACGCCACCAACAGCCCGGTATGGGGCGGCGCGCTGGCGTAGATGATGTCGGGCCGCCAGCGGGCAAACAGCGCCCGCCCGGCGCGCACGGCATGGCCGTACCAGCCGATCCGGGAATCAGGGGTCGAAACGATGGCGGCGTAAAACGCCGACAGCCGCGCCCACCAGGGCTGCCGGACCGGGGAAGAGGAGGACCCCTCGGCCCCCGGTGAGGACGCTATCGGCGTTGATGCCGGGGGCTTGCCCAGCCAAGCCTTAAGCGTCGCCTTGAGCCGGCCCGGCACTTCCAGAACCTCGAAAACCGGCGTGAAAATCACCCGCTCGGCGGGAATTTCCGGCTGCATGACCGCCGGGAATCCGGCGTTCTTGGGCGCCAATACGCGCACGTCGTGGCCGCGCTCCAAGAGATACTTCGCCAGTTTGTTGACCCGCGTCGCCGACACCGGGGCATAGGGCGGGAAGTAGCCGGCAACCAGGAGAATTTTCATGGCCATCCGTGGGTTAATGGTGGTTGGTCCTTAAGGCGGCGTTAAGCGAATGCCCTCATGCTCTATACCGGCATTGCCACGACTTCGCCATATGGTCATGATAATGGCGACAATGGGTAAGGAAATGATGACCATGACTCGCCTCGTCACTGCGTTCCTCGTTGCCATGAGCGTATTTGGCGCCGACTCCGCCTGGAGCCGGTCGATCTTTGAAAAACCGATGTATAACGAGGAAACCAAGAGCTATTTCGAACTCGTCAGCATCGCTTACTATAATAACGGCGTCGGCGTGACCTGGGGCAAGGCGCGGCATTTGGCGGAGCTGCGCAGCTTCGGCGGCGTTCAGGGCCGGCTGGCGGTTATCCCCTCGGCTCAGGTGGATATGTTCATCCGCATCAATTTCCGCCCCGATGAAAATACCTGGTTCGGCCTGTACTACGATTGCTCGCTGAAGAATCTGGTGTGGGTCACCGGGGAGGCTTTCCCGCGGAACGGCTACGCCAATTGGCGCGAGCCGTGGTTTCGCGGCCACCAGGGCATGTTTTGTAACGTCGGCGAAAACAAAATGCCGGTCTTCCTCGCCTTCGCCCATCCCGATCACGCCTGGGCGATCCAACTGCCGGCAAAGTGGTGGTACTACTATCTGGTCGAATATCCCACCGGGAAGCGGCTGGAAAACGAAAAAGACTTAAGACCCGTATCCAAACCGTTCCAGCATTTATTGCGCCGTTACGATCAGCAATAAACTCTTGAAAGACACCGCGACGCCATGCGCATCCTGCATGTGTTCGATCATTCACTGCCGCTGCACAGCGGCTATACCTTCCGCAGCTTCGGCATCATCACCGAACAGCGCCGCCGCGGCTGGCAGACCATGCACGTCACCACGCCGCGACATATTCGCCCCGGTCCGCCGGTGGAGGAGGTGGAGGGCCTGCGCTTTTACCGCACGCCAACGCCGGCCCCTATACTCACGAAGTTGCCGCTGGTCCGCGAGATCGCCGAAATGCGCGCCACCCGCCGCCGTTTGGCCGAAGTCATCGCCGAGACCAAGCCCGATATCATCCATGCTCATTCGCCGGTGTTAAACGCTCTGCCCGCGCTCAAGGCGGCGCGCGCCGCCGGCCTGCCCTGCGTCTATGAAATCCGCGCCTTCTGGGAGGACGCGGCGGCCGCCCACGGCGCCTGCCGGGAAGGCGATCTGCGCTACCGCGTCAGCAAGGCGCTGGAAACTCACGCCGCACGCCGCGCCGATGCGGTGACCGTGATCTGCGAGGGTTTGCGCGGCGACCTCATCCGCCGCGGCATTCCGGAAAGCAAAATCACCGTCATTCCCAACGCCGTGGATATCGCCAAATTCTCCGGCGGTCTGGCCAAGGATGACGCGTTGGCCGCCTCGCTCGGCCTATCAGATGCCGAGGTCTTGGGCTTCATCGGCTCGTTTTATGATTACGAAGGGCTTGATGTCTTGATCGACGCCTTGCCAGCGCTTCTGGCGTTGCGGCCCAAGGCGCGGCTGTTGCTGGTCGGTGGCGGGCCGGAGGATGAGCGCCTGCGACAGCGCGCCGCAGCCTCGGGATTGGCGGATAAGATTCTATTCACCGGCCGGGTGCCGCATGCCGAGGTCGATCGCTACTACAGTCTGATCGACGTTCTCGTCTACCCGCGCAAATCCATGCGCCTGACCGATCTCGTCACCCCGCTAAAACCACTGGAGGCCATGGCCGAGCGCAAGATGGTGGCGGCCTCCGACGTTGGCGGCCACAAGGAACTTATTCAGGGCGGCGTTACCGGCACCCTGTTCAAGGCCGATGATGCGGCGGATTTGGCGCGCGTAGTGGGCGACCTCCTTGCCCGCCGCGGCGACTGGCCGGTAATGCTGGAGGCGGCTCGCGCCTATGTCGAGCGCCAGCGCACCTGGGCGGCCAGCGTCGCCCACTACGATCGGGTCTATCTACCGCTTATGGGTCGCTAAAATCGCTTTAAAGAATGCCAGTTGCCCCTCGGTGGTAGCGTCCCAACTGAAGGTTTCGGCATAAGCTCGGGTCTGCGTCCTTGACGGCGGCGCAGCCAGCAACGCATTGACCGCCGCCGCCACGGCCTCCGGGGTACGCTCGGCCATAATGCGACCCGCCTCGGGCGCGGCGATCACCTCATCCATACCCGGAATGGGCGAGCCTACCACCGGCGTACCGCTGGCCAAGGCTTCCAGCACCACGTTGGCCATTCCTTCCCGCTCAGAAGCATGTACCAGCACATCGGCGGCGCAATAAAGATCAGGCAATTGATCATGCGGCAACGTTCCCATAAAACGCACCCGGTGCTTCACCCCTACCGCTTCCGCCATGGCGCGCAACGTTATCGCATCCGCCCCTTCGCCGACGATGACCAACGTCGCCTGGGGGATCAACGGCAGCGCCCGGATGGTCAGATCATGGCCCTTGGCCATCAATAGCGAGCCGACGCTGAGCAGCACTGGCCCCCGTAGCTGATGCTTGGCCCGCGCCGTTTCGCAATCCATCAGGTGGAACTGGGCCAAATCAACGCCATTACGCAACACCCGCACCTTGGCCGACGGCGCGCCAAGTTCCAACAGCCGATCCTTCAAGGCGGCGCTGACGGATATCAAGCCATCGGCGCGCGCCAATGCCCGGCGGATGAGCGCGCGGGGAAAGCGGAAGTCCGGCAAGACGTTGATATCGGTGCCGCGCGCCGTCATCACCACGGGAATTTTCAAGGCGCGGCCGATCCATGTCGCCGCCACGCCGTCGGGGTAGATATAGTGGGCGTCGATGAGGTCGATCCTGCCTTGATGCAGCAGTTTCGATAGCGTCCGCTTGCCGGCCAGATAAAGGCCGAACGGGGCTACATACATGCCAAGACCGGGAATGGTAAAAAACCGTGGGTGCAAGATTTCGATGCCGTGACGGAGCTGTCGATAAGGCACCTCCCGCGACGGCCAGCGCACCGGCGCCACCACGGTCAGGTCGACTTGTCGCGAGGCGACCAGATGGCGCAGGCGATTTTCCACGAAGACGCCGAAGTTGGGCCGCGCCGTGTTGGGATAAAGAGTGGTGAAGCTGACGATACGCACCGCTTACCCCCAGGCTTTCCGGTAGGCCTCGACCATGCCGTCGAGGGTATAGGCGCGGCGCACGTGGCGGCTATTCTCGACGCCGATCGCTGCGCGCGTCGCGTCATCCTCAAGCAGCCGGCGCATGGCGTCGGCGAATGCCGCCTCATCGCCCTTGGCGACGATATAAGGCTTGTTGGCGTCGCTGACGATATGGCGCACGTCGCCCACATCCAGTCCCACCACCGCCTTGCCCGCCGCCATGGCTTGATTGACGGCGTTGGGCATCTGTTCGGTATCCGAAGAAATGGCGTAAAGATCAAACCAGCCCAAGGCTTTTTCCGGCGCGTCGCAATGACCAGGCAGCAGCACCTTATCGGCTACGCCAAGCGCGTGCGCCAGCGCGTCCAGCTTCGGCCGTTCCGCCCCTTCGCCCAAGATCAGGAGCCGCGTTGCGCCAAGGCCTTTCGTCGCCGCGGCGAAGGCGCGGATCAAGCGCGACAGGTTCTTCTCCGGCCGCAGCGGCGTCAAGGTGCCGACGATCTTCTCCCCTGGAGCCTTGACAAACCCTGGAACCGCGCCGGGAACCGGCGGCGCGGCGTACTTGTCGCAATCGACGCCGTTGGGAATATAAAGGATCTTATCCGGCGGCGCCCGCCAGTCACGCGTTGCGATCTCGGCCAGCGTGCGCGACGGCACGATCAGGCTTTTGACATGCCCGAGCGCCAGCCGGCGGGTCCACACCCGGCGGGCGTGCTGGCGCTCCGCCTCGTCCGCCCCAAAACCGCTTTCCAGATGGATATGCGGCGCTATGGAGCAAAATCGGTTGGCCAGCGCCCATTCCACTGCCCCCCATTGGAAGGTGAGGATAAGATCGGGCTTCAATGTCCGCAGCAGGCGGCGATAGGCGATCAGCCGGCCCAAAAGCCCGCCGGCCGCGGGCGGTCGTTGGTAGGTGACGGCCGCCCCGGGGGCGATGCGGCTTTGACAGGAAAAATCACCGTCCATGGCGATGATGGTATGGCGCACCGGCAAATTAAGGTGGTTGATCAGATAGGACAGCCGAATCTGCACCCCGCCCGGCGCAAAGGTGGGCAGAATATGGACAAAGTGGCGGCCCGGTACGGCTGTAGGCATATTTCTCGATACCCGGTTAGGCTGTCCTTAAACTTATGGCAGCAAACCATAATTGCTTGTTAACTGCTTGTCACTTGGGCCGTACCATAATGACGTGTAAACTGATTTAGCATTGAGCACATAAAGAGGGGTAGAACCGTGATCCGGCGATTGTGGCTATTGGTCAGTCTGGCGGCGGCAATGATTTTTGCCGCGCCTTTTTACGGCAAGCTACCTGCCCTCCTCAACTTTTTATCCATCGCCACCCTGGATGCCTCCGTCATCACCTTGATGAAAAACGACCCCGGCGTGTTCCTGGTGGGGCGCGTGGTTTCCGGCGCGCTGATTTTCACGGTGATGGGCTACGGCATCCTGGCGGTGGTCGAATGCGTGTTGGTGACCAGTTCGCGCGCGCGCCTGTTTCGGGCCATAGCCGAGGCGAGCAGCCGCACGCCTTTCAACGCCACGGAATTTCGCGAATGTTTCGCCGCCGCGCCGTTCCTCGCCGATATCGCCGACGCCTACTCGTCGCATCTGATCAACATCCATAACGATATTCGCGGTCGCAAGGGGCAGGAGACGTCGATGGAACGGGTTCAGGGCCTGGTATCCGCCATCGGTTTTTTCGGGCCTGACGCCCTGGTCGACCGCCGCCTGTTCTGGTGGCTGTTTGCGCCGTTGCCAACCGTCTTATTGGGATTTGGCGGCATCATCGCCGCCACCGTGTTCGTCCGCGCTGGGGTTGGCGACGCCATTGCTCCGGCGCCCGCCGCAGGGAGCGTCGTGGCGCTGACCGCCGCCTTGGCGCTGGCGGGAGCGACGCTCATTTACGCGCTGACCCGCGCCCTGCGCCTCTACCGTCGCGCCCAGGCCGCTGATTTTTGCGCCGCCTTGGATTCCCTCCTCGATGTCGCGCCGATGGAAAAGCAATTCAAGTCCCTCCTCTCGGCAAGCCATGTCCATGCCCGCGCGCTCGAAGGCGCCGTTCAGAATCTCGGCGTCGCCATGGACGAGCGCCTTGCCGCCATCGACGGCGGCGTCAAGGGCTTAGGCCGCACCTTGGCGGGCGATCTTGAGGCGGCGTTGAAGGAGCCGCTGAACACTATCGCCAAAGCGGCCACAAGCGCCAACAGCGACCAGAGCGCGCAGGTGCAAAACTTGCTGCGCGTGACCTTGAAATCGTTCGTCTCCGAGTTGGAAAAACAAGTCACCGGCCATGCCAAGACCATCGACGTCTCGCTGGCCGCTGCCGCCAACGCCGCCGACAAGATTGAAAAGAGCTTCGCCGAAACCACCAGAACCTTCACCAAGGTATCACGAACCCAGGCCAACGAGCTTTCCGATGCCCTGCAACGCGGCATCAAGGCGCTGGCCGAATTCGAAAAGCGTAGCCGCAGCGATGTCGCCGCCGACATCAAGACGGTGGCGGAACGGCTGGAGAAGATTGCGGAGACGATCGCCCCCATGGTGGAGGAGGTCAAAAACAATCAGGCGGCGCTGTTGAGCGCCGTCAATGGCGACGCCAGCGCCGCCAAGGCCATCACCTCAGCCGCCCAGGATTTGAACGCGGCGGCCAGGGCGGGCAAAGAAACGCTGGAAGGCTTCGTCACTTTGGCGCGCGAACTGCGCGAGACAAGCCGCGCCATCGGCAACAGCGCTCAGCCGAGCGGACTGTCGCGCCCCGTGACGATCAGCAGCGGCAAAAGCTTTGGCGAGGAGTTGAAAAAACTGCGGGAGCTTGCGGATGAACGCAAGCTCCCGGAGCTTTAAATCAAAGTTCCTTTACTTGCCCAGGCTGTTAAGGAGCGCCCGTGCTTCTTTTTCCTCGGCGAATGAGACGCCCAGTCCCAAGAGGTCCTGAAGTTCGCGACGCGCTTCCGGTTTCTGGCCTTTCTTCGCCAGCGCCACCGCCAAATGGTAGCGAATATCCGGCGAACCGGGCCGTAGCGTCACCGCCTTTTTCAGCAGCTCAAGCCCCTTGTCGACAGCGCCGCCATTGACCAGAATCCAGGCGTAGGTGTCGATGACCTCCGGCGACTGCGGCGCCAGCTTATAGGCGTCCGCCGCCATCGCCGCCGCCTTGGGGTCTTTCTTCTGGAAGTAAAGCCAGGCGAGGTTATTGAGCGCCAACGGGTCTTTCTTGTTCTTGGCCAGGAGATACTCATATTCGGCGATAGCCGCATCATAATCGCGCTTGCTGATATAGGCGCTGGCCAGCACATTGCGCGCGACAACATCATTAGAATGCGCCGCCAGCCAGGTTTTCAGCGAGGCAATGCCGGAGGCTTGGTCACCCTTGGCGGTATGGGCGCGATAGAGATTGATCGCAGTCTGGGTCGAGCCCTGGTTGGCTTTATGGGTGGCGTTGTAGATCGCAATCGCCTTGTCGAAATCGCCTTTTTCCAAGTAGACGTTGGCTTTGGTAACCTCACCGGCTTTTGACTTGGGATATTTGGTGCTCAGATCGGCAGCATAGGCCAGCGCTTCATTGTAGCGCTTCTGCTTGGCTTCCAGCTCCACCAGATCCACCAGCACCGAAGCCGCCGTGCCGACTCGCTCGACATCCTCGCCGAACGTGGTGGGAACTGGCGATATCTCATAGGCTTTCTTCAGTGATTCCTGAGATTCAACCAGATTGCCGCCGGCGCGTTCCGCGCGCGCCAGCAAATGATGCGCGCTGGCAAGATCCGGCCGCAGGGTAGCCAAGCGCTCGAAATTGGTAATGGCGCCCTTGGCGTCGCCGCGTACCAGCAGCAACTTACCCAAGGCCTCATACGCCACAGGCTCTTCGGGGAAAGTCTGCGTCAATCGAGTGGCGATATCTTGCGCCTTGTCAAATTCGCGGCGGTCGACATAGCGACTGACCAGCTGCAAGCGGACGTTGACGTTTTTCGGATCGACTTCCGCCGCCTTGTTCAACCAGCTGAGCGCCTCGTTGGGCTTGCGCGCGCGGTCGGCAAGTTCGGCAAGGCCGATCATGGCAACCACATGGTTGGGCTGCTTGGCCAAAATGGCGTTATAGCGTTTTTCCGCCTCAGCGAGTTTGCCTTCGGCGGCATCGATCTGCGCCAGCTTCAAGGACGGCGCAAAATTTTGCGGATTGACCTTTTGCGCGGCGGCCAAGGCGGCGCGCGCAGCGGGGTAATTCTTCTTCTTCAGATACGCCTCGCCTTCCAGATACGAGCCCACCGGGTTGGTGGGATGATTTTTCTTCAGTGCTGCAGCAACTTTCAGCGCTTCGTCTGGCTTGTTGTTGCGGATATGCACCATGGCGAGAATGATCGACGCCTGCAGCGCCTTGGGGTCATCCTTGACGACTTTCTGTAAGTCATCGGTGGCCGCCTCGACATTGCCGAGCGCCAGCTTGCTTACCGCAAGTCTGGTCCGGCTTCCCGCCGCTTTGGGATCTTCGGCAACCGCCTTGTCGAAATAATAGGCGCCGCGGTCAAGCTCGCCCATTTGCATGTGAGCATAGCCAAGGATCGAATAAATCTGGGCATCGGCCTCATCGGTGCCCTCCATCGGCTCCAACGTCTGGATGGCCTGCTGCGGATCGTTCTGTTTTAGGTAAGTCATACCCAGAACGCGCCGCGCCGCGACATGATCGGGCGCAAACTGCAACACCCGCGACATATTGAAGGCCGCCTGCTCAAGATTATTTTGCGCGTAGTTGACGAGGCCATTCAGAAACATCGCCGGCAGAAAATTTTCCAGCGCCTGACCGGCGGCTTGCAGGTGGTCGCTGGCGCCCTGTATATCCTTCTTCTGCCAGGCGATACGCGCCGCCAGATAATGCGCCATCGGATGATTGGGCGCCTGCTTGAAGATGGCGTCGACATCGGCGCGCGCCTCATCATAGCGATCAAGCTCGATCAGCACCGAAGCTCGGCCGAGCACCGCCGCCAAATTTTCCGGCTCCAGGCCGACCGCCGTATCAAAGTAGGTAAAGGACTGCTTGATATCATTTTGCAGCCGCGACACCTCGCCGCGGATCAGCAGCGCCTCAACGTTCTTCGGCGCGACTTTGAGCGCCTCGTCAATCTTCGCCCGGGCCAGATCAACGTCGCGGTTAATAAGATGGACGCGGGCCAGGCCGATCTTGGCGCCGGGATCCTTGGGATCGAATGACTCGGCCGCCTCAAAGTCCTTCTTGGCGTCTTCGAGTTGGCGCAAGCCGAGGTTGGCGCTGGCGCGCAAGACCAGCGCATCATAGCGGCGCTTCGTCGGCGTTGCTTCAACCTTGATCTGATCGAGGATTTCCTGAAACTTGCGCTGCAAGAGGTAGGCATCGCCCAGGCGCAAGGTCACGTCGGTGCGATTGGCGCCGCGTTTGAGCGCTTGCTGGAATTCCTTCTCGGCCGCCGGCCCGTTTCTCAGCTTCAAGTAGGTCTCGCCGAGAAGCAGCCGCGCCTCGATATTATCCGGGTCGGCTTTAAGCGCGTTCTTCAGCTCGACCAAGGCCGCCCGCCATTCCTTATTCTTATAATAGCCCTGCGCCTTGCCATAATAGCCGGCGGATTCCTGCGATACTTGACGGGCGGCCCAAGCGTCAGACGCAACATTGCTGATAAGGAGCGCCGACGCCGCTACAGCCGCAAATAAGCCGGCCCGCCATCCGCGTCCGCGTTTGCCCGAAATGTGCATGATCATGACTCCTGTCCTTCTTGGGTGCGCGCCGACAATGGCTCGCTCGATCGATCGAGGATTTTGTATTGACTGATTAAGTCGTAAAGCGTCGGGCGGCTAACGCCCAACAACTTTGCTGCCTGCGTAACCTTGCCTTCGGATACGGCGAGCGCGGTCTTGATGGCGCGGCGATCCGCTTCCTCCCGCACCTGCTTTAAGCTGAGAATGACCGGCTCGGCATCCTTGCCGAGATCAAGATCGGCGCTGGCAATACGGCTGCCGTTCGCCATGATGACCGCCCGCTTCATGCGGTTCTCCAGCTCGCGCACGTTGCCGGGCCAGGCATGGGTGGCAAGCGCCGCCAGGGCATCGGCGGAAAAGCCGCGCACATTGCGTTTCAACTCGCTGGCAAATTTGTGCAGGAAGTGATGGGCGAGCAGCACCGCATCGCCTTCCCGTTCTTTGAGCGGCGGGATATCGATGACGATCTCGCTTAAGCGGTAAAACAGGTCCTCGCGGAAGCGGTTCTCGCTGATCAGCCGGTTTAAATCCTGATGGGTGGCGCAGACGATGCGGACATCGACGGGAATTTCCCGTCGTCCGCCGATGCGCTCGATCACCCGCTCCTGCAAAAAACGCAGCAGTTTGACTTGTAGCGGAAATGGCAGGTCGCCGATTTCGTCAAGAAAAAGCGTGCCACCCTGCGCCATCTCGATCTTGCCGGGCGTCTGCTTCACGGCGCCAGTAAAAGCCCCCTTTTCGTGGCCGAAGAGCTCGGATTCCAAGAGGTTTTCCGGGATCGCCGCGCAGTTGATGGCGACGAACGGTTTGGCCTTTCTGAGGCTCAAGTCATGGATGGCGCGGGCCAGAAGTTCCTTGCCGGTGCCGCTGGCGCCAAGAAGCAAAACGGCGACATCGGCCGGCGCCACCCGCTCCACCATCTCGCAGACCTTGAACATCGCGGCGCTGCCGGTAATGATGCCCTTCAAAGACGAGCTTTGCCGCTGCTCGGCGAGATTGCGGTTTTCTTCTTCCAGCTCCTGGACATGAAACGCACGCTTGACGATCAACGCCAGTTCATCGGCATCCACCGGCTTTTGATAGAAATCATACGCGCCCATGGCGATGGCTTTAAGCGCGCTCTCGCGCGCGCCGTGACCCGAGGCAACGATGACCTTGGCGTCCGACGCCAGCCGCAGCACTTCTTCCAGCACGGCGAAGCCCTCGGACGTGCCATCCGGGTCGGGCGGCAGCCCAAGATCGAGGGTCATCACCTTCGGCCTCTCGGCGCGCACAATCTCAAGCGCTTCGGCGCGGGTGCCGGCGACAAACACCGCGTAGCCCTCGAAGCTCCACCGGTACTGCCGTTGCAGCCCGGCGTCGTCCTCGACGATCAGCAGCTTGCGTTTGACTTGCGTAGCCTTGCTCATGTTCCCCATTATCCCGCCGATAGCGCCGCCGCAGCACCCGGCTGCGGCGATAGAGGAAGTTGCACCATCATCGTGGTGCCCCGACCGACAGCGCTTTTGACGTCCAATCGGCCGCCGAAGTGGCGAATGAGCTGCTTGGCCTCATAGGCGCCGATCCCGTAGCCGTTTTCCTTGGTGGTGCGAAAAGGCGTAAACAGCTCCTCACGCACAAACTTCTCATCCATACCCGGACCGTCGTCCTGAACTGAGGCAACCACCCAGTCACCCTCCCGCCGCACCTTAACATCGACATGGCCGTCCTGACCAACGGCATCGAGGGCATTCTGCACCAGATGGCTGAACACCGTCTCAAGCTGCCCGGGGTCAGCGGCGACCGAAATCGTCGGATCGTCGCAGGAAAAGGTTAAGGCGGTATTGTTGCATCGCCGCGAAGTAACAATTTTCTTTAATAAATCTGCAATATTAACCTCCATTGCCTGGCCCTTCAGCTCGGTTTCCCGCAAGCGATTGAGACGGGTCAGGAGAAGCTGCATCTTGCCCACCGAATCCTTGACCGTCAGGATCATGTCGCGCTGGAAGTCCGGGTTGCCGGCATGACGGTCCGCGTTCTTGACCAGAAGCGACAGCTGGCTCGCCAAGTTTTTCAGGTCATGCATGATGAAGGCGAAACGTTTATTGAACTCCTCGAATTGGCGGGCTTCCGCCAGCGCCTTCTCCGCCGATTGCTCAGCCAGATAGCTCGCCACCTGACGGCCGACGGTTTTCAAGATGTCATGATCTTCCCAATTAAGCTGGCGCGGGGCCCGCGAACGTTGCAGGACGATAAACCCCACCAGCCGGTCGCCATGGTGAAGGAGCGGCACCACCAGCCACACCCGCGGTTCGCCCTGAAGCCAATCGGGCAACGCGCAGCCTTCATAAAGCTCGGGGCGGGTTGGCATTTCCTGCAAATCGACGATCCAGCCGCTGCTTTCGAGAAAACGGGTCAGCGGGTGATCTGCGGCCAGCGAGCCATCTACCGGCAGCTTGAAATTCCATACCGCGGCGCGGCTGAAATGGCCGAACTCGTCGCGCTGCCAAAGCGCGCCGCTTGGTGAATCGACGATATCGGCGATAGCCTGGATCACCCGTTCCTGCAGGCCGCGCGCGGAATCGCTTTCCGATACGGTCGTGATGAAGCGCAGCCATTCTTCCCGGTAATCGTAGCGATAATTGAAGAAGTGCTTGTTGACCAACACCCGCATGTGCGAGCGGAACTGGCCGGAAAAGACGATCACCACCAGCAAAAGAATGGCGCCGAACCAGAAGGAGACCTGAAGGATGGCGCCCCAGCGCCCGCCCAGATCGCGCAAATAGTAGCCGGCGGCCCCCATCACCACCAGGTAAATACCGCTGCCGATCAGCG
Organism: Sphingomonadales bacterium; assembly: GCA_019455285.1. Classification (GTDB taxonomy): domain Bacteria; phylum Pseudomonadota; class Alphaproteobacteria; order Sphingomonadales; family Govanellaceae; genus PRO5. Next base: position 54,761 of record JACFMS010000021.1, read on the forward strand.
AGGCGGTATGGATGACGATACCGCGGGACAGGAAGACATCGAGCTTCCACTTCGGATTGCGGGCCGCCGAAACAGCGATCAGCGGCACGATCAAGGCGTTGATCGCGCCCCGCGCCTCATAAAGCTTCTGGTTGAAGTCGCCGGTCAACACCGCCTCGGCGTAGAAGAAGAAGTCGTAAAGGAAAATGGCGCCTAGCCCTAAGCACAACAGCCGAATGCCCCAGCGATTGCCGGCGGCGGTATTGCGATAGAAGTTGTCGACCAGGAAGACCCCGCAGACGGCGGCCACCATCCGACCCAGCATCGCCAGTTGGCTGATCAGCGTCGCCCCCGGCAAATAGCCGAGATTTTGCATCGCCAGCAGCACATCAAGCACGAGGAGCACGCCCAGGCCAAGGCCAATGGCGGCGCGCATGATGCGGTCATAGTCGCGGTAGCCGTATTCCTGCCAGTAATGGCTCAACAGCACGCCTAAAAACAGCACCCAGCCGGCGGTGCGCACGGTTTCGCTTAAAGACCCCAGCACTGCAGCGATGCTCGGCACGTAAAAAGCGCCGGCATTGACGGCGGCCCAAAACGCCATCGCGCCGCACGCCCCGATCAGCCACACCCCCGGCCCGCCGCTCCGTTTCCAGCTGACCGTCAAAAGCAGGGACAGCAAGAGATAGGCAAGCATCGCGACCGCAAAGGTCATGAACGCAACTTGGATCTCGATGGCAGTCACTCCCTTGATATCATGCGTGTTTTCCCCCTCGAGCTAGCGCGCCCCCTCCGGCCAGAGGATGACGCGCAGCGTCTGGATCAGCACCAAGAGGTCGAGAAAAATGGAGTAATTCTTGATATAGTAGAGATCATACTGCAATTTGCGCCGCGCGTCTTCCGTCGAGGCGCCATAGGGGTAGTTGATCTGCGCCCAGCCGGTAATGCCCGGCTTAACCTGATGACGCTCCTCGTAATAAGGGATCTGCCGGGTTAGCTCGTCGACGAATACCGGCCGCTCCGGGCGCGGGCCGACAAAGCTCATATCTCCCTTCAAGACATTGAAAATTTGCGGAATTTCGTCAATCCGGGTAAGCCGGATGACGCGCCCGATGGAGGTTACTCGGTCATCGTTTTTCTGCGCCCATTGAGGCCCGGCGCGCTCGGCGTCCGTGCGCATGCTCCTGAATTTCATCACCCGGAAGGTTTGCCCGCCCTGGCCGACCCGCTCCTGGCGGGAGAAGATCGGCCCCGGACTGGTGAGTTTTATCGCCAGCGCCACCAGTATCAGGATAGGCAGCGACAGCGCCAGCAGCAGCAAGCTGACGATGATGTCGAAGGTCCGCTTCAAGGCCAGATCAAGCCGGCCGGAACGGACGAAGCCGTCGGAAAAGATCATCCAACTGGGGCTGACGGACTCCAAGTCCACCACCCCGGTTTCCTGCTCGATAAAGGTGGTGGCGTCTCTTACCCACACTCCTTGCATCTTGCAGACCAAGAGGTCATGGATCGGCAGCGTGCCGCGCCGCTCCTCATTGGCGACCACGATTTCCTCCGCCCCCACCTGCCGTACATAATCCAGAAGGGAAGAAATATCCGCGATGTAGGGGGCATTGGGGATGGCGGTCTCGGCCTCTGTCAGGCGGATCACGCCAGCGCAAGTGAAGTTGACGCCATGCACCGACTTTTCCATCTCGGCGATGCGTTTTGCCCGCTCCCCGGCTCCTAAGAGCACCACCCGCCGCTTAAAGCCCTCGCGGTCGGCGAGACGGAAAAAGACCGCCCGGCTGAGCAGCAATCCGACGAACGCAAACCCCAAGGCATAAAGGAAAATACTGCGCCAGATGCCGACATCCCGCACCACGTAGCTGACCACTGAGGTCAGCACCAGCCCAAGCCCCATGGCGACCGCCAGCCGCACCAGGGTCATGCGGGTATCCCGCAACACCTCGGGCTGGTACAACCCGACCGCCAGCATGGCGACATAGACAGAGGTGACGAAAGTCACAAATTCCGGCCAGTGATCGGCGTAATCGATGGGGGTTAAGTCCAATTGGGTAAAACGCAGGGTCAAGCCGGCAATGATCGCCGCTAGCAGGATCAGCACCTCAATGACGCCCAAAAGAAACAGGGACTTTCGAACATAGTGTTTAAAGATGCGTATCATGCCGACCGGCTATACCCCTGATGTCTGCGCGAGGTGCTGAAATGAGTAGCACTATGTGTCGCCGATACTCCCTTAAATACGGTTAAATGCCAGAGCAAGCCCAAACCGGCGCCACGCCGTACTTTAGTTAAAACTCGAACCGACGTCGCCATTCTTTACACCCTGCAAAAGACCCTATTTTATATTATGCGGGCTAACCAACCCATTGTTTTTACAAATTTTTTATAGAATTATCCGCAAATCGGCCCTGACCCATCGCCGCCCTTCGCCACAGCTCATAAAATGCTTGTCGGATTTTTTTACAAATTCGAGGGTAAAATCGTCGGCCCATGCGGCAGGATCAAGGAAAAATATCGCAGAATATAATTAACATATTGAAGTATAATAATTTTTATAAAGTGGCACGGCTTCTGCATTAGTCCTGGCGAAGACGGGTATGCCGCAAGGTTATCCGGAAATTTGAAACCCTGAGTTTAATGAGGAGAGGTAGTTATGAACTTTGGTAAGAAAATCGGCCTCGGTCTGGCGGCGGGCGTGCTCGCCACGGGCTTGGCCCTGTCGGCCCAGGCCGGCGTGATCGCCTACTCGACCTTGCAGGTCACCAATTTCCAGATCACCGCGGGCGGCAATCAGATTGTAGCGACCGGCCCCAAAGCTCCGGTCATCACCAACGCCACACGCAACGAAGCCGTGTTCTTCAGCGACCAACCGGGCGTCGTCCACACCAATGCCACGGACGCTGTCATGTCTTGCGTTGGCGACTGCGGCGGCATTGGCCAGAACGATTTCAGCCGCGTGTCGGCTGGCGATAGCACCATCCACTTCGCCCGCGGCGATGCTCAGTTGACCGGCAGCCTGCTTTCCATCGGCGGCGCCAGCGCCAACACGGTTGCGGAAACCCAGCTGTTGCAGAATGAATCCTCCAATGCCGGCGGTGAAGCTTCCACCTCCTCGTTCTTCTGGACCATCGATATCGATGGCGACCTTGGCGACATCGAATTGGCTTTTGACGCCTATGGCAAGCTCTATACCTTCAGCGACATCCTGTTCGGCACCGCTCAAGCCGACTTTGACTGGAGCCTGACGGTTCGTGACGTGACGGGCGGCGGCAATGGCGTCCTGGTTGATGAGTTCAGCTTTGATGAACTCAACCAGTCGGTGGCCGTGGCCGGTATCGATACGGCTGAGTACGAAATCGATGACAGCTTCAACATCACGGTTAGCGGCCTGCTGGCGGACCGTCGTTACCGCCTCATCATCTCGCACAACAGCGATGTGGAAGCCACGTACTTCAAGGTGCCGGAGCCGGTCTCCATGGCGGTGCTGGGCTTCGGCCTCCTCGGCCTCGGCGGCCTGGCGGCTCGGCGGCGCAAGACCGCGTAACCGTCGAATACTCAGGGTTTACCAAGATCGGGGGCGGTTCATCCGCCCCCGATTTCTTTTGCCGATAGTATCAGCCGTTCATGGTTCGACAGGCTCACCACGAACGGTTTGAATATTCCGTTCGCCCTGAGCCTGTCGAAGGGCGAGCATATGATAAAGGCTATTAGGGCGCATACCGCCCGGGCGCTATAACCCCGGCCGGGTCCAACGCCGCCTTCAATCGCGCCACCGCCTGCCAATAAGGTTCTTTCGGGTCGATGGCAGCAGCCATGGCGCCGCTGGCCAACCGATAGGGCGGGTAGCCTGCCGCCGTCGTCGCCCGTAACAGCGCCTCGTAGCAAGCCGCCGCCGCCTGGGCCTCGCCCTGATCCTCGGCATTAAAGGCAAGGGTGGATACCAGGGCGATGGCCCGGCCATTCAGCAGGCTGAGGGTCAGCAGGGCGTCAAAGCCATGTCGGGCATAAAGTGGCTCCACCAGCGCCAATAAACGATCGATATCCTGACCTCGATGGGGCGACACCGGCGCAAGCCACAGCAGGCCGCAACCGTCAAGCGCCGGATCAGCGCCGGTTGGCATCGTCGGGTGCCGCCAGTAGGCGCCTTTCAGAAAGTGGCGCGTCGGCTTGCCTTGCAGCAGGCCGATAGCCGCCGCGGCGTCCTCGATCTGGCGGTATAGTCCGCGGCCGATCTTGAGACGGTTGAGAAATCGGGCCGCCCGCTCGGCCTGGCGCAGGGTGTCGCCGCCGATGACCCGAATCCGCACCGGCAGGCCCTTGAGCGCCGTCTTCAAGCGCGCCGCGCTGGCCCTGATCTGCCGACGGCTGCCATAGAGCCCCGCCGACATCGCCCAGGGCGAGATCCCCAACTCACGGTTCAGGGCGGCGCGCAGCTCCGCCGTCAAGCACCGCTCCCCGCCGGCCCGCTGCTGGGGAAATCCCATGCGGCCGGAGAGCAGGCGTAGATCGTTGGCGATGTGGACGACGCTGGGCAGCGTGCCGTCGAGCCGCAGCGGGCGCAACCGGTCCACCACCGGGCCGATGACCGCCTTGTCGTCAATGAATACGATAGCGGCGGCGAAGGCTGGCGGCTTGGGCATCAGCCACACGCCCATGCGGGTGACGACGCCCAAATTCGACTGGCTGAACAGTCCATCCAGTACCGGCCCCAGACCATGCGGATAGGTCGCGCCGACGGCGCTGCTTTCCGCCCCGGCGAAACCGGTTCGCAGGATGCTGCCGTCGCCCAGCACCGCCTCGATGCCGGAGATGGCGCGGAAGCGATCGCCCAAGGGGGTATGGCCAAAGCCGCGTTCGAGAATATTGCCAATGACGCCGGCGTCAGGCCCGGCGCCGGTGCAATCCAGCCACAACGCCAATTGCCGCGCCTGCAAGTGCTCGAAAAGCTGCCCCTGAGTGACGCCGGGTTCGACGATGGCATAGGCCAATGCCTCATCGACCTCGATGATGCGGTTCATGCGGCCAAGATCTAGCACCACCTGATTATCGCCGGCCGGCAGACGGTCGCCATAGCCCCAGTTCTTGCCGGTGCTGACCGGGTAGAGCGGCGTCGCGGTGGCCGCCGCCGCCTTGACCAGCGACGCCACCTCATCCGTGGAGCTGGGGCGCACGATGCCGGCGATGAGCGATCGCCAGGGCGCGGTGGTGCGCGACGCGGCGGCGATGCCGGTGGACGAGAAATCGACATGAGCCGCGCCGCAGATGCGCGCCGCATGCTCGGCAAATGCGGCCGGATCCGGCGGTTGTTTCGGGTCGGTTGCGCTCACTCTACCTCCCCCGCGCTTGCGCCAACGCGCTTATTCGGAAAGCTGCAGGTAGCGTTGATTGATGCGCCCGCGATCAGACAACTGATAAGGACCATCCAATAGCTCGCGTAGTACTTCCCGCGCGTCTGCCTTGCGATTGTCGGCGACCAGCGCGTTGGCGTAGCTTTCCTTCAACGCCGCCGAGGTGGGATTTAGATCCACCGCCTTGCGGTAGGCACCCACGGCATCGCGATAGCGCTTCATGGCCAGATAGATCGCGCCGGCGGTATCGTAAATTTCCGGATTCTCGGGATCTGCCTTCAACGCCCGATCGATATAGCCGAGACCTGCCGCCGCATCCTTCTGCTGCAGCTTGACCCATGCCAGATTATTGAGCGCAACGGCATTCTTCGGATTGGCGTTGACCACCAGTTGGAAAGATGTCGCGGCGTCATCAAGCCGGCCCATCGCCAACAACTGATTGGCCAAAAAGAAGCGGGTTTCATGATCCTTGGGATACTTGACGAGCCACGTTTCCAAACGCTTTAATCCCGCCGCCGCATTGCCGCCGCGGATTTCCGCTTCCGCCAGCCGACGCAGATTGATGCTGTTCTCCTGCGTCTTGTAGGCTGCGGTAAAAGCGCTGGCCGCGTTTCTGTAATCCTTCCGGGCGGCGGCGATCACGCCGCGGGCGGCTTCGAGATCGCCGACATCAAGTTCTTTCGGCTTTTCGGCGATTAACGCCTGCAACAACTGTTCAGCTTCGGCAAATTTTCCGAGCGATGCTTTAGCGCGCACCATGGCGATGCGCGCCCGGGGAGATCGCGGCGTGAGGTTCAGAACCTTGGCCAGCGTCCGTTCCGCCGCCACCCAGTTGCCCTGCTGCTCATGGGCGCTGGCGAGCAGATAGTGCGCCTGCGGATCAGCCGGCGCAAGCTCCGCCAGTTTATCAAAAGTCACGACCGCGTTATCCGGCTGGCCGGCAGCCATTTCGGCCTTGCCGATCAGTTCCAAGAGCGCTTTGTCCTGAGGATAAATCGGCGCCACCTTGCGCGCCGTGGCGACGGCGTTCAGGCTGTCGCCCCGCGCCAGATAGGCCTGCGCCAAGAGTATAGCCGGCTCGCGCGCTTCAGGTTTAAGCTCGGCGGCTTTTTGCAGCAAGGTCAGCGACTCCTGCTCATTGCCTTGTTGTCGTTCCAAGTCGGCAAGCAGCAATAACGCCCGCTGGTTATTGGGTTCTTTCTTCAACACGCCGACAAGCAGGCGGCGGACTTCCTGCCAGTTCTTGTCGAGCGTTGCATAGCGAACCAGATTGAAGCTGGCGCTGGAGTTGCCCGGTTCCCGGGCAAGAGCTTCGTTAAACTGCTTGCGCGCTCCCGCATCATCGCCCTTGATGGCAAGAATGACGCCGACCAGCGTATGGCCAACGGCGCGCTTAGGCTCCGCCTTTTGCAGATCGCGCGCCTGCGCCAGCGCTTCATCGGTCCGCTTGGCGCGCAACAACTGCAAGACGAGAAGGGCGCGCTTGTCAATGGATTTGGGATCAAGCGATACCGCTTTTTTCAGTTCATCAAGGCCCTTTTCCACATTGCCGGAGGAAATTTCCGCTATGCCAAGCCGCGCCATGGTGGTGGCGGATTCCGGCTCGGCCGCCAGCGCGTCCTCCAGGTATCGCCGGCCGCTTTCGTAATCACCCTTCTGCAGCGCGGCGCGGGCGATCATGTTTAAGAGATCCGGGTCCTTGTTCGCCGATTCCTCATTGGCGATCGATTGC
>JACFMS010000022.1 GCA_019455285.1 Sphingomonadales bacterium
CTACAACCGTTGCACTTCAACCGTGAATCCACCTTCCCGCTTGCGCGGGAATGACCATGACCAGAGCCGTATATCCTGACTTTTTCCAATCAATTTCTATTCCTTCAATCCGCCATCACCCGGCGCAATGCCTCAACGACGCGGCTAGGTCCCGGAAAATACTCCCACTCCAGCGCATGCGGGTACGGCGTGTCGTATCCCGTCACCCGTTCGATGGGCGCTTCCAGGTGATAAAAACAATGCTCCTGCACCAGCGCCGATAATTCGGCGCCAAAACCGCTGGTGCGCGTCGCTTCGTGCACGATCACGCAGCGGCCGGTTTTCTCCACCGAGGCAGTAATGGTTTCGATGTCGACGGGAATGAGCGTGCGCAGATCAATAACCTCGGCATCGATGCCGCTTTCCGCCACGGCGGCAAGCGCCACGTGCACCATGGTGCCATAGGCGATCACGGTCGCGTCAACGCCCGGCCGCGCAATCGCCGCCTTGCCCAACGGAATGGTATAATAATCGGCCGGCACCTCGCCGTGCGGATGCTTCGCCCACGGCCGTGTCGGCTTGTCGTGATGGCCGTCGAAGGGACCGTTATAAAGCCGCTTCGGTTCGAAAAAGATCACCGGGTCGTCATCCTCAATGGCGCTGATCAGCAGGCCCTTGGCGTCATAAGGGTTGGACGGCATCACGGTTTTCAAGCCGCAGACATGGGTGAAAATGCCTTCCGGGCTTTGACTGTGGGTCTGCCCGCCGTAGATGCCGCCGCCGCACGGCGCGCGCACCGTCAGCGGCGCGGTGAACTCGCCGCCGGAGCGATAGCGCAGCCGCGCCGCCTCGGAAATCAACTGATCGGCCGCCGGGTAGATGTAATCGGCGAATTGAATTTCCGCCACCGGGCGCAGACCGTAAACGCTCATCCCCACCGCCGCGCCCAAAATGCCCGCCTCGGCGATGGGCGTATCAAACACACGATGCCGTCCGTGTTTTTTCTGCAAGCCGTCGGTGCAGCGAAAGACGCCGCCGAAGTAGCCCACATCTTCCCCGATGACAACGACGTTGGGATCACGCGCCAGCATGATATCCATGGCGGAGTTTAGGGCCTGGATCATGGTCATCGCCGGCATGGGCTACACCCCGCTTTCCTGACGCTGCCGCCGCAGGTTCCACGGCATGTCCTTGAACACGTCCTCGAACATGGTTTTGGCGCTGTGATGCGGTCCTTTATCTAGCGTGCCGTAGCTTTCCGCTTGCCTGCCGGCGGCGCGCACTTCTTCCACTAACTCGCTCTCCAACTGCACATGGCGTTCCTCCGACCATTGGCCGAGGGAAATCAAATGCTGTTTCAGCCGCGCGATGGGATCGCCCAGCGGCCATTGCTGCGCTTCCTCCGCCGGGCGATATTTGGACGGATCGTCGCTGGTGGAATGCGCAGCGGCGCGGTAGGTGAAAAGTTCGATCAAGGTCGGCCCATGATGCGCCCGCGCCCGCATCGAGGCCCATTTGGTGACTGCGTAAACCGCCAGAAAATCATTGCCGTCCACCCGCAGACCCGGAATGCCGAAGCCGATGGCGCGAGAGGCAAACGTCGTCGCCTCGCCGCCGGCGATACCCTGAAACGTCGAGATCGCCCATTGATTGTTGACCACGTTCAAAATCACCGGCGCGCGATAGACCGCAGCGAAGGTCAGCGCATGATGAAAGTCGCCTTCCGCCGTGGCACCCTCGCCGATCCACGCCGCCGCGATGCGGCTGTCGCCTTTGATGGCCGCGGCCATGGCCCAGCCCACCGCCTGACTGTATTGAGTGGCGAGATTGCCGGAAATGGAAAAGAACCCGGCCTCGGCGCTGGAATAAAACACCGGCATCTGCCGGCCCTTCAGGCGGTCTTTGGTGTTGGAATAAACCTGATTCATCATGTCGACCAGCGGCCAGTCGCGGGCGATCAACAGCCCTTGCTGGCGGTAAGTGGGGAACAGCATATCGGCGCGATCAAGGGCCATCGCCTGGGCCGCCGCCACCGCCTCCTCGCCGGTGCATTTCATATAGAACGAGGTCTTGCCCTGACGCTGGGCGCGATACATGCGCTTATCATAAGCCTGGGTCAGCATCATGACGCGCAAGCCCCGCCTCAACGTCTCAGGATCGATTTCCGGGTTCCACGGCCCCACCGCATGGCCCTCGCCATCCATCACCCGGATAAGATCTTCGGCAAACGGCCGCAGCTCGCGAGCCGAAGCATCAATGGCTGGCCTAGGCTGACGGCCGGCCTCGGGAATGGCCAAGGTGCGGAAATCCGCCGGCTCGCCGGGGCGCGCCGTGGGCTCGGGAATATGCAAATATGGCCGTGGCTGCGGCGCTCTGGGCTGCAAAGGGCGGACGTTACTCATGGCGATACTTCCAACGCCGGAATCAACCCTTACATTATGGGCCTTATTTTGCGAAAATGTTTCCCTATTGTTCAAATATTGATATAGAAATAGAGAAAATTTCCCTATTTTATGAAGGTATATAGGATAAATGACCGTTGCATTGGATACCCTGGACGGCAAGATTCTGGAACTTTTGCAACAAGACGTCACGCTTCCGGTGGCGGACCTGGCGGAACGGGTCGGCTCCTCGAAATCGGTGTGCTGGCGGCGCATCCAGCGGCTGGTCGACACCGGCGTCATCCAGTCCCGGGTGGCGATCCTTGACCCTAAGAAAATCGGCCTCGACCTGATGGTGTTCGCCCACGTCAAAATGAACCGCCACAGCCTGGACGTGCTGCCCCGCTTCGTCGAGGCGGTGCGGCGCTACCCGCAGGTGATGGAATGCCATACCCTGATGGGGGATGTCGATTTTCTCCTAAAAATCGTCGTGACCAATGTGGAGGAATACGAGGACTTCTTCTGGCACAAGTTGTCGCGCATCGAAGGGGTGCAGGAGGTCAGCTCCTCGATCTCGCTCACCAAATTTGTTTACAAGACCGACCTGCCGCTGGGGCATCTGAAGAGTTAGCCCTTCTTTAAGCGGGCTTGCGCGCCGGCCATAACTGGTGTGTAATTAAAGTGCACAGAAGGCTGACGGGTTGCTGGACCCGCCGGCGGGGAGCAGGGAAGATGGCCAGCGGAACGCGGGAAGGGTGGTCCACCCTTTTTCGCGAATATAATGAGACACTAATACGATTCCTGACCCGCCGCCTCGGCAACGAGGCGGATGCGGCCGATGTCGCGCAAATAACATTCACCAAGCTTCTGGGCATCTCCAACCCATCGGGGATCGACAACCCTCGCTCCTACATGTTCCGGGTGGCAGTCAATTCGGCCACCGACTATATGCGGCAGCGTAAGCGCCAGAACAGCCATATCGGCGAGCTTAGCCGCCACCAGCAGACGACCTTGCAGCCTGTCCCTTCCGCCCTGGAGCGGGAGGCCGAGGCGGAATTGGAGGCCAAACAGCGTCTGGAGGTGATCCGCGAGGCCTTGCAGGATCTTTCCCCCAAATGCCGCTGGGCCTTCATCGAACACCGCTTCAGCCGCAAAACCTATGCGGAAATCGCCCGCGAGTTGGGCGTTTCCCAAAATATGGTGGAGCGCTACATCATTGACGCCATGGCGCAAATTCGCCGCCGGCTCAAGATGACCTCTTAAGGCGCCGGGCATGCCCTTCAGGAAAAGCTGCCGCAAAAGCGTCTTACTGGCGAGATAGTGGTTTTGCGCGATCCCATGGCAAACAATGGTGCATATAGCGTTCTTGCCGATGAAGCAGCCCTCCGCTGGCTTGCCAGGAAAATGGCTGGCGACATGGACGCGGTCGAGGAAAAGGCGTTTTGCGCCTGGCTGGACGCTTCCGACGCCAATCGCGCGGCTTACGCCGAGGCGGAGCGCTTGTGGCAGGAGATGGAGCCGCTAGGCCCGGCATTGCGGCGCGATTTAGCGCGCGAGCGCGCGGTTGTTAACGAAACCAAGGTCTCGCGCCGGCGGTTTGCCGCTTGGGCCGCCATCGCCGCCAGCATTGCCGTTATCGCCACGGGATTCTGGTGGCGCATCCACGACACCGGCCCCATGGTCATTGCCTCGGCGGTCGGCGAGGGCAGAAGTGTTGCGTTGAACGATGGCTCCACCATCCATGTCGGCGCCGATTCGGAAGTGGTGGTGGATATCACGCCGCACCGCCGCACCGTCACCCTACGTCATGGCGAAGCATTTTTTTCAGTGGCCAAAAACGATACGCCGTTTGTGGTGGCTGCCGAGAATGTGGCGGTCACGGTGCGCGGCACGGAATTTAATGTCAAACTGGGCGAACGTTTGGTGACGGTTGCGGTGCAAAGCGGCCGGGTGGAGACCTCGGCAAGCCCAAGCTCGGTTGCGACGGCGACCACCACGCAGCTTGCCGCCGGCGATCAGTTGGAGATCACCAAAGCAACGGCAGCGGGCCGCAAAACCCGAATCGAGCCGCGCGATGCCGCCGCCTGGCGGTTGGGACGGTTGATATATCACGAAACGCCGCTTGAAGAAGTGGTGGCCGACCTTAATCGTCAATTCCAGCCCAAGATCGTGTTGGCCACTCCCTCGATCGGCCAGATGAAGCTGACGGGAGTTATTGTTCTGGGCGAGCAGGCGCCGGTGGTGAAAGCAATCACCGGCGCGCTGCCGCTGGCCGCGTACCGCAAGACGAATGGTCTGATTGTGCTGACGACGCCGGCTGATTCTTAAAGATCGAGCTTTTTTATAAAAAAATTCAGGTCTCGCTGTCCCCGCTTCGTCTAGATAGTCGAACGCTTAAGCAGCAACCCTTACGACAAATCAAGAAGCGTATTGCCAAGGGTTGGCTGCGGCGTCAAGGGGAGAGGAAAATATCATGCAGCAGACTGAAAACGTCACCCGTCTATCTATTGCCACCCATCGCAAGAGCTTACGCGCGCGCTCCATCGCGGCCGCGTTTCTGTTATCAACCAGCGCGCCATGCGCCCTATTCGTCGATCCCGGCATTGCCCAAGCTGAAGAAGTCGCGGTTGATCTCAATATTCCCGCCCAAGCGGTGGCCACCGCCGTTGTCGCTTTCGGCAACCAGGCAGGAGTGACCATCTTGATGAACGGCGAGACCATCGGTGAAGCGCGCTCGGAAGGGGTGCAAGGGCGCTATACGCCTGCAGCCGCTCTGCAAGCGATGCTGAAGGGCACCAAGCTGACCTATAAGCAGGTGGCGGCGGATACGTTTTGGATCGGACACGCCGGCGAAGCGCCGAGCGCCGCCCCCCAGCCCTTGGAGGAACGAAAAACCTCTCCCGGCAAGGGACGCGACGACTCATCCTCGATCGGCCTGGAGGAAATCCGGGTCGTTGCCCGCAAACGAGAGGAATCGTTGCAGCGCGTGCCGGTTTCCGTTGCGGCTTTTAAAGCCGATGAATTGGAATCGCGGGGCGTTACCAATCTTCGCGATTTGAACGCCAGCGTCGCCAACGTCACCACTCAAGGCGGGCAATCCGGCAGCACCAGCACGGGGCACTATTTCATTCGTGGCATCGGCCAATTTGATTTCGTCCTGACCACTGACCAAAGCGTCGGCGTGTATGTGGATGGCGTCTATATGGCGCGCACCATTGGCGCCGGTATGGATCTGGTGGATATCGACCATGTGGAAGTTCTGCGTGGCCCGCAAGGCACATTGTTCGGCCGCAATACGGTGGCCGGCGCCATTCAGATCATCACCAGCAGACCCGGTGAGGAAATTACCGGCATCATCGAAGCCACCGGCGGCAGCCGCAATCATTTCGACGGCAAGTTTTCCATCGACCTGCCGATCGTCGAATCGAAGGTATTGAGCAAGATATCCGTCGCCAGCATCAATCAGGACGGTTACATCGAGCGATTGACAACCGGAGAAGAGGCGGGAAAGCGGGAGAACCTCGTCGGTAGAGCGCAAGTCCTGGTCAAGGCAAGCGATGATTTCGATCTTCTGTTCAGCATTGACGGGTCGCGTCATCGCGGCAACTCGGCTGGTGAACAAATGATCAATGTGCGCGCTTCCGACTTTGATTTCTACAACAACTTTATTCTTGCCTCTCAAGGTTTCCCGCTTGCCGATAGTCACTTTATTACCGGCGATCCCCACAAAACATGGTCCAATGCCCGTTCGGGCGACGACCAGGATATTTGGGGAGCATCGCTTACCGCCACCTATCGCATGGGCGATATGGAATTGAAGTCCATCACTGCCTACCGTTCACTGGAATATGCGACAGCCTTTGATTTTGATGGAACGCCCTACCCTTTGGCGGAACAAGATTTGGATGGAGAATCCAAGCAGTTCAGTCAGGAATTACAGATCGGTGGCGACGCGCTGGACGGCGATTTGAAGTGGCTCCTGGGCGCTTTTTATTTTCATGAAAAGGCCTCGGAAACGAATTTTATAAGCTATTTCCACGCCATTGTGCGCACTGGGCCTGGAGATCTTGACTTTGAGCGCGGCACCTTTTTCGGTTTCACCGGGTTCGATTTCTCGAACATCGTCTCGCAGAAAACCAACAGCTACGCTGCCTTCGGCCAAGCAACCTATTCATTCACAGATAAATGGAGCGTGACCGCAGGCATCCGGTATACATACGAGAAAAAGATCGAATTCAGCGAGCTGACAGGATTTCTCGAGCGTCCCGGAGGTACACTCGACGAGAATTGGACCAATATCAGCCCACGACTCGGCCTGGAATTTCAGGCGACCGAAGACGTCCTGCTCTATACGTCCATTTCCCGCGGCTTCCGATCCGGCGGCTTTAATGGCCGTTCCTTGGCGCCAGCGGGACAATTTCCCGAGTCCTATGATCCGGAAAAAATCTGGGCTTATGAAGCGGGGTTAAAATCCGACCTCATGGATCACCGTCTGAGGTTCAATGCCACCGGCTTCTTCTATAACTACCAGGACTTCCAAGGCATGACCTTGAACCCTGATAGCCTGGACTTTCTTGCCGGCAATATTGCAAAACTGCATGTATGGGGATTTGAGGTGGAAGCGGCGGCGCGCCCCATCGAGCCTTTGACATTGACCCTGGGCATCGGCCGCACCGCGCAAAGCATCGAGGAAGTGGATCCCAACGCGCTGCTTGGTCAATCGATCCGGCCGGATACGCGCCTCATCAACTCGCCGAAGTGGACCATCGCCAGCAGCGCCGAATATGTCATCGACCTTGGGAATGCCGGAACGCTAACGCTTCTTGGCAATGTTGCCTATAAATCCGGTCACGAATTCTTCCTACCGAATTTCCCAGATGAGCATCAAAAAGGATATGCCTTGGTCAATGCGCGCGTATCCTATGCCCCCGAAGCGATTAAAAACCTCGAGCTTCAGGTATTCGTGCGCAACCTGACAGATAAGACGCCTAAGATTTACGCCCAGAACACCACCCCGCTCTATACCGGCAGCACAGTGGCGATTTTCGGACCACCGCGGGAGTGGGGGATTACCGCCAAGTATCGTTTCTAACATAAAGAGGCAGAACCCATGGCCAATGTTATTCGCAAACACCTTCATGAGGATTTGGAAAAAGCCGTGGGGTTCTGCCAAATCCTGCGCAAGGGAGACTGGCTGTTTCTTGCCGGTATCAGCACTGTCCGCCCCGATATGACAGTGGGAAGCCCCGGTGATTTTGCAGCCCAGACTGAGGAAGTGTATCAAACCATATCATCCATCCTCGAAGCGGAGGGGATGACCTTATCGAATATCGTCGACGAGCTTATTCTGACCACCGACATCAATGCCTTGATGACGGTGGGATTGGATACGCGCAAGAAGATCTTCGGCAAGCATCCCTTCCCACCGGCCACGGGGCTCGAAGTTCAGCGGCTGGCGGTTCCGGGAATGATGATTGAAGTCAAAATCACCGCGCTTAAGTGAACATGAGCGCCAACCAAAGGTTACTTAAATGACTGGTCATGCAAACGTCGAGCAGGAAGCGGCGAGCTATTTACCGCTTCCGTCAAAATCTGATTCTGCGGAGAAGACGCGCAAACCGCGTAAGCGGCTTACCGTTGAGGTGGCTGAGGAAGGCGTTAACGGATACGCTCAATCATGGTATCCATTATGTTTTTCCTCTGAGGTGAAAGCGGGCGACATTAAAGGAGTCGACTTTCTTAACGGACGCGTCATTGTTTTTCGGGCAAAAGATGGCAATCCTCGTGTGATGAGCGCCTACTGCTCGCACCTTGGCGCCGACCTTGCCGCCGGCGGCGAACTTATCGATGACAAGGTCCGCTGCCCTTTCCATTACTGGGAATATGATGCTAACGGTCAATGCTCATCCACCGGCATCGGCGACCCGGTGCCGCCTGGCGCATGCTTGTTCAAATTTCCCGTGTGCGAGAAGTTCGGTCTGATTTGGGCCTTTAATGGTGAAGAAGCGTTGTGGGAAATTCCGCAAATCTTCCCTTATTCCCACGACCAACTGTGGATAATGCCTGATATCGATCCCTTCGACTGGCCGGTTGATCCCTGGGTGCTTTCCGCCAATACCCCGGATTGGAATCACCTGCGTGTCGTGCATGGCCTGGAGTCGCCGGATTTTCACAGGGTCGATGATATCATCAAGTGGCATAAATATGGCTTTCACTACCATATCGATGGCGTGGTGCGCGGCGTTCCCATCTCCTATGACCGCGGCATATTGGGCACCACGATATTTTATATGTACGGCATCTATAACGGTAAGTGGTTTGGCGCGCTCAGCGTCTTCAATCAGCCTAAAAAAGGCCATACCATTCATTATCCGGTGGTCGCCATTCTTCGCAGCGACGCGCCGACAGAAGCCGAGCGCGATAGCAAATTGAAGGATATCTTGACGGTTGCCACCAACATGGCGAACGAGGATAAAGGCATCATGCAGGCCATCAGGTATCGGCGCGGCACGCTGACCAAGGTGGATAGCGCTCTGGCGAAATTCTTCGATTATGTCCGCAACTACCCCCGCTCCAACCCGGCGGAGGACTTTTTGCGCTAGGTTACCACTCGAGAGCACTA
Source organism: Sphingomonadales bacterium (assembly GCA_019455285.1). Lineage (GTDB taxonomy): Bacteria > Pseudomonadota > Alphaproteobacteria > Sphingomonadales > Govanellaceae > PRO5. The sequence goes on from JACFMS010000022.1 coordinate 8,983, forward strand.
AGCTCTAACTTCCTGGGCCGCGCACGGTATCAACAATATATCGTCTGCGGCCCTGTTTTTTTCAGTGTCAGCGTCAGGGATTAAGGCTTTTATCCACGATCGCCGCCAGGCTGATCAGCTTATCGGCGTCCGCTGCCGTCAAATTGCTGAGCGCTTCATCGATCACCTTGCTGGCATGGGGCAGCGCCGCTTCGTAGGTAGCTACCCCTTTTTTCGTCAAATAGATCCGATAGACCCGCTTGTCGTTCTCGTCCACAGCCCGCCTGATCAATTTACGACGTTCTACTTGTTTCAGGACACGGCTGAAAACCGCCTGCGCAATCACGCATTGCTCGCGTAATTCCGTAATGGTCAAGCCGTCATGCTCATATAAAATCTGGATGACGCGAAAGTGAACTGGATTAACATCCATCACTCGGATGCTTTCCGCCAACTTTATATTTAGGCCATTCACGATCCGTACAAAATGGTGAACAATATTCCGCTCCAACGGCAAAATATTGGCATTGGCGGATCTTTCGATAATGCCATCGGAGTTTGCCGTTGATCTGTTTTTTGCTGACTTCGATTTTTTGCGTGCAGCTACCTTCAGCGCCATTGGAAGTTTACCCTTGGTTCCTGTCATGAACGTATCAATCCCTCGAGAGCGACAAAAACACCCCTCTAAAGCACCCCCCAACGGCTTGGAAGCTTATACCCAGCATAAATATATATTTAATCACCCCGACCATGGCTATTTATTATCTTTATCGAGTTCGACGAGCGCCCTCCGGAAATGCCGCAAGCACAGGAAAAGGCACATCGCGCCAAGAGGATAATTGATAGCCGCCATTATTGACAAGGTCTTGCCGATGGCTTTTTCGTTGACGAAGATATAATCGTTGAGAAAGCCAACCACCAGCGGTCCCAAGGTCACCGCCACCATGGTCACCGCCAAAAGGTATAACGCGGTGGTGCGGGCGCGTATCTCGTTCGGCAATACCGCCTGCAGGATGGCAACGCTTAGCCCCGGCGGCCAGGACATGATGAAGGTTACCGGCGCCAGCAGTAGGATCGCCAGCCAAGCATCGGGGACCAGCGGCATGGCAATCGCCAAGGGCGCGATCGCCAGCGCGCAGCGGATGACCAGCACCAGCGGCGCATCCAGCGATCCGCGCCGCATCATCCAAACTGCCAGACTGCCGCCGGTCATGCTGCCGCCGAGACCCGCCACCAGGGTAATGATGCCGTAAATGACACCGATCTGCCCCCGCGGCATATCGTGCTGGCGAATGAAAAATTCCACCACCCAGGCGAATAATGCATAGCCCTGCATGGCGAGGAACAAAAAGCCGAGAAAATGAAAGGTCAAGAATTTACGTCTTAACCTTAAGAACCGCAATAGTTGGCCGCTGTCATCGCCTGTTCCGGGTGAGACAATCTGCGCCACATCCACTACCCGGGGCGGTTCCTTGACTGCCCGCATAACGAAAGCCAGGAACAAACCCGGAAAGCCAACCGCAAAGAACGTCATCTGCCAGGAACGGACAGCGCCAATGAGCGGCACATCGACAGGCGGCATCTGCTCCAGCCAGCCTATCAGCGGCCCGCCAAGAATATTGGCCAGCCCGACGCCGATGAAGGGGGCAGCGCTGAAGACGCTGATCGCCAGCGGCAGCCGATCGCGTGGAAAATAATCAGCCAGCAGAGAATAGGCAGCGGGTGCCAGCGTCGCCTCGCCCACGCCGACGCCCATGCGCGCCAGGAACAACTGCGTATAATCCTTGGCTAAACCGCTGACAGCGGTAAATCCGCTCCAGGAAAAAATACCGAAGCCGATGATCACACGCCGCGACCGCTTATCCGCCAGCCACCCCATGGGCACCATCAGCACCGAGTAGACGAAAGTGAACGCCAAACCAATCAACAGGCTGATCTGGGTATCGCTGATGCCAATATCGCGCTTTACCGGCCCCACCATCAGCGCCAGAATTTGCCGGTCGATGTACGATAACGTCGAGGCAATCGTCAGCACGATAACCACGAACCAGCAATAAGAAGTGGAAAAGCTCTGCGCTTTCATTGGCGTTTGTTCATGCATGCTGCGTACGATAGCTTCAACTCCGAAAGACCGGGATGACACCTGACTTAACACAGTTAAGGTATCGGCATGAGATACTACATGTCAATACATATATTATGCCGCCGCCAAGTCATCAGGCGGTCTGTCGCCTCAGATCGGCCTTCGTAATCTTGCCGTAGGTGGAGCGAGACAGGAGTTCGTTGCGAAATTCGTAAGTCTTTGGGCATTTATAGCCGGCCAACAGGTCACGACAATGCTGACGCAGCGCTTTTTCCGTAACTTCCATCCTCTCGCGGCAGACGACGATGGCGTGCACGCGCTCTCCCCACTCGGGGTCAGACAGGCCGATCACCGCGCACTCAACCACAGCGGGATGCAGATTAAGAGCATTCTCCACCTCAAGGGAATAGATATTCTCGCCGCCGGAAATGATCATATCCTTGATCCGATCGACGACGTAAAGGTACCCCTCATCATCAAGATAGCCGACATCACCCGTATGCATCCAGCCGCCGCGCAATGCCGTTGCCGTATCCTGCGGACGGTTCCAGTACCCTTGCATCACCATGGGCCCGCGTACCAGAATTTCGCCAACCTCACCTCTTGCCACCTCTCTGTCATCGGCATCGGCTATCATGATCTCCGCTGTCGGCAACACGCGCCCCACCGACTGCCGGCGACATCCCTGATCCGTTATGCGATGATCCTCGGGCATGAGGGCGGTGACTGCTGGCGACAGCTCGGTCATACCGTAATGTTGCGTCAAACGCACGTTGGGCAAGCGCTCTTGCAAGGCGCGCAATAATTTATCATGAATTGGCGCAGAGCCATAGCCGATATCCGTCAGGGAAGTCAGCTCCTGTTGGTTGAAAGACTCGCTGTCCAGCAACCGGGCAATCATGGTCGGCACCATTTGAATGGAGGTGATGCGGTATTTCGCAATCTGCCTTCGCATCTCCTCCATATCAAACTTCGCCATGACATGATGGTGTCCGCCGGCCATGGCAACGGTAAAGATGCGGGAGGCGGCCGCAATATGAAAGAAAGGCGCCATGGTCAAGTGCACCGTATGCCGGTAGTAGGCAGGGACGGATTGCATGATCGCGGCATTGATATAGAGATTGCAGTGGCTGAGCATAACGCCCTTTGAAACTCCCGTGGTGCCGCTGGTCAGAAAGATCGCCGCAGTGGCGTCATTTCCGGGGGAATGGTCATCAATACTCTCGCCTTGATCCAGAAATTGCGTGTAGGCTAGGGTAATATCCGATGGCCGGGCGCCCCATATATCGATGACTTGCGCATGATTTGCCGCCACAAGTCTATCTTGGTTGATCAATGCTTCGTCCCCAATAAAAATAATCTTCGGTCCAAATTCTTCAATTTGCCTGTTGATCTCGTTTACCGTCAGCCGATAATTCAAGGGAACGACGATGCCCCCCGCCCAGAAGGTTGCATATAGGATTTCGATATAGCGGTCACTGTTGTGATCAAGAACGCCGACGCGATCGCCGACCCTGAGCCCCACAGATCGTATCGCGCCGGCCAATTTCGCCACCCGTTGCGCGAACTCATTCCAGGTAGAAACATGATCGCCATAGCTGAGCGCCGGCGCGTTCCCGAATAATCTTGCCGCGCGCTTTATGCTTTGCGTTACACTCAACATGGCAAGTATCCTAACGACTCCTTTCCTATCAGCGCTGCGAGAAGCGGCGACCGACCAGATGAGAAGCAAGGTTTATTTTTTGAATATCGATCACGCCGCCGGCAACTCCCCAGCCCCAGGCGTCACGATGGCGACGCTCCACGCCATAGGCGCGGGCATAGCCATAACCGCCCATGATTTGCATGGCGTTGGATGTTACCTCGCGGGCGATTTCATTGGCATAGCATTTGGCCAAGCTGCTGGCCTCCGCCGTCGGCAAGGCATCAGATGAACCGACCGCCCGATAAATCAGGAGTTCCGCTGCGCGAAGCCGCATATACATATCGGCAAGTCGCATTTGCACCGCCTGAAAATCGACGATGGGCTTGCCGAATTGCTTACGTTCTTGAACATAGGCGAGGCTGATCTGAAAGGCCGCTTCCGCATTCGCCAGGCACATGGTGGCGTTGCCGCATCGCTCAAGGTTGAATACTGACATCAGCCTGCCAATGGAGCCAGGCGAAACCACCACATGGCTTTCCGGCACCTCGGCGTTGTCGAAAAAAATATCGGCGCTGCCGATGCCGCGAAAACCCATCAAGCTTTCCTGCTGGCCAAAAGACAGACCGGGATGATCGCGATCGACGTAGATTGCTGCTATGTTATCTCTCCCCCGCCCATCGCCCATGCGGCAGAACACCAAGTACCCTTCGGCATGGCCGGCGCCCGAGCACCAGCGCTTTTGACCATTCAGGACATAGCCGTTTTGCGTCTTGACGGCCGTCGTTCTAAGATCGGTTAGCGCTGATCCGGCATCAGGCTCCGACATTGCCGCGGCAATGACAATCTCGCCGCGACACACCGCCGGCAACAGCCTGGCTTTCAAGTCTTCACCAGCGAACTTCTCGATGATTTTTATCGGCCCCACCACGCTCTCAAATACCGGCCAGGCCACGGCCTGTGACACCAGGGCGAATTCTTTCACGATGAGCAATGCTTCCAAGTTGGAAAGACCAATGCCGCCCCATCGTTCCCCGATATTCACGCCGAGAAAGCCAGAGCGGGCGTATTTTTGACGCCAACCAACATTGATCGGTAAAGAGGTAGACTCGATTTCGTCCGCGATCGCAATCAGCTCCTGCTGCGCGAACTTCCTTGCCGCCGATTGGATCGAAATCTGATCAGCGCTCAAATCAAATAACCCCGTAGACACCTCTGGCAACATAGAAAAATCCTTCAAGTAGCTTTTTTAGAAACTGTCCACTCCGGTAGCCAGACTTCCCTGACGTGGAGAGCCGCCGGTGAGAATTCTGGTTACTTCGCGACGCCAGGGGTGATTGAACTCAACGCAATGGGCATGGGTGTCGAAATGAGATGCGCCGGCGCATTCAATCCAAGAAACGGGGACAGATGTTTTTTGCATCAATTCAATCATGGCGCGGTTATCGGCAATCACATTCGGAATATCCAGCTGACCATATGACAGAAAAAAAGGAGGGCAATGTTCGTCAACCCACTTGATGGGGCTGCCCTCCCGGCAAAAAGATCTGTCCGTCAGATATTCGTCCAGCACGCGGTCCGCCACATTATGCAAATCGAATGGCGCGCTGATGGGGAAGCAATATCGGATCGGTCGTTCCGGCAAGCCATAGTGCGGATACAAGTCCCTTCGAAGCGCCACTAGGCTCGCCAAATAGCCGCCTGCGGAATGGCCGCCGATATATATCTTATCCGGATTGCCGCCATAGCTGGCGATATTATGATATACCCATGATACCGCGGTTAGAGCATCATGGAGATGAGCGGGGTATTTATTTATCGGCGCCAGCCGATACCCCGGCGCAACAAAAATAGACGCGATCTCCAAGAATGGTGGGGCCATGAAGCCCATCCATTCCTTACATCCGCTTCTCCAGGCGCCGCCATGGAAAAAGATCAGAACCGCGCCATCCTTCTTCGCCTTATCCCAGCGCGGCAGGTAGATATCCAATTTTTGCAGCTCCTCAGCGCCATAGGACTGATTGAGCATATTGGATGTTGCTTTGACGATCTCTTGCGAAAGTTTCGTTACAGCCGCCGCGTACTCATTCGCCCCCGGCAACAATAGCTGTGGTATTTCTGTTGGTAACGCTGCCGTCATCTTCGTGAACACCAACTATGAATATGTTATGATCCCTACACCGCCCATCCATTCCTTTACCGGTTCATAGACCAGAGTTTGACAAGGCGCGCTGTTCATGATGCCCATTAGGCAGACCCACATAGCCATCTCGTAGCCGCCATTGCCGCCATCTTTGTAGATGGACTCCTTATCCAGACTGAGCAGGGATTCGTGGTCGCCGCCATTCATGACAGACAAAAACCATTTGTCCCATTCAATATTGATCAGTTCCCGGTTGGAGGCGGCAAGCTCTTTCTCCCGGATCAATAGATCCTTGGAGACTTGCGGATCGCCCAATAAGGCTTCTGGTCCCATAGCTTGCCAGCGCAGGATGCGCTTGGATAATTCACTTGAACCAGATATCGCCTCTTCTTCATCAACGAATGGCGGCCAATGCGAGATGCCGCCCGAGGCCATGATAGCGACCTTTTCCGGTCGCGAAGCAATGGACTTTCTGATCAACTGCCCGAGTTCATAACAGCGCCGCCACGAGGGAAGCGGGCGACAGAAGCAGTTGATGAATACCGGCACGATGGGTATATCCATCGCCGGCCATATATATTTTTTCGGCAATAGAACGTTGTGATTGAATTCGCAGGATGCCACCCTGGTCATATCAAAATCATGATCTATGGCATCCGATAGGATAGTCTTTGCATAGGCTTCCGCGCCAGGATGCGCGGCTCTTTTCAACTGAATCCATTCCTGCGAATGTTCAGGCGGTCCAAAATGGCGACCTGATACGCCAATAGCGAAAGTTGGCAGATTGCGCAGTGAAAACATGTCAAAGTGGTCATTGATCAGCGCGATCATCACATCCGGGCGCGATTTCTCCAGCTGATCCCTGACAATACCCACCGCATCCATGATTTTGGATACCTGTGGCGCCGGCGCATCCTGCAATCTATCCGAAAGGCCCGGCGTGTGCGTCAAGGCAAAGGCCAAGGAAATTTTGCTTGTCGCCATGTCCTCTTGTGCTGCCATATGGTTTTTGTTCATTACTCAGCTCTTCACGCTTAACAAGGTATTGGTCGCCACTGAAAGGAGCTTAATATCTTCAATTACATCCCGTGGGTTGCCGGCCGGTTGCGACGCCTCTCTTATTCTATTATTGTGAGTAAGAGAGGCGCCTCCCCCCCGGCCAGCCCGAGTAATTGATGAAATTAGAAGTTGATCTGCACCTCGGCCCCATAGGTTCGGGGCGTGCCGCGCACGAAGTACTCCATGCCGATGAAAGTGGTCTGGTCGCCGGCGTATGGATAGTAGACTTTGTCGAAGAGGTTCTTCGCCCAAAGCGCAAAAGTGTATTTCTCCGACGTCAGACTCAATCGGGTATTGACCAGCCAATAACCTTCCTGGACCTGTCTGGTGTGGATTTTCGTCTCGCCATTGTATGGCTCATAGAACATCTTGCCGACGTATTGGCCTTCAGCATACAAATCCACATTGCCAAGCGATGTCTCGATGATATTCCACTCGGCGCCGATGTTAGCGGTAACTTCCGGCGCATAGGGAACCGGATTGCCACCCACGGGACGATTGGCGATGATTTCGCCCTTATCATATTTGCTGTCCAGGAGCCCCAACCCTGCGGTTAGCCTGAAATTTTCCAGAACCTGCGCCGTAAGGTCGGCGTCAAACCCGATGACCCGCGCATTGGCGCCGCCTAAGCTGCAGATGCCCCCGTGGCAAGTCTGCGTTTGTTGATTGCCATAATCATAGTAGAACGCCGAAGCGTTGAACTGTACGCGCTTGTTCCAGAATTGCGACTTGATGCCCGCTTCGTAGGCCTGCAATGTCTCCGGAGCCACCAGGTAGATCTGACTTTCATCCTGATAGGACAAGCCGTTAAACGATCCGGCGCGGTATCCCCGGCTGTAGCTGGCGAATACCATGACATCATCGGTAACGTGATAATCCACTATCAATCGCCCGGTCAGCTTATCGATGGAGCCATCGCGCCGAATGCCGGGCACGGTCAGATCGATGGGGAAGGTAAGGGGCACCGAAGTAGCCATCGGCGTGACGCGATCCGGCCCAAAAAGAATCGTGCGGCCGTTGGCGTAAAGATAATCGTCATGAGTAAAACGGAGGCCCAGCGTAACCTTCAGCTTTTCTGCCAACTCATACGACCCTTCGGCGTACCCGGCATAGGATGCCCGCGTCTGGTCAAAGTGGCTATGGGCGATCAATGCGCCCAAAGGCTGCGCAAGATTCAACAAGCCGGAGGCAATGGCTGCCGGGGTAAAGATCGGCGGGTTGAAATTGGTTAAGTGCGCCGGATCGCAGAAAATGCAAAACCGGGGGTCGTTATTGATCTGATCCCAGCCGTAATAAAGGCCGCCGATCAATTTCAGGCCATCGGAGCTGTAGGTTAGGCGCACGTCCTGGTTAAACTGCTCGGACTTGCTGTCATAGTCGGCGGAACATTCCGTGATGGGAGCGCCATCACAGTCGGTCTGGTTCTTGTACCGCGCTCTGTCATACCCAGTGATAGAGGTGAATGTCGTATCGCCGAGTTCCCAGTCAAACGTCAACTGCACACCATAGGTCTTAACGTATAATTCACCGAGCGTATCAACCTCGAACTCGTTTTTCTTCAAGCCGTTGCGGGAATAGCCAAAGAAGTCAGTTCCCAGCGGCGTCTTAGTGGTTACGGCGGCGCCAATCGGATTGTCCCTGGCGATATAGCCCTTTAAATGGATATTGATGTCATCGCTCGGCTTCAAGCGGAAGATGACGCGGCCGGCAACGTTATTGACTGAATTGAAATCCTTGGTGACTCGGGCATTGTCCGGATCAACATTCTTCTGCCAGCCATCGCCCTTTTCCAGGATTCCGGCAACGCGCACGCCCAACCGATCGCTGATCAGCGTGCCTTCCACGGCTCCGGCCAATTTCCAGCGATCGTAATTGCCGTATCCGGCTTGCACGTAGCCGTTGGTGTCGCCAAGCGTTGGCTTGCGGGTAATGATGTTGATGGCGCCGCCGGTGGTATTGCGGCCATAGAGCGTGCCCTGCGGACCCTTGACAACCTCGATACGCTCTAAGTCATAAATCTGTTGACCATGGGAAGCGCGGAAACTTAAGTAGTTTTCATCAACATAAAGTCCAATTGGCGAGGCGATATTGGGATTGAACTCATTAGCCACGCCAACGCCGCGCAAATTAAAATTCGGCTGCGCTTTGCCGTGCGCCGACATCACCACCAGGCTCGACACCGAACCGGATAAATCCTGGGTCTGGGTAATGCCCCGTCTTATCAACGTGTCCGCCGTCATAGCCGAAATGGTCACCGGAATATTCTGAATATTCTCGGCGCGTTTTGTCGCCGTGACGATGACCTCCTCCAGACTTAACCCCCTGGCCGGCGCGGGGTCTGGCTCAGCCTGCGCAACCCCCACTATCCCCATGGCGACAAGCGTTACGATCGCCGTTTGGACCCGATGTCTTTGTTGCATTGTTATCTCCCTTCCGTGAAAAATGACGCCTCACCAACGAATCGGCAAGAAATTCCTGCGTCACCCGCTGCCTTATCGATGACTAAGCGTCAGCTGTTTTGCTTCTTAGCTCGATTTTTAATCTCTTACTGCTCTGCGGCTTTTTCAGAACGATCAGGCTTGTTTTTTATTGCCTTGCCCCAACCGTCACCTCTTAAAACTGCCCAGACATTACCCCTATGGCGGCCGCTGATAAGGCTACTTTGCATCTCAAAAAACAATATGTCAATACATTTAATAATATGTCAGTACATATATTATTTTTCATGTATTTGCCTGGCTTCTCTTAGGCCCAACATATTTTTCATTGGTGATTTTAATGTATTTACATTTTTCTCGACTCATGGCAATCTTTCCAGGAATTGGCAAGTCCGCCCCCGCTAAAGGCGGCATGGCCCGCGGCCTAATAATCATTAAAGAACCAGCGCTAAGCTGCCGATAGACAAGAAAATTTCACTAGAAGGGAACAATGAAATGACCACTACCGATATAGTCATTGATACGAATCAGATCGCGCAATATGAGCGTGACGGCGTAACCTGTTTTAGAAACTTGCTGTCAACCACCTGGGTCGAACGGCTGCGCGCCGCGGTGGATCGCGCGCTGAAAACTCCCTCCCCCTATTATGTTGGTAAGGATGACCCGGTAAACGGCCTGTTCATGACGGATTACAGCATGTGGCGCACCGATCCGGATTTTCGTGATTTCGTGTTTAACTCCCCGTTGGGGCGCATCGCCGCAGAATTCATGCGCTCCAAACATGCTTATCTGCTGGTTGATTTGATGCTGGTTAAAGGGCCGCACTCGGCTTATCCGACGCCATGGCACACCGATAAATTTTATGGCTGGTATGAGGGCGAGCAGCTTTGCTCATTCTGGGTCGGCCTTGATGAAACCACCAAGGAAAGCGGCGCAGTTGAGTTCATTAAAGGCTCGCATCACACCAAAGAAGATTATATGCCGGTCAACTTCATGAAAGGCAGCGGCAAGTTCGATGAGGCGCTGGACAAGAGCGGCATCCCTGAATCGGCGTTGATCGGTCTGCTGCCGGTCCCTGATATCGAGGCCGATCGTTCCAAGTATGATATCGTGCATTATCATACTATGCCCGGCGATGTGGTCATGAACAGCCTGCGCGTCTTGCACGCCTCCAGCGGCAACGCCACCGACAGGTGGCGGCGCGCCATCGCCTTCCGTTTTGCGGGCGACGACATCACCTATCAACCCAAATCATTCAGCGCTACGCCGCCCGGCGATCCCGGATTGAAGCCGGGCGATCCCATCGGCTGCGATCTTTTCCCCCAGGTTTGGCCGCCTAGGGCATAAGTGACGGCAACAATGCGGGGCAGCCTGCGCCATCTGCAGGCTGCCCATCATCAGGGGAAGCTATAATGAATTTGAGGGAAGAAGGAAAATGACCCGACACGCTGAGATCATAGGAGCAGGAATTGCCGGCTTGACAGCCGCGGCGGCGCTGGGCAAGCGCGGATGGAGCGTGCGCGTGCACGAAAAGGCGGAAGATCTGCGCCTTGTAGGCGCAGGCGGCCTGTCCATGTTCGAAAATGCGCTGCGCGTTCTGGAAGCCATCGGCGCCTATGAAGATACCGTCGCCGGCGCCAATCCGTTTATCGGCATTCAAACCCGCGATGAGAAAGATAGGGTGACCTCGCAGCAGCGGTGCAATGTCGGCCGTCGGGTCTATGAAATGAGCCGCACGCAATTGATGAATGCTATTTATAAGGCTGCGGCGCGCGCCGGCGCGGAGGTCTTGAGCGGATCGGAGGCCGTGGGCGTCGATCCCAGTGGCGTCGTGCGGTTTGCCAACGGCAAAACCGCCAAGGCCGATCTGGTGGTGGTGGCCGATGGCATCAATTCGCCCAACCGCGATTCGCTGGGCCTTCGCGTCAAACGCACGCCTCTTAAAGACGGAGCCATCAGGATCATCGTCCCACGTCTGCCTCAAGACGCCATCGATCTTGACCGCAACATGAGCATCGAATGGTGGGTTGGCATCCGGCGCATCCTTGCCGTTGCCTTAAGCGAAACCGAACTTTACCTGGCGCTGACCACCTTGGATACCGATACCGAATACAAGGCCCTGCCCCTGAACAAGAAGCTATGGAAATCGCAATTTCCTTTCCTGTCCAGCGCTCTTGATCGCGTCACCACGCAAGGCCGCTGGGACCGCTTCGAGACCATCAAGATGGATCGCTGGTCGAAGGGTAAGGTGGCAATCATCGGTGACGCCGCGCACGCCATGGCGCCTAATCTCGGCCAAGGCGGCGCTTGCGCCATGATGAATGCCATCGGCCTTGCCCACAGCCTGGATCAATACGCCAACATGTCCCAAGCGCTGGATGCCTGGGAGCGCGAACAGCGGCCGTTGATCGACCATACACAGAAATGGTCCACCATCTACAGCTCGGTCACCACCTGGCCAGCCCAGGCAAGATCCATGGCGTTTGCCGCCGCCCGTCAGGTGCCCTGGATCCAAAAAATCGCTTTCAAGGCGGTGGATCATAATCCGATTGGCTGTGCTGTATAGGAAGCCCATCTCTGTTACAGTGGCCTTACCAGGCACAATGAGCATTAACGTATGACCCATGAAAATCTACCGCCCCGGCCGTGGATGACGGAGGATATGACCCTCACCCAAGAAACGGCGCGGAAATTTTGCGATGCCGAAATCACGCCTAATATCGAGCGCTGGAATAAACAGGGACGCGTCGATCGCGATTTATGGATCAAGGCCGGCAAATTCGGGCTTATCGGTGCGGCAATACCGTCAGAACTGGGCGGTCCCGGCTGCGCCCCGGCGCACGATATGGTCATCCTCCTCGAACAGGCGCGCACTGGCGATCTGGGCTGGGGACTGGGCATTCATAACATCGTCATTACCTATCTTCTCGATCACGGCACGCCGGCGCAGAAGGAACGCTGGCTGCCCAAACTGGCCAGCGGCGAAATGGTCGCCGCGCTCGCCATGACCGAACCCAGCGCCGGCTCTGATCTGCGCAACATCCGCACTACCGCCATCCGCGACGGCGATCATTATCGCCTCAATGGCTCCAAGATATTCATCACCAATGGGCAGACGGCTGACCTGATCTGCGTCGCCGCCAAGACCGACCGCAATGCCGGCTCCAAGGCCATTTCCCTTATTCTGATGGAAGCCGCCAAAGCGCCGGGGTTTCGCCGCGGACGTAATCTCGATAAGATCGGCATGAAGTCCCAAGACACCTCCGAATTGTTTTTTGATGATGTCGAAGTTCCGGCAGAAAACCTGCTGGGCGGAGAGGAAGGGCGCGGGCTTTATCAGCTGATGGATCAATTGCCCTGGGAGCGGCTGTTGATCGGCGTGCGGGCGCTGGGGTTGTCTGAATATGCCTTCGATCAGACCCTTCGCTATGTCCAGGATCGCCAAGCCTTTGGTCAGCGCATCGTCGATTTTCAGAACACGCAATTCAAACTCGCGGAAGTAAAGACCAAGATCGAAGTGATGCGGGGATTTCTCGATTCCTGCATCATGCAGCACATGAATGGCGGGATCGACGTCACCATGGCGGCGATGATCAAGTGGTGGTCGACGGAAACGCTGGTGCAGATCGTTGATGATTGCGTGCAGCTGCATGGCGGATACGGCTATATGCTGGAGTATCCCATTGCCCGACTTTACGCCGATGTGCGGGCGCAGCGCATCTATGGCGGCACCACCGAAATCATGAAGATGCTGATCGGGCGTTCTTTTACCGGGAAAAAGCCCGGCGCTGCGGGATAGTCGTCTTAATTCTTCAATAACCCGACAATCGCCACCGCCGAGACATTCTGGTTGGGCATGCCGCCCAGATTGTGTGACAGGCCATAAACCGGCGGGGTTGAGCGCTGACGCTCGCCGGCGCGGCCGAGCAATTGCAGATAATTTTCGTAGATCATCCTTAAGCCCGAGGCGCCAATGGGATGACCGAAACATTTCAGGCCGCCATCGATCTGACAAGGGATGGCACCATCGGCATCAAACAGGCCATCCAGCACATCACGCACGGCGTTGCCTTCGGCGCTGATGCCCAGATCCTCCATGGTCACCAGTTCGGTGATCGAAAAGCAGTCATGAACCTCCATCAGGCTGATTTCCTGCCGGGGATTCTTAATACCCGCTTCGTGATAAGCGGCGCGGGCGGCGATCCTGGTGGTATGAAAATAAGATCCGTCCCAGCCCATGCCTTGCAGCTCCCAGCCATTTGACACGGACAGCGCCAGCGCTTTCACCGTCACCAACGCGCGCTTGCCAAGACCGCGTGCGATGTCAGGGGTGGTGACGATGGCGCACGCCGCGCCATCGGATACGCCGCAGCAGTCATAAAGCCCTAATGGCTCGGCGATCATCGGCGCATTGATCGCCTGTTCCGCGCTAATGGGTTTTCGCAAATGCGCCTTGGGGTTTTTTGCGCCATTGGCGTGACTTTTTACCGACACATGCGCCATGGCCCGCTTCAAGTCTTCCTTGGAGACGCCATGCTTGGCGCGGTAGGCGGAGGCGACTTGCGCAAAATTGCCGGGCGCGGAGCCGGTGACGCCGACCATATCGAACATGGTGCCGCGGCTGCGCACCGGCAGGCCGCCATAGCCGGTATCCTTCAGCTTCTCTACGCCCAGCGCCAGCGCGATATCGCAGGCGCCGCTGGCTACCGCATAAACCGCGCCGCGAAACGCTTCCGTGCCGGACGCGCAGTAATTTTCAACCTTGGTGACGGCAATATTAGGCAGCCGCAACGCCATGGCGAGCGGGATGCCGGAAGGACCAATGTTCATGGCGTCAAAGCCAACGGACAGCCAGGCGGCGTCGATCTGGGTCACATCAGTGGCGGCATCGGCCAGACATTCCTGGAACGCCTCGACCATGAGATGCTCGGCGTCGTCTTGCCATCGCTCGCCAAAGCGGGCGCAGCCCATGCCCAGAATGGCTACCTTGTCACGAATACCGCTAGCCATTGCCGCCTCCTTAACCGTTGCTGCTTATTGGCCTGACGGCGCCAGATAGTCGGGAACCGCCTTCCAAAAGTACTTGCGAAAACCCCGCCGTTCATCAAACGCCTTGATCCTGAACATCATGCGCATGGGCTTGCCGACATCCACGTCCGTCGCCTCGACATCGGCAAACTCGGTGACCATGCGGCCGCCGCCGTCGAACTCGATCATGCCGTAATAATCCGGCGGTTCCGGCGTATAAGTCAGGCTATCCGCGGTGTGGGTGACGATTCGCGCCCGCCGCTCGGCCAGCGGGTAATCTTCCTGGGTGCCGATGGCGCGGTCGTTCTGAGCCACGCTGATTTCCGAGCGCGGAAATTGCACGACGCCAGTTTTGGCGCACTTGCTGCCAACCAGTCCCAGCACGCCCCTGCGGTTGCGATAAAGCGCGGTGAGCGCGGTTTTCTGATCGGCTTCCGCCCGCATGCCACGCTCCAGATCAATCAGACCGGAAAAGAACAGGTGCTTGATATAATTGTTCTCCGCCTTGCGGCGGGATAGCCAGCGGTCAACGCCCATTTTATCGGGCGTGGCGGGCGCGGCGCGCACGACTTCCAGCACAAGCGCATCGCAGCCCTGGCCGAAGCCGATGACCAGCAAGCGCTCCTTAGGTTTGGCGCTCGCCAATGCCCGCGCCAGCAGCAGCAGTGGCTGCGTCGCGCCGCAGTCCCCCAACGTGGCCTCCAGCGGATCGGCTACCGCTTCGCTGGCAATGCCGCATGCCTTGGCCACCGCCTCATGCACGCCGCGCATCGGCGCCGCCATGATAAAACGATCAATGTCCGACGGCTTTAACCCAGCCTTTTGCAGAACGCCCTGCACCGCCGCCGGCACGAGTTTGAGATACCCCTCCTCCCGCACCCAGCGCGACTCCCAGGCATAATCGAAGTCTTCGCCAGCGCTATGGAAGTGATCGATGAAATCCACCGCCATCGTATGACTGGCCATCAACCGCGCCAGGGGCTCGCCGGGGCCGACGAGAATCGCCGCGGCGGCGTCGCCATTGATCATCTCAGCTTCAGAGCCGGAGCGCGCCCGCCGCCGTTCCGCGGCCACGCAGAGCACGGGGCCGCTCACCCTGGAGGCCTCTAGGGCGTCAATCAAGGCCGAGGTGCCGGCGCGCTGACTGCCGGTTACATCCATTGTGCCGACGACGTCGTTAAGATTGAGCGCCTCTTTCACGATGCCGGCGTTTTGCCGATCGGCGAACGGCAGGCTGGTCGAGGCAAGCATCACTTTGGCAATGTCGCCGCGTTCAACCCCGGCCAGACAATCACGGGCCGCCTCCACCGCCATGGTCACGGCATCCTCATCCCACCGCGCCATCGCCCGCTCGCCCTTGGCCAGGGTCTTCAACGCAGGATTGAACCACCCGGTGGCGGCGAAAACGGCTTGGCGCTGCAAGCGGAGCCGCGGCACGTAGGCCCCGAACGCGACAATGCCGGACATGGTAAAATCTTCCCTCTGTTTATTTTTAGCTTGTAACATGATTCGTTCTGTTATTCAATATGATGAATAACTATTCATAATAGAGAATGAGTAATATATTGGGAAAAAACGATAAAAATCCGAAAGGTGAGGCGCCGCCATCGAAAGTCGGCTCGGTCACGCAGGCCATTGCGGTGTTGCGCTACCTGGCGGCGAACCCGGCCCCGCGCGGCGTCAACACCATTGCGCGCGACCTGAAGATCAGCCCCAGCTCCTGCTTTAATCTCTTAAAAACCCTGGTCGCCGAGGACTTCATCGATTTCGACCCTACGGCCAAAACCTACACCCTTGGCATCGGGCCGGTGGCGCTGGCGCGGCGGGCGCTGGACCCCGAATCGGCTTTTTCGCTGCTTCGCCCCGACCTGGAGCGCCTGGCGGACCGCCATAACGTGGCCGTTTCCTTATGGCGGCTGACGCGCAAGGAGCGGTTCGTGCTCTTAGGCTTTGCCGATAATGAGATGGCGACCCGCATCCATCTGACGGTGGGGCAGCGCTTGCCGATGCTGGGCGGCGCCAACGGCCGCTGTGCGGCGGCCTTCGGTGGTCTGGGGCAAGCCGAGATCGGCGATCGCTTCGCCGTCGTGCACTGGCGACAACCCATGAGCCTGGAGACTTTCCTGGCGGAATCAGCGATAACGCGCGATCGCGGCTGGGCCGTGGACAATGGCGTCTTCTTGCCGGGCGTCACCACCGTCTCCGCGCCGGTACTGGATGACACCGGCAAGCTTAAGTTTTGCCTGTCCGCCATTATGTTCCACGGACAGTATGCAGCAGAAAAGCTAGCAAAAATCGGTAATGACTTGGTGGTGACGGCAAAACGTGCGGAGAAACTTATTTAGAGCAAGAGCGTTAATATTCGCTACCTAACAGAAGCGCGCGACGCTCTGACTCCGGCAACAACTGACGAATATTGCGGCTACCATACCAGACAATGACGCCTAGTACCGACCACCCGGCCGCAACAATCCACTCGGTGGGAACGCCCGTCACCTTTTGAGCCATGAAAGGCTGCACGATGGCAATGACCATAATCAGGAGGGACGCTGCCACACCAAACCAGGCCATCGTCATGCCACCCGGGATGGCGAAGGGCCGCGCCTGATGGGGGCGCGATTTACGCACCCGGATGACGGCCATACAAGTCATGGCGTAAATCAAGGAAAAGCCAATGGCGGAGACATTGACGATGGGGATGATGAAGCCCTGGCCCAGGAAACTGCCGACCACCGTGACGATCGTAATACACACGATGGCAAAGGCCGGCGTGCGGTGCCGCGGGTGAATATGACTGAATTTCGGCATGATGATATGGCTGCGGCCCAGCGCGAATAATACGCGCGAGCACGCCATAAATAATGCGTTCCAGGCAGTGATGTTGCCCAGGATGGCGGTCACCAGCACGATCCGCATCATCGTTTCCGATTGCAATGCGACCTGGAATACCGTGGCGGTGGGAAGCTCCAGCGCCGCCATCTCTTGCCATGGCATCAGCGAGGATATGGCGATGACCAACAGGCAATAAAATGTAGCGGCCGCGACAATGGCGCCAAGCACCGCGCCCACCACTTGCCGCAAGGAGGTCGCGCTTGCCTTTTCTTCCATCGCCGAGGCGAAAACGCTGAATCCCGCATACCAGAACGGCACCGTGATCAAAACCCCGAATATGCCGATCCACGTCGAGCTATCCTCCACCGGCCGAAAAATGGGCTGCAGATTCTCCGTATTACCCCCCAACATGCCGGTAGCGATAATAAGCACCATCATGGCAAGCCGAAAATAGGTCAGCAATTCCTGCAAACGCGCCGTGGCATGCGCCCCCATAATATTGATGGCGCTTAATATCAGCGTTGCGGCGATGCCAATGATCAGCCCGCCGAGATATATTTCCTGACCAAACATTTCATAAAGTACCGGCCCCCTGATTCCCGGAATGAGCAGGTTAAAGAGCCATCCCAGCGATATCGCCTCGAAAACACAGGTCGACAGATAAAGCAGGATCAGGGTCCAACCGGCGAGAAAGGATGCGGTGGTGCCGAATATTTCATGAGCGTAGACAATTTCCCCGCCAGCGGTGGGGATGAGCGCGGCGATCTCCGCATAGCAGAGCGCCACCGGCATGATGCACAACATGCCGGCGATCAACGCTAGAACCATTCCCACCGGCCCCGCCTGCGCAACCAGATTGCCAAGAATGATCATCCAGGCAACGCCGACAACGCCGCCAAAAACCAAGGTGAAATACTGCTTGGCGTTGATGACGCGCCGTAAGGTGTGGGGCATTCAATCTCTCCGCTCAAGTCACAGTACTATACCGCGTCCGCCAGTGATTTCTCCAGCCGCCGCAAGCCTTCATCCAGCACGGCGTCCGGCGTGGTCAAGGGCATCAATAGCCGAATGACATTGCCGAAAACGCCGCAAGACAGCACCACCAGACCATTCTCCAGAGCCTTGGCCGTGACCCGCTTGGCGGCGTCGGCATCCGGCTCCATGCTGCCGCGCGCCTTGACGATCTCGAACGCCACCATGGCGCCGGGGCCGCGAATATCGGCCATGGGCAGCACGTCGTTGCGCGCCTGAATGGCCTGCAGCTTCTCCTTCACCCGCGCGCCGATGGCGTTGGCGCGGTCCACCAGTTTTTCCTCGGCAATGACATCGAGCACGGCGAGCGCCGCTGCGCACGCCACCGGATTGCCGCCATAGGTACCGCCCAGTGTGCCCGGCAGCGGCGAGTCCATGATTGAGGCGCGGCCGATCACCCCAGACAGCGGAAAGCCGCCGGCCAGGCTCTTGGCGATGGAGATCAAATCCGGCTCGACGCCGCTATGCTCGATGCCGAACATCTTGCCGGTGCGGCCAAACCCCGCCTGCACCTCATCGGCGATCAGCAACATGCCATGCCGGTCGCAAAGATCACGCAATGCGTGCATCAGCTCCGGCGGCGCCGGATGGAAGCCGCCTTCGCCCTGCACCGGCTCGATGATGATGGCGGCCACCTGCGCTGGCTCGATATCGACCTTAAAGAGATAGGCCAGCGCCTTTAGACTGTCCTCCACCGTTACGCCGTGGTGCGGCACCGGGAACGGCACATGATAGATCCCCGGCAGGCTGGGGCCAAAACCGGCCTTATAGGGCTCGACTTTGCCGGTCAGCCCCATGGTCAGCGTGGTGCGGCCATGAAACGCCCCGGTAAAGGCGATCACCCCCGGCCGCCTGGTATGATGGCGGGCGATCTTGATGGCGTTTTCCACCGCTTCCGCGCCGGTGGTCACGAAGATGGTCTTGGCCGGTCCGGAAAACGGCGCCAGTTTGTTCAAACACTCCGCCAATTCAATATAGGGCTCATAGGCCATGACCTGAAAGGCGGTATGGGTGTAGCGCTTCAACTGCGCCTCGGCGGCGGCGATCACCTTGGGGTGACAATGGCCGGTGTTCAAAACCGCGATGCCGGCGGCGAAATCCACATAATGCTTGCCCTCCACATCCCAGATTTCGGCATTCAGCGCCCGTGCGGCATAAACCGGCGTAGCGTTGGCGACACCACGCGGCACCGCCGCTGTCCGGCGCAGTAATAAATCAGCATTCAACATCGTCATCGTTTACTCTCACACTATTGGTTACAGTTTATCATTTGTATAGCCGAGAATGAGCTGCCGCCGTTCCGCCTCGGTAATATCGCCACGCACAGCCGACCCGCGCCACCAGATGAAGACGCCCAACGCGGACCACAAAATAAGGATGATCCACTCCGCCGGCATGGCGCCACTAGGCGTGTTGTGCAGCGGCTCATAAAGCGAGGCGATCAGCATAGCAAAGGCGGAAACCGTGGCGATGGGGAGGACAAAGCGGCTGGCTGGCACGCGATAAGGCGCCGGTCGTTCGGCATGGCGACGCCGCAGGCGGGTTACCCCGGCAACCACCAGTAAAAGAATAAAGGCCAACGCACTCGACGAGGTATTGACGATGGGCAGAATGGCGTTGCGTCCCATCAGCGTCACCAACGTCGCCACCGCGCCAACGAACAGCACCGCCACCAGCGGCGAGCCGAAGCGCGGGTGAATGCGGGAAAATGCGAGTGGCGCAAGCCGGGCTCTCCCTAAGGTAAAGACTACCCGCGTTGCTGCAAAGAACAGCGCGTTCCAGGTGGAAATCAGCCCGCAAAGCCCCGCCAACAAGATGATCTTACCGATGGTGGGGGACTGAAAGGCGGCATTAAAGGCGCCGACGATCGGCAGATCAAAGGACAATAGTTCATCCCGCGGCAGGCTCATGGCGGCGGTGAGAATCACCAGGCAGTAGAAGAGCCCCGCCAACAGAACGGAAAAAATGATCACCCGCGGCACCAGATGGGTCTTGGCATTCTCATCCAATTCGCCAAGCCCCTGCGGAATGATGTTGAAGCCCATGAACCAAAACGGCGTGGTGGCGAACACCGCCAGCACGCCCCAATACCACGGGCGATCGACCACGAACAATGGCGGAAGATTCTCTACGCTGCCCCAAGAAAGACCAAACAGGATAAAGATCAGGGAAGTGACGATCAGTATCCCGGTGACGATATCCTGAAACAAGGCGGCGGATTTAGCGCCGCAGAAATTCACCCATATAATCACTGCCATGACGCCAAGGCCGAGAATCAAACTGCCGGCCCTTACCTCCTGCCCCAGCACCGTATAAAGCACCGGCCCGTCAATGCCGGGGATCAGCGTTGCTGTGATCCAGCCGACAGAAATCGCCTCAAACGCCGTCACAGCAATATAATTGAACGCCAAGAACCAACCGGCGATGAAAGACAGCATCGGCCCGTACATTTCGTAAGTATAAACCACCTCGCCGCCCGATACCGCATAAAGCGACGCCAATTCGGCATAGCACAGGCCGATCGCCACCATTACCAGACTACCGGCGGCAAACGCCAGGATCGCGCCCAACGATCCGCCGCTGGTCAACAAACTGCCCAATACCGTGATCCAGCCGACGCCGATAATGGTGCCGAAGCCCAGCGTGAACAGCGAACGCAGTCCGATTTCCCGCCGCAAGCCCCCTTGCGGCATTGCTTGTGTCTTAGGGGCGCTGGACGCAGACGGTGTGGACTGTGAAGATGGTTTCATAGTAATTATGTCTGCTTGTGAGCACATCAGCTCATGGTGAGTTGCCGAGGGCAACCGCCTTATCTCATATTCTTATAAATCATGCCGTCCTTCATGATGAAAGACGGCGCCTCAAGCGCGGTAATGTCCTGCAGCGGGCTACGATCAACCGCAATAATGTCAGCGAGCTTACCGGCATCGATGACCCCGACTTTATCATCCACGCCGAGAAGCACTGCTGCATTGTGCGTGCTGGTTCTGATCGCTTCCATAGGCGACATGCCAAGCTTGACATACCAGGCAAACTCAACGCCATTGCTGCCGTGCGGAACCACGCCGGCATCGGTGCCAAAGGCGATCGGTACGCCGACTTTCAATGCTGTCTTGAAGTTCTCCAAGATAATCGCAACATCGGCTTCCGTTTTTTTACGCGCTTCCTCAGGCTGCATGGCCGCCATTTGCAGTCTTCTGGCGCGGACGGCCATGGTTGGCACGAGATAAACCTGTCGCTTGGCCATTTCCTTGAATGTTTCGCGGCTGCCATAGGCCGCATGCTCGATGGAATCGACGCCTGCCTTCACGGCGGCAAGCACCGCCTTATCGCCATGAGCGTGGGCGGCAACCTTCATGCCGAGCGCATGCGCCGTCTCAACAGCGGCCACCATTTCCTCAGATGTCATCTCGGGTTCTGAGTCCGGACGACCCATAGGCGTGCCGCCGCCGCCGGAAGCCATGATCTTGATCGCTGTCGCGCCGCGCGCCACCTGATCGCGCACCGCCTTGCGGCAGGCATCCGCCCCATCGCAGATGCCGCGATGTATGAGCCCCTCATGCACTTCCTCGCTATAGCCCACGATATCGGCATGGCCGCCGGTAACCGAGATGGCATTGCGAGCAATAATTAGACGCGGCCCTGGAATATGTCCGGCGTCAATGGCGTCACGCAAGGCGGTCAGCGCAGCGCTGGCCTTGGTGGGCTCGCCGACATCCCTAAGCGTAGTAAAGCCCGCCTCCAATGTGCGTTTGGCGTAAATCCACGACGTCAGGGTAATGGCCGCCTCGGACTGTGAAACCTCGCTGCGTTCGATCAGCGACATGCGCGCCGGATTGCCATCGATGCCCCCCGGCTGGCCGCCTAAATGCACGTGCGCGTCGATCAATCCTGGTAATACGAAGCGGTTGCGCAGATCTATGACTTCGGCATTCGCGTCAATAGCCTTGGGGTCGAGATAGCCGGCGCGCACTTCCTGGATAATATTATTGCGAATAATGACTGATTGTTCCGACAAGGGCGGTCTGCCGGGATCGTTGAGCAAGACGCCAGCGTGAATGACCTGCCATTTGGCGGGCTTGTCCTCGGCAGCGACCGTCTGCGCGGCACCAAAGAGCAGCAGCCCAGCCACAAGCGTCGCCCATGACTTCATCAACGTCATCGCCACACCACCCGTCTTGAGCAAAAAAGAAACGGGCCCCCGGAATACGCCGGGGGCCCCAAGTTGTCAGACTAGAAGTTGAACCGAGCCTGCACCGCGATGCTGCGCGGCGGATCGACGAAGCGGAAGTAATCCGTGCCGCCGCCAGCGGTGCCGAAACGGTTGCCGAAGCCCGAGGTCAGCTTGTCGCCCAGGTTGCGGCCGATGACCGCGATGGACCACGGCGCATCCTCCTTGGTGAAGGTCAGCCTGGCATCGAACTTGGTGTAGGACTTCTGGATCAGCAACGGATCAAGATCGAGCGTCAGGTACTTTTTGGCCGAGTAGTAAACCGTTCCCGCCGGCGTCAGCAGGAAGCCATCGCCCATATGGATGGTGTACTCGGCGTTGGCCGAGAACGTCCAATCGGGAGCAAACTGCATGCTATGACCGCTCAGATCTTGCACATTGCCAACGCAACCCTGAAGCGCCGTTTGTCCGGCAAAGCAAGGGGCATCTGCAAAGCTGGTATAGTGAGCGTCAAGATAAGCCCCGGCGAAAGTCAACATCAGATCGTCCACCGGCCGCCACTTCAGGTCTGCTTCCACGCCCGAGGTGCGGGCGGCACCCGCATTGCCGACGGCAAAATCCCCGGATTCCGTGAGCGCGCTGACCTGCAGATCCTTGAACTTGGTGGTGAACACAGTCAGGTTCAAATGAGCCCGCTTTTCAGCAAAGGTAATTTTGGTGCCGGCCTCAAAGGAGGTGGACTTTTCTCCTGCATATTCAATGGTATTTTCCGCCGTTGCCTGATTAAAGAAATTCTGGAAGTCGTAGCCGCCGCCCTTAAAGCCGCGGCTTGCGCTGGCATAGAACATGGTGTCTTCGTTCATCTTCCATTGCACCACGGCATTGGGGGAGAAGTTTTCTTCGCTCCTATCCGCATCGATCAGATGGGTGGTGGCCAAGGGTCCGCCTGGGAAGACAACTGTCGGTGACTTCGTCCACAGGGCGGCGCTGTGCATGTCGTGATAAAAATCTTTCTTTTCATAGGTATAACGGCCGC
Organism: Sphingomonadales bacterium; assembly: GCA_019455285.1. GTDB lineage: Bacteria > Pseudomonadota > Alphaproteobacteria > Sphingomonadales > Govanellaceae > PRO5. Next base: position 32,426 of record JACFMS010000022.1, read on the forward strand.
CCACCGAAACATTAACCTGCAGGGTGACGTGCCAGTCCACTTGTGCAAACGCCGCCGCGGTTTCCGCGGTCTGGTTAGCGTCAATGACTCTTGTGCCTCTAAGGAATGCCGGCAAGGCTGGAACATTCACAGTAACAGCCCAATCATCCCGCTGCTTGGTTTTTTGCAGATAAATGCCGACGATATAATCCAGGTGTTCGTTACCGTTGGAGGTGGCGCGCAGCTCCTGCGTCCACTGATGATATTTTTCACGAAAATCATTCACGTTGTCATCACGGATGATCAGGTCGCTATCCCACAAGTCATGGGAGCGATACTGGGAATAGCCGGTCAGCGACGTGATCGTCATCTGATCAAGCTTCCAGTTTAAGGTCAGGCCCACTGTGTGGAAGGTGGTATCGTTCACTTCGTCGGTCAGCACGCCATTGATACGCAGCAGATTGGCGCGCGTTCTGTTGAGCGTGCAGTCCTCCGGCGAACCCAGTCCTGCCAAGAGCGTGGCAGAAGCAGCAGAACAGTGGGAGAATTCACGATTCCGTCCGGTATGGTTCATGTCGCCATACTGATAGGTCAAGAGAGCATTTAACGTTTCCGTCAGGTCGGCATCAATTGACAATCGACCGGAGAAGTCATCGAATTTCGGCTCCGACTGATTGTTGAGAAGATTGCGCATGACGCCGTCTTTATTGTCGTAGCGGAAAGCGCCGCGCGCCCGCACTTTCTCACTCAACGGACCCGACACTGCACCCTCCAGGGTATAGCCCTCATCGCCTTCAAATTCATAGGTTGAGGAAAGATAGGCGCTGAACTCTGCCGTCGGCTTGCGGGTAGTAATGTTGATGACACCGGCCGAGGTGTTTTTGCCAATCAGCGCGCCTTGCGGACCTTTCAGGATTTCCACTCGCTCGATATCCATGAAGCTTGATCGGCCATAACGGCTGCGGCCGAAGAAAAAGCCGTCGATCACCGTACCCACCGCCTGCTCGAAACCGGCGTTCACGCCAGATCCGACGCCGCGCATCATGAACTGATCGGAGCCGGCAACCGCCACGCCGAGATGGAAATTGGGAACCGTCGGCGCCAAGTTTTCCAGGTTGGCGATGGCTTGTTCGGCCAATTTATCGCCCGACACCACCGACATGGAAATCGGCACCTCGTCGGCGCGCTCGGCACGCTTACGGGCGGTGACCATCACTTCGCCAAGAAAGTCCACATTATCCGCCGCAAAGGCAGATGCGGCCGGCATGGCCAGAAATGCGGTCGACGCCATGAGCGATAGAAAAAGAGCCTTGCGTTTAGTCCTATTCATCCCGTTCCTCCAATTGTCGTTGTGTTGGGAGATCATCGATTCTTGCCCCCTATCGAACTAAGCTTGGGCGCTTAAACCAATAGATGCAATTCCGCCGCCCCTCCCAGTTGTCGGCTGAACCGCCAAGCGAAAACCCTCCGCCGATTGCGCGGACTTTGTGGTTATATTTCTTCTGCGGCCTTTGGCTCTTATCAAGCCATAATGTTTGATTTCAAACGCTATCAAACAATTTGATCGGCGTCAAACATTAATTTTGCTAATAATTTTATCCATATTGACTTACTTGGCCATCCAATATCTTATATCGTTTCTTTCCCTTAGATGGGTGGCTTAAGAACGACGGGGCGGGAAGTTTTGCTCATGGTCACCCCATAGGCAACCCATCCTTAGCTATTGTAATTAGGGATTGTCAAGAGCCACCAAATGCTATTAAAAGATGACCTATAATCGCATAAGGATATGCATAAAATGAGGGGAAAAAAGGATCTGGATTACGGACCCATGGCCAACATGGTTGGAGTGGAGCTTCGCTTGGCGCTAAGCCATAAAGAAAAGATTTTTCGCAAACATATCCCCAATAAGCTGCTGCCGGGTCACCTTATAGTACTAATTCTGATCCAGAAGAACCCGGGATTGAGCCAATCTGCCATTGCGGAAGCGGCAGGTCTGGACCGCTCCAGCCTGGTTCCGATATTGAAGAACTTTGAAAAAGAGAAACTCATCCGCCGAAAGCCTTCCACTATCGACAAACGTTCCAATATCATGACAATCACGCCGAAAGGAGAAGCTTTCATAGAGGAAATGGCGCCACTTATACAGTCTTTGGAAAATGACGCCATCACCACTTTAGGCCGCCGAAAGCACGCCCAACTTATTTCTTTGCTGAAAGACTTCCGCAAAATAAAATAAGTCTTAGCTGCCCTATCACTCGGACCGAAGCAACAACGCCTTGCCTGTGGCCGCGATGTTCTGCTTGATGACCGCCATCACGTCGGCGTCGGCGCAAGCGGCATCGAGGGGATTAAACACGATAACGCCAATGTTCATAGCTTTCAGACGCTCGGCGACGTCCGCGGCCGGCTGGCGAGGCCATAGTATGAACGCTCTTTCTCCCGCTTTTCTTTGCTTGGCCAATGCCTGCCACTGGGAGTCGGTTGGCGCACCATCCCGGCGCCAGCCCAGGGTTTCGATGGTCAGTCCGTAACGTCGCGCCAGATAATCATAGGCCGCATAAGGGGCAAAAAATTGCACGTCGCGCGCCGATTGGCCAAGGGCCGTCATCTGAGCATGAAGGGTAGCGATATCCGCCTGTAAAACTTGACTGTTCCGGGCGATGGCCGGGGCATGCGGCAGCTTTTGATGCAGCGCGTCTTCGATGTTTTTTACCTGCTTAAGCAGAAGCGGCAGATCGAGCCAGGGGGCAAGCGCTGGTTTTCCATGGCTGTGCGCGCCCTCGGGCCCGTGGCTGTGGACGATCGCATCGTGTGAGGCAAGCGCATCTCCTGCCAACCCTGCCGAAGCATCCGCCATGCGGCTGCGCGGCAGGCTGATGTAATCAAGCCACGTCTCATCTTGCAGGCTGCTGTGGATGATAAGATCCGCCTCCTGTAAATCCTCGATCAAGTGAACATCAATAACTTGGCGGTCCCCATGCGCGATGGGATCATCAACCGTCTTGACCGCCGCTGCGCCATTGACGAGCCGCTTGACCACATAGGCGTTAACGCAGGTGGTGGCGTAGACCACAGGGTGGTCATGATGTCCCGGATGCGCCATGGCATATGGCCCTTTAAGGCTGATGATCAGCAGCGCTGCTATCGCCAACGCCGGCCTGCTTGTCAAAAACTGCGATACAATTCTCACGGTTTCAGCCCTCCAACAACCGATAAAAAATCCATGGCAGTATTTTTTCAAATCCGGCGGCCAGCGTGAATGCCGCAACAAGACACAGGCCCAAAATAATCAGCGCCTCCGCGCCATATAGCTCAAAGGCAATGGTGCGCCGGCTGCCCATCATGTGCAAGGTCGCCATCTCGGACCGGCGCATTTCGGCGGACAAAACAAAGACCAGGATTGCAATGCCCACGGTGGCGAGGCCTGTAACTAGGATCGCAGATTGAAACAGGCGGTTTAAGCGAAATACCGTATTTAATAGTTTGTCGATGGCGTCGCTGGGCAACAGCAGGCGATAGGAAGCGTCACTCTCCATGAATCGGCCGCGAAGAATGGTCGCGGCGCGTTGATCTGTTGGCGCCACGATCACCGCGGTCAAGGGATAGCTGCCCTGATCGCCATGGAAATGATAGGAACTCAGGTTATCCGGCGTCACTTCCTGATACTCCATCACCGCAGCATTGGCGGCGATGCTCCGGCCGCTCTGCTTCAAGATGAGGCTTTGGCTGGCGTCTTGCGTCAGATCCTGATGGCCGTGACCAATGCCCTCGGCGACCCACATGGTTTTCAGGTCGACAAAAATTCCATCATCGTCGGGCGTGTGGCTTGACGCCAGAACCCCCACGATATTGAGGCGCATGGGATACGCGCCGGCGATATTGAGAAAATCCTTGGAGTTGGTGGTTATGGTATCGCCCGCTGCCAGTCGCAATTGCCGCGCTGCCGTTGCCCCCAACACGCAATCGCCAAGCAGCGCCGGCAGCCGCCCTTGCGCCAGCTTCAACTGGCGGAAGTCTATATAGTCCAGATCAGTGCCGACCACAGGGTAGCCCCGGGCCTCGACGCCCAGGCGCAACGGGATCGCCCGCGCAAGTTGGGTTCGTTCAACTGCGTCCACGGCAGCATACGTCAAGCCTGCCGGTGACGATTTGATAAAATAAAGCGCCGATAAAACCAGGTCCAAGGAGCTTTCCCGCGGCCCCAGCAGCAGCGGGGTATCCTTAGCCCGGCTTTTCAAGGTCCAGGAAATGCGATCGATGGTGCGATCAACGGCCAGCGGCAGGGCCACGATCAGCGATAACGACAGCACGAGAATCGCCGTCCGCCATTTATGGAAGGCGAGATAGCGCCACGCGATATAGAAACTCTGACCGACGTTACCCGCCATAGTCACTGATATCCACTACCCGATCAAACTGCTCAAGGAGCCCCGCATCATGCGTAACCATCAGGAATGTGGCCTGACGCGCCCGGGCCTTTTCCAACAACAAATCAAGACACACCCGTTTCGTGCGCATATCCAGATTTCCCGTCGGTTCGTCAGCCAGAATAATCTTCGGCTCCGTCACCAAAGCCCTGGCGATGGCGACGCGCTGCCGCTCCCCTTGCGACAGAGCTTCTGGATAGCGGCCGAGCTTATCGCCAAGTCCTAAGCTGCCGGCCAGGGCCTGCGCCGACTGGCGCGTCCCCTCGCACACTGTTAGTTGATCGGCGATGCGGTAAGGATGGAGGATATTATCAAACACCGTCAGATAAGGCATCAGGCGGAAATCTTGAAAAACAAAGCCGATGGTGCGGCTACGGAACCGTCGTCGCTCAACATCGCTTAGCGCGCCAATGTTGGTGCCAAAAATGCTGAGCGCGCCGGATTGTGGCGTCAAAATTCCCGCAATAAGCGATAACAGCGTCGTCTTGCCAGCCCCGCTGGGGCCGATGATGGCCATACTGCGCCCTGCCTCAATGGTCAGGCTGGGAATGCGCAACAAGGGCGACGCACCGTATCCGAAGACAACTTGATCGAACCCTATCACGAAAAAAACTCTGGTTTGCCTGCCGTATCACAAGGGGTAAAGAGGTTCCGGCCGCTCTGTCAAGGACGCTGGCATAGCGGTCGAATTAGCGCTTGCAGCGATCAAGATACAGTCAAAATGACTGTTTGACATCAATCAAAATGTTTGGTACCGTCAGCTGAGCTCATATAATTAGTATAATCAAGGGATTAGATATCCTTAAGCCAGTAATTGCGCCACCGATCGCAGGCGGCGTAATTTGCTGGAGTTGCCATCGGCCGTGGATGGCGATGAGATAAATGGTGTGATGGCGCGGTTATTTAGAAACGGGAGACGCTGGTGAACTGGGTATCTGGAAAAGCCGTGGGCCTTGTTCTGGCTTTCGTCCTAAGTGGCATCGCGGCCGCATCCGCGGCGGCGCAGCAAGAATCATGGAGAACGTCAAACGACTCCGCCAACCTTCGTGACTATTATTATCCAGGCACGGAACAACTGCGTCCGGACGAAATGCGCGTGGTTGCCCTGGGCACCGGCATGCCGGCAATTTCCAAGGGCCAGGCGGCGGCCTCTTTCCTGGTTCAGCTCGGCAACGGCGATAATTTTATTTTCGACCTAGGCACCGGCTCCCTCGGCAATCTGATCGCCTTGCAGATACCCTGGAACACCACCGACAAGGTATTTTTAGGCCATCTGCATTTCGATCACATGGGCGATCTGGCGGCGCTGATGATCGTCGGCGTCTCCCACGGCCGCAACGTGCCCTTGAACATCTGGGGTCCCAGCGGCAAGACGCATGAACTTGGCACGAAATACTCCATCGAGCATCTGGTCAAGGCCTTCAATTGGGAGCTGTCTTCCAAAAGGGGCCTTATTCCCGGCACCGGCTATCGGGCGATCGTTCATGAATTTGACTACTCCAAGGTGCAGACGGTTTACGAGCAGAACGGCGTCGTCATCAAATCCTGGCCGGCGGTGCACGTGACCGATGGACCGGTCAGCTATAGTCTGGAATGGAACGGCCTGAAGTTCGTCTTTTCCAGCGACACGGTGCCCAACAAGTGGTTCATTGAGAACGGCAAGGACGCCGATATCGTCATTCACGAAAGCTTTCCCTCGATCAATCAGCTGATTTTCCGAGACCAGATGTTGCCCGAGGCCGCCTGGCCGGTGGGCACCAGGGTGCACACCCAGCCGGCGGCAGCGGGCCGGGTTTTCAGCATCGTCAAGCCGAGAATGGCGGTTGCCTATCATTTCATCCACACGCCGGAAACTCACGACGAAGTGTATTCGGAAATTCGCACCACCTATGATGGGCCATTGACGCTAGCCCAGGATTTGATGGTTTGGAACATCACCAAAGATGATATCGTGGTGCGTCAGGCGGTTGTGCCTAGCATCACCTATCCCAGCAAGGAAAAAACGGCTGGCGCTAAAGTCAACCCGAAGGATCGCGTAGCTTTCCTTTCCGATTGGCTGGAAAAGGGACGGCTTAATCTCGCCGATATCGACTTGGCCATCTGGCGGCGTTTAAGCCCCGCCATACAAGAGCGTATCCGTAACTTTGCGCCGGCGCTGGTGCCAGCAGGGGCCGAAACGAACGCGCCCGCTCAACCTTCTGGAAAATGACCGGTGGGGGTGGACATCTTCCCGCGATTGGTGCGCCTGGCATCCGTACTTGATTGATAGGAGAGGTTCGCCAGCGACCCCTTCTGGGAAGAAATTACTTGCATTCACACGTTACGTTCTGATGTAGACTTGCTCCCCGACCATAAAACCGGGGAGCTTTCATTATATGAGCGCCTTGACCAGAATATTGTTGATTGGAAACCTGCTGCCGCTGACCCGGCTCATAGCGGTGCTGATTTTCCTGGCAACCTCCGCCAAGGCAGATTTCATCAATACGACCAATGCCGACCGTGCACCCACCATTGCCAAGATTTCCATTTCTGGCCAGCAGATTCATCTCCATCTGGAAATCGCCCCCGAAAGCAGATCGGCTTTCGCCCCGTTGATACCAGTTTCCTGGCCCGATAATCCCGATCCCGCGTCCAACCTTCGGCAACGCGATGTTGATGACTTCTCGCATCGCCTATTTTGCCTTGAGGTAAATGGAAAACCGCTGCGGGCCAAACTGACAGGCGCAAAGGCGGCAGAGCGCAGCACGCTCCCCAGCCGTCCCGGCAACCGCTATGACCCCCTCACCGGTACGCTGCTGCCGGCCGCCCCCGTGGATAAACGGGTCTATGCCTTGGATTTTACCTATGATCTTACTGAAAAACCGCAGCGACTGGTCGTTGTGCCGCCGATGAGCGGCCAAGCCGTTCTCGCCAACATCGGCTTTGCCGTCGATCACATGGGGGTGGCGATCAACGATTTCGATTACCTGGGCGGCCCGGAACCCATAGAGCTGAATTGGCAAGATCCGTGGTACAGCAGATTTGAAAATCCCAACATCGCTCGCCGCTTCAAGTACCCGTTCATGTCGTTCTTGTATATCGAGCCTTTCGAGATCAGGCACGAAATCCTCGTTCGATTGAAGGATCTGAGGCGATTTCTTAAGGTAGAGGTCACGGAAAAGTCTGGCGCGGATATGATACCATTGGCATTGCGCTTTTTGCGCGCCAATACCTTGGTGGTCGCAGATGGTAGGACGATCCCCATCGAATCAGAGCAGATCAACTATGTCGAAATTGATCGCTCGACGATGCAGACCCTGAAAAAGGATGCGGTGATTGATGAGAATACCGCTGTTCTCGGCATTATTTTTGTTTACGGCGCCAAAAATTTTCCCGGCAGCGTGATGCTGGATTGGAATATTTTTGATGAGCGGCTGAAAGAGGTGCCAGCGGTTATCATCGATCCGGCCGGAAGCTATACCTTTGCTCTGAACACCACGGATCACACGCTGACCTGGAACAATGCCCGAAAGCATATGTCATCCGCCGATCTACAGGGCGTACGTTCTCCCGCGCTCCGCGATGCCCTGATGCCGCTTCTTCTCAGCATGATGGCTACCGCCGTTTTGTCTATCCTCATCTGGCGTTATCTGCGCCGACGCCCTGCCCGCCTTGCCGCGATGGTCGTTGTTACCGCTATGGTTGCCCTCGCTTTTTATATCTACCAGCCAAAATCCAACAACCCCGAAGAAAATGCCGAGAGTCGGCATCTGATGGCTGCGCTTTTAAGGAACATGTATCGCGCCTTCGACTTTCGCGGCGAGACCGAAGTCTACGATAAGTTGGCGCGCACCCTGTCGGAGACGATATTGGCCGATGTCTATCTGGCGCAGCGACAGGCATTGATGATCGAGAAAGCCGGGGGCGCCACGGCAAAAGTGCAATCCGTCGCCATCAGGTCCGTAATGCCGGTAAGCCGAAAAATTTCTCACCCCTCCTACCAGGTGGTATGGGACGTAACAGGAACGGTCGGTCACTGGGGGCACGTGCACGTACGCACCAATCGATATGAAGCCATGATCCGGCTGATATCCAACGATGGATATTGGAAGATAGATGGTCTGGATGTTTTGTCCGAGGACCGTCTGCAATGAAAATCAGAAACGGGAGGCAACGATGAAATGCGTTATAAGTGGGATTATGGCGCTATTGATCTTCACCGTGGCGGTCGAAGCGCGGGCAGCGGACGTGCCTTAGCCAGTCACCGTGCCCCTGCCTGAGCCGCTTTACGCAGTGCGTAAAGAGCGCAGCGTGATGATCCCCATGCGCGACGGCACCACGCCACCGGCAATTACTTCGCGCCCGGCCATCGCATTCGCCTGGAAGTGTCCAGCAGCAATTTCCCGCTTTATGACCGCAACTTCAACACCGGCGGCAACAATTACGATGAAACCGCTTGGGTTATTGCCCGTAATACAGTTCGCCACACCAAGGTTCACGCTTCCCACGTCATCCTGCCTGTGGATCAGGCGAAAGGTGTTGCGAAAAAATAGGAAATGCCGATTGCTAAATAATCCGGCAGCAGATAATTTCCGCCTGCCATTTGTCGCCCATAAATAATCACGGAACCGTACCCATGCCCCGCCTTGCCCTAAAGTCTATTGCTGAATCTCTGGTGGAACCGGGAACCAAGGGATTGCCGCCCAAGGCCGGCGCGCTGCGGCTTGGCGACTTTGGCAAGCAGGGCTGGAACGTGTTGCGCCATGATCTACCGTTGCCGTTGGCGGTGCTCAAGGACAGCGCGCTTCATCACAACAGCCGCGCCATGCGGCGCTTTTTGGAAAAGACCGGCAGCAGGCTTTGTCCCCATGGCAAAACCACCATGGCGCCGCAGCTATTCGAGCGGCAGTTGGAAGACGGGGCGTGGGGCATCACCGCGGCCACGGTATCGCATGTGATCGCCTACCGCCGCTTTGGCGTGGCGCGCATCTTCTTCGCCAACCAACTGGTGGACCCGGTGGGGATCGATTTCGTGCTTGAGGAAATGGCGCGCGATCCTGACTTTGATTTTTATTGCTTGGTGGACAGCTTAGCGGGAATCGAATTGCTTCGCCAGCGCGCGGCGGCGCGCAACTGCGGGCGGCCGCTGCAGGTGGCGGTGGAGGTAGGCGTCGAAGGCGGCCGCTCCGGCGCGCGGTCCCATACCGAGGCCATGGCGCTGGCCCGCGCCGTTCATGAAGCGCGCCCCTTGCTGGCGCTGCGCGGCGTGGAAGCGTTTGAAGGCGTTTTTCAAATGGCGGGTGGCGGCGGCGGCGCGGCGCCAAAAATCGAAGCCTTGACCCGAGCGATGAAAGAGGTGGCCAAGGCCGCTGATGACGCCGGCTTATTCGCCGATGGCCCCATTCTTCTCAGCGCCGGCGGCTCGGCTTATTTCGAGCAGGTGGCGAGCGATTTGCGCACGTCTCTATCGCGGCCGGTGGTTACAGTTTTGCGCAGCGGCTGCTATCTGGTGCACGACCATGGCGCTTACGAACAGATTTTCGCTGATCCCCGCCACCTGCCGGCCAACGCCGCGCCGCTGGACGAACCCTTTCGTCCGGCGTTGGAGGTTTGGGGCTATGTGCAGTCCTTGCCGGAGCCGGGCATCGCGCTTCTCACCATGGGCAAGCGCGATGTGTCCTTTGATGTCCATTTGCCGAAGCCGATTTTATGGCACCGGCCGGGCGTTCATCAACAGCCGCAGCCATTGTCAGCGGACTATGCCATCAGCAGCCTGAATGATCAGCACGCCTTTCTTGCCTGCCCGAAAGATCATCCGCTAAACATTGGCGACATGGTGGCGGTGGGAATTTCCCACCCCTGCACCACGTTCGATAAATGGCAGGTGCTTTATCTGGTGGATGACGATTACACCGTCATCGACGGTATCCGCACTTTTTTCTAAGGCAGCAAGGCTTTCAATCGTCCGGGGTCAAGGTTGCCGCCGCTCAGCACGCACACGACCGTGGAGTTGGGCGGCAATGTCACCGCGCTCGTCAGCAGCCCCGCAAGGCCCGCCGCCCCAGATGGCTCCACATATAACTTGCAGCGCTGCATGAGGAGCAGCATGGCGGCAACGATGTCATCATCGGAAACCAGCGCGATCTCCCGCACCCGGGGACGCACCACCTCATAACACAACGGCCCGGCGCTCGGCGGCGCCAAACCATCGGCGATGGTGCTCACCTGATCAAGCTCCACCGGCTTGCCCTCGGCAAAGCTTTTGTACATGGCAGGCGCACCGGTAGGCTCAACGCCAATCAGCTCCGTCGTCGATCCGCAAGCTTGCGCTGCCATGGTGATGCCGCCCAGCATGCCGCCGCCGCCGACGCCAATTAAGATCGCATCCGCTACCGGCAACTCCTCGATGATCTCCAGGCCAAGCGTAGCGTAGCCCTGCATCAGGGGAATATTGTTGTAGGATTGAATGAAGGTCAGGCCGCGTTCCTCGGCCAGCCGCAGGCTGTGGGCGAAGCACTCCCGCGCGTTGCCATGCAAGATGACCTCCGCGCCATAGCCCCGGGTCGCTTCCGCCTTGATCGGGCTGGCGGCCGCCGGCATGGTCACCGTGGCCTTGACACCCAGAAGATTAGCGGCATAGGCCAGCCCCTGCGCGGCGTTTCCAGCCGACGCCGTGATCACGCCGCGCCCACGCTCCTCCGCCGTCAAGGCCGACAAGGCATTAATCATGCCGCGCGGCTTATAAGAACCTGTTTTCTGGAATAGCTCGGCCTTCAGATACACTTGATGGCCGGTGAGGCGGTTTAAAGCGCTTGAGCGCAGTAAGGGCGTGCGATGAACATGCGGCGAGATCTTTTCTGCAATATCCAATAGTTGGTTTTTATTCAGATACGCCATGCGTCTTATGCCTGCACCCGTCCCTGCGATACTCACTTCTGCGAAGCCTGGTGATCGCGAATCTGCCGCATAATGCCAATCAGCAGCTGCGCCAAGGGCTTCGATGACATGCCGGCATTCACCAACGCCACGGCTCCTGACTGGAGTTCCGGCGACCACATAATAAGCGATGAAAATCCGAACTGCTCGCCGGCTTTGGAGCGCATGGTGATCTTCGCCTCACCCGGCGGCGTGATATCAATGCCATACCCGGCGCGGGATTCCACCACGTCGATGGCGTAGCCGATGCGGCCCCCCTCGGTAATGGGCGTGGCGGCCAACTTGATCACAGGTTTTAAAGGCGCCGGCGGATTAAGTAGGGCCTTGAGCAAGATCACCATGTCATGTCCCGTGGAGACGACTTCGCCCGCCCCCGCCAACGCTCCCATGGTAGCCGGCGGCACAGAAGCGCCATCCGGCGCAATGCCAGTGAAAAAACGGCTCTTATCGCTCACCGCCGATCGCAGATGGGTATCCGCCATCCCCAACGGCTGCGCGATCTTTTCTGTCAACAATTGTTCATAGGACTTGCCATAGAAATCTACCAGAGCAAGACCCATCAGTCCCAGGCCGGTGTCGGAATAGATGTAGGTGGAGCCGATCGGCGCCGGCGCTTGCGAGCAGGCGGCGTCCTGCAAGCACACGATCAATTCCTCGCGCGAATAATTCTTGCCGGGACTATAGGGATATTCCTTGGTATGGAGGTTGGTGGGGCGGCGGGCGAAGCCGGCAAAATGGCTGATCACCTGTCCCACCGTGCGCTCGCCCACCAAGCTTCCCAGATCTTCCTTCAAAAGCTTGCGAATGGGCGTATCCGGCGCAAAATCGTTGTTGACCACGCCCTGCGCCACCATCAGACCGGTCAGCATCTTGCTGATGGAGCTTAAGGGGTAGATGTCATACGGTGTTGGCACGTTGCCATCGGGCTTGCGGCCCAGGGAAACGGTGCCGGAGAATTCAGGCGTCACGATGCCGAGCACCATAGAGGGAAAGCGCGCGGTCGATCCCTGGTTCCATACCGGCTGCGGCGCGATATAGCCGCCGGCCATGTCGACGATGTCGCGCAAGAGCGCTGTCGCGCCCTCCTCGTCCTTAATCATCGTTATATTAAGCGACGGCAGATTATAGGCGGCATCAGTGTCCGTTTCGGCCCAAACAGGCGCAGCCCATGCCAGCAACATAAGCAAGGCCGCAAAAGCACTGACGCGCTTTGAAGCTTTCATGATGGTCTCTCCCAATTATCAATGCGCTCTATGCATCGCTCTCTTTGGTATCGCCTTGTTTGGACGTCGCTTCTTTGGCTCCGCTTCTATTAGCGTTCCACCAGGCGCCGACCTTGACCCGGCCGCGCTCCACGAACTTATCATCGAGCCATAATGCGACCCGCCGCAGCGGACCTTTCGCCAACTTCAACCACAAACGATGCCGCAGCTTGGAGAAATCCCGGTTGAAAGGGCAGGACCGCACGCAGATAATGCAGTCGCTGTTCTGATTGCACCAGAATTTGAAGCACTTTTCGGCATTAACCGTCCATTTGACGACGCCGGGAATGTTCGATTCGCTATGTACCTTGTCGGTGGGCGCGTCGTAGGGAATGGCCTGCGGCGGACAGGCCTTGGCGCAGCGGTCGCATATATTACAGAATTTCTCGACGCCGAATTTTTTCGGTACGTCATGCACCAGCGGCATATCGGTGAAAATCTTGCTGATGCGGAAGCGCGGGCCGAACTTTTCGGTAATCAGTAGCCCGTTGCGGCCAACTTCCCCCAGCCCCGCTTGTAGCCCTAAAGGGATCCCCAGCGCGGAGTCGTTCTGCGAGGCGTACGCGCGATACCCCATGTTGCGGATATATTGGGCGATGGAAATGACCGCCATGGCGTCGTGGGTATAGCCAAGCCCCGTCGCCGCCCCCGACAAAGCCGAGGGAACCGTTTTGATGACATCAATATCCATCGGCTCGGCAATGACAATGACGCTGGTCACGTCATTGGGAATTTCCTGCGGCTTGGCCCCCTTATGCTCCTTATCAAAAACAGTTTCATACATCCAGCGCTCGTCATAAGCGCAGATGCCGACCATACCGGCGCCAAAGAATTCAGATACGCGGCGGATATCATCGGTGGCTTCCTGGGCATCTTTGAATTGATAGGGCTCGCTCCACCCCTTGTCGTGGGTGGTGAAATAATCCCAGAAACCTTCTTTACGTCGCGTACCAAGGTTATGCTTCCGGTACGAGCCGGCAACTTCGATATCGCGAATGACATTGGAAATGTGCCAAGCGGCATTGCGCAGGGCGTAATCCTTAAGCCCGAAGCCGTCCGTTTTGCGCACCTTGGCATTGGGCATGTAATAGCCGTAGTAGAAATCGTCAGCGCGCTTGCTCTTGATCTTCTCGTCCCAAATGGAACGGCAGTAGATATCAAAGCGTTGTTCAAACCGCTTGAACGCGCCGCCAACCTTAACATTGGTCAGGTCGTCCACCGGCTTACTGTATTCGGACTTATCGCTATGTTTCTGATGACCGGCCATACTTTCCTCTAGAGCCTTTTGCCAAATCTTGGCCAATGTTTTATTTCAAACATTATCACGATGTTTGTTTGAGGTCAAACATTAATTGCCACCTTCTCTTGCCATACGCCATCACCATTTCGGCGGTTTTTCCCTTGACAAACCGTAACTTAGAGTTAATGCAGACTGGCCGGCGCCACTCACGCACACCCCCTCTTTTTTCCTGCAAGGATGCCCGCTGTCATGAAACTGACCGTAAAACTGGAAAGCCTGCCCTACGCCCGGCCCTTCGTCATTGCCCGCGGCGCCTTTACCCATTGTGATGTGCTGGTGGTCGAGCTGGAGGATGGGAGCCATTGCGGCCGGGGCGAGGCGGTGCCTAACCGCCGGTTCGCCCAGAGCCCGGAAGGCGAGCGGCAGGCTTTGGAGCGTCTTCGCCCCCAAATCGAGGCCGGCCTCACTCGAGAGGAGCTGCGCCACTTGATGCCCGCCCGCTCCGGCCGCAATGCCCTGGATTGCGCCTTATGGGATCTGGAAGCCAAGAAATCCGGCAATAGTGCTTGGGCCTTGGCCGGTCTGACGCCGCCTCCCGGGCCGCTATTGATCGATGTCACCTTGAGCATCCTGGAACCGGAAGCCATGGCGGCGGCCGCACGGGAACGGGCCGATTTCGAGCTCTTGAAGGTCAAGCTCGGCAAGGACGCTCCCATGGAGCGCATTCGCGCCGTGCGCCAAGCCCGCCCCGACGCCCGCCTGATGGTGGATGCCAACGAAGCGTGGGAGATTGATGAGTTGAAGGCCTATGCGCCGCAACTACAGGAATTGGGCGTGGAATTTATCGAGCAGCCCTTGAAACGCGGTTTTGATGATGCGCTGATGGATTACGAGTGCCCCCTGCCCTTGGCCGCGGATGAATCCTGCCACCTGCCCGGCGACATGGAGCACCTGGCCGCTCTTTATGATTACATCAACATCAAGCTCGATAAGACCGGCGGCCTGACCGAGGCCCTCCTGGTGGCCAAGGCCGCCCAAGCTCATGGCCTGGGGCTGATGGTCGGCTGCAACGGCGGCACCTCGCTCGCCATGGCGCCGGCCTTCCTCGTCGCCAGTTTGTGCGAATACCGCGATCTGGATGGCCCGCTGTTATTGAAGGAAGACCGCCAGCCGGCCATGGCTTGTGTTGAAGGCCACCTATCGCCGTTTTCCTCGACGCTTTGGGGCTGATAAGGGGCGGTCTGGACACGCCCTGTCACTCTGATCGCCAAAGATATGTATACAAAAATTGCCAACTTATGTCGGAATTTTTTACAACTTCCGCTCACACAAAATAAGCTAAATTCTATTTTTCTTCATAGAATTATATAGTTAATTCTGCGGCACGAATCTTGCTTAAATTTTATTGGTCAGAGTCCTGAGTAAAATCCAAAATTCTAAGTACCCAGTTTTTTGCGAGTAATGGTGTTAGTGCTGGCAAGGCATGTACGCAAAGCTGCGTCATGAATTTGCAAAGCAAATAATTATAATCAATATGTGCGGCTAGGAACTTATCGGGAACAGGGTTTAACTGAGAGTAACAAGATAAGGGGGCGGTCTGGAACTATCGTCGCGAACGAGTAGACTTTAATCATAAAGGCTGTTCAGATGAGTTCCCTCAAAGACAGAACGATGCCCATAGGGCATACGGACTTCCCTGAGCCTTCTCAATTGCAGCATAATGGCGCGGCAGATCTTATGCGATCCCGCGAACGGGGCGTGCTCTTCTCCCCTTCCGCCCACGTCATTTTGGTATCCGATCAAAAGCCCCGTTATATAAACTCCCTGGCCGATGCGCTTCGCGATCGTCACATTCGCCTGGCGCTCTGCAACACGCCAGCCGATATTCGGCAACAGATTGAAAACCATCTTTGCATCGCGCTGCTGTTTGACGGCACAGAGGATGGCCGCTGCGCCGAGGTATCAAAGGACGATATCGGTCGGATTTTAGTGGAATACGGCCAATTGCGGCTTATCGCCATCACCCGCACGGGCCAGGCCATGCCGGACGAACTGCAGGAGATGCTGCGCTTCGGTTGGCTTTATGATTACCACACCATCCCACTGGATATGCAGCGGCTGTTGCATACCCTTGGTCACCTGCATGGCCTGATTCAGCTTGAAAAGAAATACGCCAGCCAGCCCAAAGCGACCCGCGCCAGCTTCGGGCACTTGATCGGGGCCTCCAAGGAAATGCGCGCCATCTATGGTGAGATCGAGCGCATCAGCAAGGTTGATGCACCCGTGCTCATCACCGGGGAAAGCGGTACCGGCAAGGAATTGATCGCCCGCACTATTCACGGGCGATCAAAGACAAAAGACGGCAAATTTGTCGCCATCAATTGCGCCGCCCTGCCGCCAAGCCTGATCGCCTCGGAACTGTTCGGCCATGAAATCGGCGCCTATACCGGCGCCACGCGCCAGAAACGAGGGTTGATCGAGGACGCCAATGAAGGCACCCTGTTTCTTGACGAGATCGGCGATATGCCGCTGGAAGTGCAGCCTTACCTCTTGCGTTTCCTGCAAGATGGTGTTTTTACCCGCGTCGGCGGCACCACCGAGCGCCGGATACGGCCCCGGATGATCGCGGCAACCAATACCGATCTTCGGGAAGCAATCAAGCAAGGAACTTTCCGCGAGGATCTTTATTATCGCCTGAATATCCTGACCATCGCTGCGCCGCCCCTGCGCAAGCATCTGAGCGATATCCCGCAGCTTGCCGAGCATTACTTGCAGAAGTTCTGCGAAGAACACAATCTGCCTAAGCTGCACTTCTCCAAAAAAGCCTTACGGCTCATGGAACAATACGATTGGCCGGGCAATGTCCGCGAGCTTGTCGGCGCGGTCAGCCGCGCCGCCGTATTGGCCAAGGGACCGGTCATCCTGCCGCATGATCTGCGCCTGGGCATCAGCGAGGATAGGGAAAGCGACCGGTTCATGAAATCGCTTTCCCGGGCGCGGCAGGAATTTGATCGAGGCTATATCGTCGAGTGCTTGAGCCAGAATGATCAGAACGTTCAAAAAACCGCCCGGCATCTGAATATTTCACGAGTGGCGCTCTACCGCTTGATGAAGCGCTACGGGATCATGAAAAACGATCAGGAGAGGGACAATGCGGCTTAAATCACATCTACTGGCAACGGCGGCATGCGTCGGATTGCTCCAGGCCACCGTCGCTTATGGAGCCGAACAGACTGCCGAGCAAAGCATCGAGGCCTTGAGCAGAAAAGTCGATGAGCAAGCCAAGAGGCTGGAGCAGCAGGCGCAGCAGATCGAGCAGCAACGGCGGGAATTGCTGGAGCAACGCCGGCAGTTGCAACTGCTTTTGCAAGAAAAGGCCGGCGGCGCGCCGCAGACGGCGGCGAGCGCCGCGCCCGCCCCTGCCCCCGAAGCAAGAAAACAACCTCCCGCTCCCGCCGGCGCAGCGGCCGCGCAAGCGCCGGCGGATGCCGCCACCCGACCCAAGGAGGGCCGCACCGAACAGGATATCACCATCATATCCGATGTGGGCGGCGTTCTGACGCCGCGCGGCACGCTCACCCTAGAGGCGCTCTTGACCGCCTCCCATACCTCCAGCAACCGCTTCTTCTTCCAGGGCGTGGAAATCGTCGATGCCGTATTGATCGGCGCCATCGAAGCCACCGAATCGCGGCGCAATTATATTTCGCCGCAGATCGGCGCGCGCTACGGCATCACCAACCGCATGGAGGCTTCCGTCAAGGTGCCGTTCGTCTATCGCGACGATCGGGTGGAATCCACGATCATTTCGCAGAATCCGGAAACGCCGGGCGAACCCACCTTCCTGCAAAACATCGACGGCACCGGCATTGGCGACATCGAGTTCGGGTTGCAATACCAATTGAATGACGGCAAGGAGGGCTGGCCCTTCCTGGTCGCCAATTTACGCGCCAAGAGCAACACCGGCAAAGGCCCTTATGAGGTCGATCGCAATGATCTCGGCATAGAAACCGAGCTGCCGACGGGATCGGGTTTCTGGAGCGTCGAGCCCAGCATGACCTTCATCTACCAAACCGATCCGGCGGTATTCTTCACCAATCTTGGTTATACGTGGAACATTGCCCGCGATGTCAACGCGACGGTCGGCAATAATCTGATCGAGCGAGTCAATCCCGGCGATACCATCTCCGCCAGCGTAGGCGTCGGCTTTGCCCTAAACGAAACTTTTTCCATGAGCATGGGCTATCAGCACAATTATATTTTTGGCACAAAAAGCGTTATCAATAACACAAACGTGTCCTCACAGGATTTTCAGGTCGGCTCTCTTCTCTTTGGCATGTCGTTGGGCTTGGGTGAAAGCACAGGCTTAAGCATGAGCGTTGCCGTCGGCGTGACCGAGGAATCCCCCGATGTGGAATTTACCTTGCGCGTGCCTTTTTCATTCTCGCTGATTGACTAGAGTCTTAAAGAGACTAGCGCGAACGTCAGGGGGCAAGACGATTTGTATTTACCCCCTGACGCTGCAGCACCACTCCCGAGGAGGAGGGCTCCTTCATCGACCATCGGTCCGTCAATACGCCGCCGACTAGTGGCGCAGGCTTAAGATGCCGATCTGACGGGAAATGGCCGAAATGCTTTTTTGCAAGGTCACAAGGCTGTTGACCTGGCGAAAATTCTCGACCGTCAAATTCATGGATACGGTTTGCTGTATCAATACATTATCCAAAGTGTTCATCACCAGCGATACATGGCCATTCGCGTTGGTGCTATGAATGACTTGAGTCAGCTTCTCCGGCGACGTGGCAAGCGTGAGCACCTTCTGGTCATCTTTGCCTACCGCGCTTGGCGCGGGCGCGGGACTTTTCGCGTCCGCTATGGCGGGTAACGATACCGCCGGTGCTGACGGCGGAGCCGGCTGGGAAGCTGCGGCATCCACCACGGCGGATGGCTCTGGCGTTTCAGGGGGCGTAGGCGTCTCGGCAACAACAATTGACGCAGGAGCTGGCGACGGTGCGGGCTCAGTCGGCGCCGTCGGCGGCATGGCTTCCGCAACAACGGGCGCAGGCGTTTGAGCAGGAGCAGGCGTCTCGGTAATGACAGCCACCGCCGGCGCTGGCGTGGGAGCAGGCGCTGGCGTCTCGGCAACGACGACCGCTGCCGGCGCTGGTGTTTGAGCAGGCGCAGGCGCTGGCGTTGGAGCCGGCGCGGCCGGCGGTTCTGTCTGTACCGTATCGACAAAGCCCGATACCGCCTGCGCTGGCGTGACGGGAGCGTCGGTGGCAGCAGTGTTCACCGCCGGCGCAGGAGCGGCGTTTTCCTGGGGCGCGGGAGCCGCGATGGCGTCAAAGACCGAGGCGGCGGTATCGGCGGCAGGCAGGACAGCCGCCTGCTGCGGTTGTTCTGCAGGTGCTGGCGTTTCGGGCGCGGGCTGCGGCGCCGCGGCGGTCTGGTTATCGTTGACTGACTGCGCCACGACTTGCGGTGCCTGTTCGACGACGGCCGTCGCCATGTCGCCGGCCGCTGCCGCGTCATCTCCGGCGTCTGCCGTGGTGGCTGCCTGCGCCGACTCCATGATCGCATCGGCGACTACGGCGGCGGTATTGGCCGCCGCCACTGCTTCCTGGGCGATTTCGGCGATTTGGTCGCCCATATTCTGCAGTTCACCCGGCATTTCTACCGAAATGTTGGTCGTGACCTGGGCAAACCCGTCAATCGACGTGGTTACGGTAACACCGACATTGATATTGTAATTGCCCACGGCGAAGCCGCCGCGTTGCGTTTCCAGCGTGCTATCGGAAAGCGGCGTTAGATCGGCAAAAGCATCCATCTGATCGCTCACCGCCGCCTCGGCTATATCCAACGCCAGCAACGGGTGCACGGAATTAAAACCGCCATAACACAGCGCCACGGCGAAGGTCGAAACGGACAGCAGCAAGCGCCGCCTGAGGCGCGCCGAACCGCGCGGCGCTGCCGTCAGCCGTTGCGCCGTCGTGCTGATGATGGTGGCAGGGTACTCGTTCACGGTCGTTCTCTCAAAAACTGTTGGTCAATTGCGTCAAGTGCGTCGTGAAAGACGCCAAACTTTGCCGGCTGAGCGCGCTGCCAAACGGCGCCCGCTTCCGCACGCCCCAATCCTGCGCCAGGTTAAAATGCCGCCGCCCCATGGAGACATCGCTGCGAACAACAAAGGCAATGCCATTCCACATCTTCAGGAAATCTTCTTTAGGCATGACGCGCACTCCCAATGCCGGATCGCCGACGACGATTTCATCCCGAGACATGCCCTTTATCAGCACAAAATGCTTGTACCCATGGGTATTGATGAGAACCAACGCCGGCACGCCGGCCCTTTCCAGGCGTTCAATGTCAACGCGGAACCCATCTGCGCGCAGACCTACGGACTCCAGGTACCGTTTCATATCCAATAGTGAGAACCCATAAGCCTGAATACGCTGCTGATCGCCAACATCGTACATTGCCTTGAAGACCTCAATTTCGGTTACCGGCCGATCATAGTGGAAGCTTAAGAGCGAGGCGAGCGCCGCCGACCCGCAACTGAAATCATATTGCTGCTTGATGACCGTCTGAAAACGGGCCTCTTTGATGCTTATAACCTCGATGTTGGCCGGACCGCCGACTTTTGTCGGCAGGAATATGTTGCCGGCTTGCAAGCAGCCGGTGCGCGCGTCAAGGACGCTCACACCGGCCACTGCAACCGCCGCCGCCAGCCATAGTCTGGCGGCAGGAAGGCAAACTTGGAAAATGAAGCTGGCGCTCATGTATCGGCATACCCTAAGAGCAATACGCAATCCGCCCGCGCACACAGTTATTATTATTTGAGAAAGATGTTGATCTGCATATTGCTTTGGAAGTTTACATTATTTCCTGTATTGAACATCAAAGAGTTGATGCCGTTCACATCATTCAGCGAATTATTGCTGATCTGCCCGGTGTTGACGTTGCCGCTCACCGAGTTACCAACCATTTCCGCATTGTTGCTGGCGTAGTTAAGGCCAAGGTCGCCGAGAGAAAGCTGTGTTCCACCGCTATTGCTGGCAAGCTCTTCCTCGCCAATGCTCGTCATATCATCGAACAAGTCATCTTCATCAGCCAGGGCCACTGAAAAGCCGGCCGATAGAAACAATGACGATGCAATCGCTACGCCCGCAGCCCTCAGCCTCAACCAAGAGTTCAGCGCTTTCATGGCTCTACTCCTTCCCGATATCAGCCAAAACACCTGACACCGGTTTTAAAGGTCTAGAACCGTACGGATAGCGACCATGGCCGCTATCCGTACGTCCTACGCAGACCTATTGAGCCGCTGGCGGCATGGTTACCTTGGCGCTCACAGCCACCGTATTGTTCTGGCTGGCCATGCCCGTGTTCAAGTTAACCTGGTTGATGCCACGGGAGTTGGAGATCGAGGTGTTGTCGATGTCGCCGGTCGTCACCGTCGTATCCGGCCTTCTGCCATGGTTATTCACAAAGGCGTTGCCGGACACAATGCTCTTCAATGACGTGCTGTTCATGGCGACGTCGCCCATGCTCAGGTCGAGGTCAAGGCCGTCGTCATCACTCTTGTCATTGAAGGCATCGGTAACTTGCAGGTTCTCGATGTCGACACCGTCGTCATCACTGTGATCGTCCTTGGTATAGGTTTTCGTCTCAGTCTTAGTGACGGTAACATCATCGTCTGAGTTGCCGATATTCACCGGCGCATCAACGTCAATGCCATCGTCGTCGCTGTTATCATCCTTCGAATAGGTCTTGTTGCCGATGTTAACTGGCGCATCAGCGTCGATGCCATCATTATCGTCGTTGCTGTCTTTGGTGTAAGACTTATTGCCGATATTCATGGTGCCGTCGTTATCAACGCCGTCATCGTCGCTGTTATCATCTTTAGTAATGGAGAAGGTGGAGTTATCGTTCTGCGAATTATCGACATTGGCGGTGGATCCGCCGTTAGCCGCAGCAGATCCCGTAGAATCTTTTACCTCGGCTTCGCTCTCATTGGAGTTGTCCGTGTTATCGACATTGGCGACCGAATTGTTGTTCGCCGCAGCCGACCCGTCACCCTCATTCTCCGCCTCGTTCTTGATCTTGGCGTCATCGTGGGCAATGTTGGAGCCACTGCTCGCAGTATTGTTGTCGCTGTGATCAGAGCTGTCATTGCCTAGTGAAATGGTGCCGTCATTATCGACGCCATCATCGTCGCTATTGTCCGTCTTGGTGACAGTGGTCGTTTTCGTGACAGTGGTGTCATCATCGGAATTGCCGGTCGGCGCATCGATGTCGACGCCATCATCGTCGCTATGATCATCCTTGGTGTAGGTCTTTGTTTCCGTCTCAGTCTTGGTGACATTGACATCATTGTCTTCATTGCCAGTAGGCGCATCGATATCGATGCCATCGTCATCGCTATGATCGTCCTTACTGGCAGTCTTGGTGACCGTCACATCATCATCGGAATTGCCGGTCGGCGCATCGATATCGATGCCATCGTCATCGCTGTTGTCGTCTTTGGTGACGGTGGTTGTTGATGTGCTGGTGCTATCGTCGTCTGAACTATAAGACTTTGAATACGTGGAATTATCCGTGGAATTATCATTCCCGGAATTGTCGATATCCACATGGTCTGTATCGGACGTATTACCGCCGTCGCCGGATTGCGACCCTTCATCAGAAGCATTGGTGCCGGCGGTTTGGCTGCCGTCATCGGACGCATTGCCGGCGGTAGCGGTGTTCTCGCCGCCAGTGGTGGCGCCTTGAGAACCGTTATCTGCTTCCAATGGGGCTGGTTCGGCCCATGCCGCGCCGCCTAAAGCAATAAGGCAAGCAAAAGCTGACGCCGTGCCCAACAATTGATATTTATTCACGTGTACCTCCTCTTGAAAGATTGAGCTTTAGAACAAAGCCCACGGTGCGTGCGGCAAATGGTCTTGCCGCAATTGCTCTTTCAGCAAGAAGCGTACCAAGCCTGATCCCTATTGATTAACTTCAGGAAATGCTTAGAAAATCCCCGCTTAAAAATGGCCTCCTGCCCTCCACCACGTCGCCCGATCAGGTGATAGCGCCCGTTTTTGTTATTCCTCGGTTACAGTAAAAGGCCAGGTTGTGGATAATGATGTGAAGATCATGGGAATAACCCACCTTATAAAATGCCGGGGACCGGAATTAAGTATCAGAATCAAAATCTGAATTACAGCAATGACCCATTCTGGCCTGAAGCATGAAACTGTAATGTTTCGGTTACAGGGCCGGCACATTTTCCGCCCGCCCTTTGCAAGATGAAAAGCATGCGGTATGAAATGGCGAGAGAGATTTATGACGCCGTCGCCAGGGGGAAGCTATGACCGATACGACAGAGGCTCAGGAAAAACCGGCATCGACGCCGCCGCGGGTACTGCCCTATGATCTGTTGGGCGGGGATGCGGCAATCCGCAGCCTCGCCGCCGCTTTCTATAAAGCCATGACCGAGCTGCCCGAGGCCCAGACCATCCGCGCCATGCACAAGGAGGACTTAAGCGAGATCGAGGAAAAGCTCTACGAATACCTTTCCGGCTGGCTGGGCGGCCCCCACCATTACCTGAAGAAATACGGCACCGTCTGCCTGACTACGCCGCACGCCCCCTACCCCATCGGCGCCGCCGAGCGCGACCAGTGGCTGTTGTGCATGGACAAGGCGCTGAACGACATCGGCGCCAGCGAGGAGGTTAAGACAATGGTCAAAAAGCCTTTTTTCGCCATTGCCGAAATGATGCGCAATCGCGACTGACCGCCTTCGCGCTTGAGGGATTTCCGTCATATACCCCGCCCCCGGCGTTCTGTCAGACTTAGCCCTCGCTTTAAGTACCGGAAACAGAGGGTAGCGCGATGACACTATTGCCTTTCGGACAGCCGCTCGGCGGCATGATGCAGGTCGCCTTCGTGGTCGAGGACATTCATAAAAGTATGAAGGAATGGACCGAAAGCCAGAACGTCGGCCCGTTCTTCCTCCTCGAACACTTCGAGCTTCTGGACTTGCGCTACCGCGGCAAGCCGGCTGACTTTGATATCACCCTCGCGCTCGCTTACACGGGGTCGATGTGCGTCGAGCTCATTCAGATGAACGACGCCAAGCCTTCCCTTTATCGGGAAATGGTCGAACGCCGCGGCTACGGCTTCCATCATTGGGCGGTATCAACGACTGATTTTGAAGGTGACTTGAAGCGTTTTGTTGCCATGGGGTACCCGGAAGCGCTTTATGCCCGGGTCAGTGTCGGGGCGCGGGCGGCCTATGTGGACGCCACCAAGCAGCTCGGGGCGTTCATCGAACTGATCGAGATCAACGATAAGGTCAATGGCCTGTTCGCCTCGATCAAGGCCGCCGCCGACAACTGGGACGGCAAAGACCCCGTGCGCCGGCCTTAAGCGCGGCTTGCGTTCAAATAGACCTGCAAGAAATAGCATTTTCCACTGTCATCCCCTTGATAAGCGGGAATCCAGATTCTTTGATAAGGGACTGGATTCGCTGAGTTCACGGCACAAGTGCAACACTGATAAAGTGTTGCTGCGA
>JACFMS010000051.1 GCA_019455285.1 Sphingomonadales bacterium
CGGCACTACCCCGCGTAAGCCCGGCACCGATAGGCAGCCTTCCCAGCCGTCCTTCTGCTCGTCGGTTAGGGCCTCGATTTCCGGGTTGATGAGGATGGTCAGGGGCCGTTCGGTGACGGCGTGGCGCAAACCCTCATCGGTGCTGTCATCGCCGCCGTTGCCGTCCTCGGGGGTATAAAACATCACCACCCGTTTGCCGACCCCGATCTGTGGGGCGGCGATGCCAACGCCGCCGGCGGCGCGCATGGTATCCCGCATGTCCTCGATCAACAGGACAATCTCCGGCGCCGTGGGATCATCGACGGGGGCGGAGGGGCGCATCAGCACGAGATGGCCCATGAGCATGATATTTTGGACGGTCATTCTGTAAGTATGCTATAGTGCACCGCAGCGGTAAAGGACCGGGCCTATCCCGGAAGTATTGATTTTTACCCTTCACTTTGGTCGGCAGTTCTGATAGGAAAGCCGGCCAAGTAGGCTCTATGGCTTGATTTTAGGCCAAACCCGGCATGAATTTTAGGAGTGATGACCCTTATGGAAGTGATCGTTCGCGATAATAACGTAGACCAGGCGCTGCGCGTCCTGAAGAAGAAGCTTCAGCGCGAAGGCGTCTACCGCGAAATGAAGCAGCGTCGCTTCTATGAAAAGCCATCGGAAAAGAAGGCCCGGGAAATGGCGGCGGCGATCCGCCGGGCCCGCAAGGTGGAGCGTAAGCGCAAGGAGCGCGACGGCGGCGTCTAACCCCGCTGTTAGCCAGCTAATAGTTTCAACCGCCATCGTCCCCCGCGACGGTAGCGGTTTTGATTTTTCAAGGGGTCAACCCGGCATCTCGCCGCCGCGGCGGGAGCCGCCGGTATAGCGCAGGGTGACCCGCCAGACGTTGCCGCCGCCCGCGATGGCCTCCTGATTGACTACCTTGGCGTCCCGAGGCAGCGCCTCAGCGGCGATGGCGATCGCCTCCGCCGCGCTATCGGCGACGACGTCAATGGTATAGGTGCTTTTGTGTCCGCTCATGGTCGGGGCTCCCGTTGGCAAGCCAGCGCCGCCAGGCAAAGCCAGCCGGCGATGAGGAGCGCGCCGCCCACCGGCGCCACGCCATGAAGGGAGCTCAATCCGCTCAGGGCCATGACATAAAGCCCTCCCGAGAAAGCCGCGATGCCCAAGATAAAGGCCATACCCGCCATGGTCAGGCAGCGAACGGCGTGACGGGCTTGGGCGTGCGGGATCAGCAGCGCCACGCCGATCAGCGCCAGGGCGTGCCATAACTGAAAATCAGCCCCCAGGGTGACTTGGGCCAGCTCAGCGGGCATCAGCCGCGCCCGCAGCGCATGCGCGGCTAGCGCCTGCATGGCCACCGCCATCGCACCGTTGACGGCGGCGGCAAAGAGCCAGGGACGCATTGGTGACGTCATCAATAACCTCCTTTGGCGGCAACGAAAATTTCAATGCAATTTCAAAAACGGCGGTGGGCAAGCTGCTAGCGTTATGCCATCATACGGGGTGACTCCGAATACCGCCATAGAAGGGGTGACGCGCGATGCGATCGAAGTATGTGGCGATAGGGGGATTGCTGGCGCTGGCGTTCGCCATAGCTCTGGCGGACGGCGGGCAGGCTGGCAATGCACCGCCTGACGAGGCCGAGGGCGACCGCTTGAAAGTGGTGATCCGTCCCGGCGCCAAGGGTGAGCCCAGCCTGGAGGATCTGGTCATTCGCAGCGCCGATGGCCGGCTGATGTTCATTCATGAATGGCTGACGCGACCGAAAACCATTTTCTTCGATATCGACCTTTTTGGTCCGCGTCCCGATAAGGATGAAGGGTTTCGCCTGGTCACCGCTGACTTTGGCCGGATTTTGGGCCAGCAGTACCGTTATCTTGATTTCGAGCAGATTTCGGCTGAGTTCGGCCGCAGTTCGGCGGCGCAGTTGGCGTCAATTTCCGCCCATCGCGGCGTCTATATCGAGGCCACTGCCGCCCAAGCCTTCGATCCCTTGGACCAGACCTTCGGCATCCTCGATTTCGGTCGCGGGCTGATCAATATTCCCTGGTAATTTTAGGCAGTTTTTTGCATGACCCAGCCGACTATTGACGAACTCAATGCTTTCTTAAGGCACACTTTTCCCGAGATATTTTCAATGTTCGGGCTTCAGATCGAGGAGGTGGGCGCCCAGCATTCCCGGGTGCGGCTGCCGGCCAAGTCGGCGGTGTTGCGCGCCGGCGGCACCGTGGCGGGACCGACCTTGATGACGCTGGCCGATACCGCGACCTATGTCACCATCCTCGGCGCCATCGGCTGCAATCCAGCGGCGTTCACCACCAGCCTGCATATCAATTTTTTGCGCAAGGCGCCGCCGGGCGATCTCTATGCCCATACGCGGCTGTTGAAGGTGGGGCGTTCGCTGGCGGTCGGGGAGGTGCGGATCACGCCGGCCAGCGATGACGCCGTGGTGGTCGCCACCGCCACCGTCACCTATTCCTTGCCGAATTAACCGATATCCTTGAAGACTGCAAAGAAGCGGCGGATACGCATGGCGTTGGCGCCGAGGTCGCTCAAGCCGATGCGCGAGGCTGAGCGCAGATCAACGACTGCGCCCTCCGGGCTGTGGCTGATACGGATCACCACGTCGTCCTTAAAGCCGAACCATAGGGTAGTGTCCACCGCTTCGATGCGGCCGGCCGCGCGGTCACTGGCGACGATCTGCCAGCCCAGCGTCTGCGCCGTTTCCAGGGCGCGATCAAATGCCGCTTCCGGCGTGACAGGAAGGACAAGCGGCGCGATGTCGGGGTAGGCGGCCTTTTGCTGGCGGGCAAGCTCGACGCCGCCATAAGCCGGGTCGTTGGTCCCGGGTTCGCGCAGCGCCAGCACGGCGGTGAAGGGCGGCGGGTCTGCCGGGTCGGTGGTGATGTCGTGGATCATCGGCAGGCTCATGGCGGTGCGCACCAAGGACCAAATGAATCCGGCCACCAGGAGGCTTAAAGTCAGGCCAACAAGCGCCTGCGTGCGTCCTCGCCGGCCGCGTCCTGGCCGGGCGAGGATCGCCGCCACCAGGCAAACGATGGCCACCACGGGGCCGCCGATGGCCGCCGCGGTAAGGAGGTGTCGGGCAATGGGAAACTCGATGACGCCAAATCGGTGCAGCGGTCCGGCCAGCACGGCCAGAGCCGCCAGGATGAGGGCGGCGATAAAGCCGCCATGGGCGAGCCGCGAGCGCTTGAGGGCAGGCGTTTGATCCGGCATGTGTCTTCCCTCCGTTTGCGGTCAGTTTACCTATTTGACTGCGTCGCGGCTATCGCCTTGAAAGGCGACCCGAAACGGCGCATCATGAACATACGGCGCAAGCGGGGGAGGTCCGTATGCTGGTCAAAAGCATTCTCAAAGGCAAGGGCAGCGATGTGGTGGATATCGCGCCTGAATTGACGGTTCTGGAAGCCACCGCGGTCTTACGCGACAAGCGTATCGGTGCGGTCCTGGTGCGTGACAAGGCCAAGACCATCGTTGGGGTGCTGTCGGAGCGTGATATCGTCCGGGCATTGGCCAATACCGGGCCTGAAATCCTCAAGAAAAAGGTCTGTGATCTGATGACCCGGCAGGTTGTTACCTGTCTGCCGGGGGATACCGTCGACCATGTCATGGGGCTGATGACCGACAAACGCATCCGCCACGTGCCGGTGGTTGAAGGCGGCAAATTGTTGGGCATTGTCAGTATTGGCGACGTGGTCAAGCACAAGATCGCCGAGGCCGAAATGGAAGCCCAGGCGCTGAAGAAGTACATCACCACGGGGTAGTGTCTCAGTTTGAAATTTACCGTGGCCGATCCTTGGGATGAACCCACCATCCCGGGGGAGCATATTCATCCGGTCTAACCACGGCTGCGAATCCGTCTCGCGACAACACCCTAGGCATCACACATGCCTCTAGGTGATTTTTGGTTATGGTAACTTTATGATCTGCCAAATCACGTAGGTGGACGGCAACAGGTCGCCCCGGTGGGGTAACGGAAAATATACGTTTATTAGGGAAGCGCGACTTTAAGACCTTCATGGTGGCTGCTTGGTCAGTATCGGCGGTCACAATGTAAGCATCGTCAAATACATCTTGATATGCATCATCAAATATGGCGAGCGCTAGGTTAATATCTGTCTCTTTCTCTCTTGGCGCATCCCATTTGTGTTGGCAGTTCTTACAATCCATTGGCTCCTTAGTAGTGTGTCCAAGCAGCACTGTGACCCCATTAATCTTTAAGGCGTTAACATACTTTTCATGTCGAGCGCGCTTCCCTGTGTCGCCAGGAAAATATGCCGTGCAGAAAACGACCTTTTCAATTATCCGGCTATGGCCTTTCGCCATTTCCTCCGCTAATTTCCATAGGTTAACCCATTTTAAGAAGGGCTCACCTAGGTCGTTTACAGCATGGTAGAGGTTGTACCCGTCAAAATATACCGCCGCTCTCACGCATAATTCCTTATTGACATTTTGGGCAGATTCCCCTATAAATTCTCGCGCAACGCTTGATGGTGCGCCATCAGCTCCCCCGTAGGCTACGGTCTGCGGGGTTTTGCATTTTATACCCCTGATTTCCTATATGGACCACGCTTTTTAGTAGGTCTTTTGGCATCTACTAAATCTACTATATCCTCCATGCCCCATAGCCGGTCAGATACCCCCGCCGCCATGGCCGGGGTCATCTTAAGGCTCTTGTGAAGCCGGACAAAGTTGTAGTGGACAAAGTACAGGGCCAGGGCATGGCAATGGTTATCCAGCTTCTTGGAAAAACCATTGGTTAGCCGGGTAAATCGCCGCATGGACATGCGCATGGTCAGGTTGTGGCGTTCCACATGGGAGGTAGAGACGTGGGCAATGTCCGGGTTGCCTTCAACCCGCTGTTTCCGCGCTCCAATGCACTCCGCCGGGCTATAACGGCCCTTGGCGTTTTCCGGGGCGGCCCCATAGAGCTTTACCAGTTGGGCATAGTCCACATCGCCCCCGAAAGCCCCTTCAACGGCTTCCAGGTAGGCTTTATGGCCGTCGGTGGTTAGCTGGACCCGGTTCGCCAAGCGGGACCGCAGATCATCCATAAACTCAATGGCGTATTCAGCGTCCCGGCCCCCAACCATCCAAGATAGGATCATCTTGTGGCCGCTATCAAGGGCGGTCCAGGTCCACACGTCCCCGGCTTCATTGGGGGCAGATTTAGCCGCCTTTACGTTCTTTTGCTTGGCATAGCAGAAGGACCAGATTTCATCGCACTGGACCTTGGAAGCCTTCACGTCCCGCACGGTGGCGTCATGGAAGGCGGTACAGGCATTGCCAGCGTCCACCAGCAGCTTTGTCACCGTGTTGATGGAAACGCCCGCCACACGGCTGATAGACCGCATGGAAGAGCCTTCCACCAGCATATTGAGGATTTGGACGCGGGTATGTAGGGGCAATTTGTTCATGCCCACATTATGTGAAATTATATGCTTAGCGTCAAGCATATTATTCAGCATTTTACGTCATTCATCAAACAGGGCAAGCTGGATTCCGCTTTTGGGAAACCTTTTGAAAAACAGCCTCTTGAATTGCCCAACACTATCAGAGACGGCCATAAGCGTCATAACCTCCTGGACCTGCCGCTTTAGTTTTTCAATGCCATAACCCTGTGTAAGATGTTGATGGAAGCGGGCGCGTCTAGTGCCTTTTGTTCCAATTTTGGGGTTTATTTTGTCTAGCTCTTCAAGCACAGCCCCGTTCTCTAGTGGGTGGTACACATAGGCCCGCGTGAATTTAGCAAAGTGCATGGGTCTATTCTGAATAACAGCGCCAGACCCAGTTTTAGTTAGCCTCTTGCTACCATAAAGCCTATTCAGCTCATCATAATAATCATTGGGGAATTGTTTCTCCCACTCCCTTTTCTCTTCCTCTATGTACTGTTGTACGAGTAGCCGGAGGGCATCAGGAGACCTGACGTCCTGAAATCCAGTTGCTTCATCAATTAGCGCAGTGACACCAACCTTCGCGAAAGCATTTAATAATATGTGTGCCTGAGCAACCAGGCCATGCTGCGACTTAGTGAGTTTTTCGGCTTCGTTGGCTCGAATGATGGCTTTGCAGACATCAACCAAAACCTCGGCCTCGTATCCATGGGCCAGATCCTGTGTCAGTGGCTTGAAATTAATGGGATTTTCTATTTTTTCGATAAGCTTATGGTCTAGTTCGGATCCAAGGCCCTTCCTTTGCATGGCCCTCATAAAAACATTGCCGCCGCCGGACTTCATGCCCAGGGCGCGGGCCATACCTCGTTTGTGGAAAACGCGACGGCCATCTGCAAGTACATAACAATCTAACTCAAGGCCTCCGACCGCCATTTTGCCTTGGTGTGTAGCCTGTGGGAGAGAAATATCTGCTTCATTTGCTTCCTTGACCCGCTTCCACCGCGCCTGAGCGCCACTCTTAGCTATTTCGCTGCGTTCTTCAGGAGACAAGTGGGCCGCTCTGGCCTGACCACCTTTGCTTTGGGGGGTATCGTCTGTCATGTCTATTAGCCTCATGCTTGCTTGAAGCATAAGGCATAAACATGCTTGCTAATTTTAGCAAGCAAAAATATTAAAAAATATCTTAGTTGTGCTTGCTTCTCTTCCACCTCTTAGCCGCCGCCTTCTTGGCTATCTCCGCCCGCTGTTCTGGCGTCATGGCCTTGGCCCGCGCCTTCCCACCCTTGCGGCCTAGGGCGACAGCGGCGGCATCCTTGCCGTCATCGGTGGTCTTTTCTTGAATCTCCCCCGTGGCTATCCTGGCGACCATGACAGCCGCTCCGATCACGTCACCAGGTCTTTTCTCGCCTTTCGGTCCCTTGGGCATGGCTACTCCTGTACTGCTTGCCGGTAAGCATAGCACAGGACGGGCCGGAATGGCGAGGGGAGGTCAGATTTCAAACTGAGACACTACCCACCACGGGCTGACATTGACGACCATGCCAGTCCGGGCGTATTCTGATCGACGGCCTTGACGATTGGGTCTTTCGACCTAAATCAGTTCCACGGCCTGAAAAATTTGCTTTTTGGGGTTTGACAAGGGGGCGCGTCCTGCCTATAAAGCGCGCCTCGGTGCCGCTGTCGGCTTGTAGCTGGGCGGCGGCGCCAAATTGTTCCTTGACATTGTGATTTGGAAGGGAAGTGCGGGCGGCGGGCTATTTGATA
>JACFMS010000023.1 GCA_019455285.1 Sphingomonadales bacterium
ACGCGCTCATCAAGATCAAGAACGAGGTCGATCCGACGCTGACCTTCCGCCGCTCCTGCCGCGAGGGGGTGTGCGGCTCGTGCGCCATGAATATCGACGGCACCAATACGCTCGCCTGCACCAAGGCCATCGACGAAGTGAAGGGCGACGTGTCCGTCACCCCGCTGCCGCACATGGAAGTAGTGAAAGACCTGGTCCCGGACCTGACCCGGTTTTACGCTCAATACGCCTCGATCCAGCCGTGGCTGCAAAGCGCCACGCCCGCGCCGGACAAGGAACGCCTGCAATCTAAGGAAGACCGCGCCAAACTCGATGGACTTTACGAGTGCATCCTGTGCGCTTGCTGTTCCACCGCCTGCCCCAGCTACTGGTGGAACGGCGACCGCTATCTCGGCCCGGCGATTCTCTTGCAGGCCTATCGCTGGCTCATCGACAGCCGCGACGAGAACACCGGCGCGCGGCTCGATAACCTGGAAGACCCCTTCCGGCTCTACCGCTGCCACACCATTATGAACTGTACCAGCACCTGCCCCAAGGGCCTCAATCCGGCCAAAGCCATCGCCGAGATCAAGAAGATGATGGTGGCGCGCCAGGGGTAGGCGACGGAGGCTGCCAAAAACACGAAAGGCCTTGGGCAAGCTCCAAGGCCTTTTTCATTGGCGCCCGGCGCATGGGCAGCTCAGTAGAATTCCTTCATCTCCTCGATGAGATCGATGACGAAGCCATCTGTAGGGGGGAAGCGTTTGGCAGCGGCGCGCTTGGCCTCGTTGAGGTCGCGGGCCAATATCTCCACATAGTGGATGTTCTCCCAGGTATCATCGTACTTGGGGTGACGCTCGGCGATTTTCACGCAGTTGCGCACCTCTTGGTTGAAAACGGCAACCTCGAATTTCTTTAACGACGACATCCCATTGGTCCCAGTAGCGGATTTTATCTACCCTTACTTTCAGGGAAGATCAGTAAACTTTTTCTTAATGATACGCCGCTGATTTCCCATCTTGCTCAATTTTATCATTTGCCTGTACATCTGCTGCCCATGGCGGCGGGCGGGTCACACCAATTGGAACTTGCGCGGACGGCGTCGGGGCCGCTCTCAGCCTATGACGCCATGCGCGCCGCCGGCTATTTGCGCGACGATCCCCGCCAGGCGGCGGTGGCGGCGCATCTGCAGGCGCTCTATGACGCCCTGAGGCAATCAAGCAGCGGCGGTCTTTGGGCGCGGCTTGGGCGGTGGCGTCGCAACGGCGGCGCAGCGCCGCTCCGCGGCCTTTACATCCATGGCGGGGTGGGGCGCGGCAAGTCCATGCTGATGGACCTGTTCTTTGCCGCCGCGCCGGTGACAAAGAAGCGGCGGGTGCATTTTCATGCCTTCATGCTGGAAATCCATGGCCGCATTCATGCCTGGCGGCAGATGTCGAAGGCGGAGCGCGAGCGGACGGCCGGCAAAGGAGCGGGCGATGATCCGATCCCGCCTTTGGCGCGCGCCGTGGCGCACGATGCCCGGCTCTTGTGTTTTGATGAATTCCAGGTCCATGACGTGGCCGACGCCATGATCCTGTCGCGGTTGTTTACGGCGCTCTTGGACAACGGCGTGGTGGTGGTCGCCACCTCCAACCGGCCGCCGGAGGATCTATATCTGGGCGGCCTCAATCGCCAACTGTTCCTGCCGTTCATCGCCCTGCTGCGCCAGCGGCTCGATGTGATCGAACTGGATGGCCCCACCGACTATCGCCTGGAGCGGCTGGCTGGCACCAAGGTCTACCACTGGCCCATATCGGAGGCGGCGACCAAGGCGCTGTCGGTGGCCTTCTACAAGCTGACCGATCACGAGGTGGGCAATCGCGCCGCCGTCGGTCCCGATGAGCTGGAGGTGCAGGGCCGTAAGCTTTTCGTGCCCATCGCCTCGCGCGGCGTCGCCGTGTTTTCCTTCAAGCGGCTGTGCGAAAACCCATTGGGCGCGGCGGACTATCTCGCCATCGCCTGGGCCTATCATACGGTGATCATCGTCGGCATTCCCGTCATGGGGCCGGAAAAGCGCAACGAGGCGAAACGGTTCGTGACGCTGATCGACGCGCTTTATGAAAACAACGTCAAGTTGTTGTGCTCGGCCGCAGCAGCGCCGGAGGGATTATACCCATCGGGCGACGGCTCGTTTGAGTTTCAGCGCACGGTGTCGCGGCTGCAAGAGATGCAATCGGCCGACTATCTCGCCCGCGGCCACGCAGTGGAGTGAGCGCTACGTGAAGTATGCGCCGTAATCCACGCAATATAGCTTGTGGATGGAGGCCTTAATGAAATCATCCAAATTTTTGCGCAAGATTAGAGCCTCCAGGTCTGGATAGACATCAACGCGATTGGGGGCCATGGGGAACCATTTGGCTCTATTGATTTTTCGCCGGTTGTAGTAGGCGAGCATGGCGTAACGGAACATGTTCATCACTGCGAGCGAGCCGCGCTCGCACGGCATGATATGAATGTACCAGTATTGGATTTCAAACACGGCGCGCAAGAATTCCTCGCGCCTTGGCAGCTTTGGCCCCGTGATGGATAGAAAGAGATCGTTCATGTGAAGGAAGAGAGTTTCATAATCGTCTTGCGCTACCAGCCAATTGATGAGAACGCCCTTCGTCAAGCAGCCGAATGGGATAATTTTATTGTTAAAATCGCGTGTGATGGCGTAGCTATCCTGGTCCTGCCCGCCGGTCTCATAGAATTTTTGCAACGAAGTCAGATAAGGCGGATTTTTCAGATCGGTTTCCAAGGAGCTGAAGGGTAGATTGTTTCGCCCATCGGGAGGGGTGGTCAGATAGCGGTAATACCGGTTGCGGCCGAAGGGGCTGTCAGTCTCGTCTTTCTTGAGATTGATCTCCTGCGCCATCAGATGACGGTGGCAGGCGAGGTAGGAGAAAAACAGTTCGCACCGCGTTTGAGTATGGGTCCATAACACCTCTTTCAGGTCGCATATAGGGGTCAGATACCCGCAGAGAATGCCATGCGGTCGATCTTGCTTATCATAGCCTTTCCAGTAGTTATTGAAGTTTTCCGGCAGGGTATTCAGATCGCCCTTGCACTTGTAAAGGACGCGGGAGATGGCAAGGGTCGTTTCCGCCATGCGGTAAGCATAAGCCGTCTGCTTGCCGCCATAGCGGGAAAAATGCGTCTCGCGGTCGTCGGTGATGCGGGTTAGGAAGCGTTCTTCAGGGGCGTAGTTCTGTTGCAAACCGACCCCTGGGGAGACGTTGATATACTCTTTATCGTAGTCGAAACTGCCAGGGTCTAAAAACAGGTTGATTTTGTCTTCTTCGGATTGCATGGCTGTCTCCGTCGGGCATGACAGAGGGAGGACGGCTGCGGCCCGGCCGGCGTGATGGCGGGCAGCAGAAGGAAATTAATATTTTATACTTAAAATATTTCCCTGATTGGCTTGCGATAACCGGCGTTTCGCGCTACATGCCATGCTGTTTAAATTCCGTGTCGGAATTAAACCCACTTTTACCTTGCCGCAACGAATACACATCTATGTGTTCACAAAGAAAATAATGCATCCCGCAACCGGAGTTGGAGCAGCATGGCACGAAACAAAATTGCGCTGATTGGCGGCGGCCAGATCGGCGGTACGTTGGCGCACCTGGCAGGTCTGAAAGAAATGGGCGATATCGTGGTCTTCGATATCGCCGAAGGGCTACCCCAGGGCAAGGCCCTGGACCTCGCCCAATCGGCGGCGGTGGACGGCTTCAACGCCCGCCTCAAAGGCACCCAGGAATATAAAGACATCGCCGGGGCGGACGTGGTGATCGTCACCGCCGGCGTGCCCAGAAAGCCCGGCATGAGCCGCGACGACCTTTTAGGCATCAATTTAAAGGTGATGAAGGCGGTGGGCGAGGGCATCGGCAAGTATGCCCCGAAGGCCTTCGTCATCTGCATCACCAATCCCTTGGACGCCATGGTGTGGGCGCTCAGGGAATTCTCCGGCCTGCCGCATCACATGGTAGTGGGCATGGCGGGGGTGCTCGACAGCTCGCGCTTCCGTCACTTCCTAGCGGAAGAATTTAACGTTTCCATTCAAGACGTTACCGCCTTCGTTCTGGGCGGGCACGGCGATACC
The DNA here is from genome assembly GCA_019455285.1 of Sphingomonadales bacterium. Classification (GTDB taxonomy): domain Bacteria; phylum Pseudomonadota; class Alphaproteobacteria; order Sphingomonadales; family Govanellaceae; genus PRO5. The sequence continues at coordinate 4,106 of JACFMS010000023.1, forward strand.
ATGGTGCCGCTCGCGCGCTATTCCACGGTGGCCGGCATTCCGATCCCGGACCTCGTCAAGATGGGTTGGACCACCAAGGAGAAGCTCGCCCAAATCATCCAGCGCACCCGCGACGGCGGGGCGGAGATCGTCAAGCTCCTGAAAACCGGCTCGGCTTTCTATGCGCCGGCGGCCTCGGCCATCGAGATGGCCCAGTCTTACCTGAAGGACAAGAAGCGGGTGCTGCCCTGCGCCGCCTATTTGAACGGGGCTTATGGCATGAAAGACCTGTATGTTGGCGTACCGGTGGTGATCGGTGCCGGCGGCGTCGAGCGGATCGTCGAGATCGAGCTCAATAAGGGTGAGAGCAAGGAGTTCGAAAAATCGGCCAATGCGGTGCGCGAACTGATCGCCGCCTGTCAGAAGCTGGAACCCGCTCTCGCCGCTAAGACCAAGAAGTCCGCAGGAAAGGGGAAACGATGAATATTCATGAGTACCAGGCCAAGGCGCTCTTGAAGCGATATGGCGCGCCGGTCCTGAAAGGGGGAGTGGCCTACACGCCGCAGGAAGCAGTGGATGTGGCCAAGGAGCTGGGCGGCCCGGTCTGGGTGGTCAAGGCGCAAATTCACGCCGGCGGCCGCGGCAAGGGCGGCGGCGTCAAAGTGGTCAAATCGGTGGACGAGGTGAAGGAGGCGGCGGCCAAGATCATCGGCATGACGCTGGTTACCCACCAGACCGGCCCGCAAGGCAAGCTGGTGAAAAGGGTCTATGTGGAAGACGGCTGCGCCATCGCCAACGAGCTTTATTTAAGCTTCCTGGTGGATCGCGGCTCCAGCCGGATCGCCATCATCGCCTCCAGCGAGGGCGGCATGGACATCGAGGAGGTGGCGGCTCATACGCCGGAGAAAATCCTCACCGTCACCATCGACCCGGCCTCCGGCCTGTCGGGCTTCCACGCCCGCAAGGTGGCCTACGGTCTGGGACTGAACGGCAAGGCGGCGGGCAACGCGGTCAAGGTCATCCAGTCCTTATATAACGCCTTCGTCGATCTGGATTGCGCGCTATTGGAGATCAACCCGCTGGTGGTCACCAAGTCCGAGGACGTGGTGCTCCTCGACGCCAAGATGAGCTTTGATTCCAACGCGCTCTTTCGCCACAAGGACGTGCAGGAACTGCGCGACCCCGACGAAGAAGACCCCATGGAGCTGGAAGCGGCCAAGCATGAGCTCAATTACATCAAGCTCGACGGCAACATCGGCTGCATGGTCAATGGCGCCGGGCTTGCCATGGCGACCATGGACATCATCAAGCTGTCCGGCGGCGCGCCGGCCAACTTCCTTGACGTCGGCGGCGGCGCCACCCGCGAACGGGTGACTGAAGCCTTCAAGATCATTCTCTCCGATCGCAACGTCGAGGGCATTCTGGTCAATATCTTTGGCGGCATCATGCGCTGCGACGTCATCGCCGAGGGCGTGGTGGCGGCGGCCAAGGAAGTCTCCTTAAGCGTGCCTTTAGTGGTGCGCCTGGAAGGCACCAATGTGGAGTTGGGCAAAAAGATCCTCGCTGAATCCGGCCTGCCGATCATCGCCGCCGACGACTTGGGCGATGCGGCGCGTAAAGTGGTCAAAGCGGTGAAGGAGGCGGCCTGATGTCCATTCTTGTCAATAAAAACACCAAGGTCATCTGCCAAGGCTTCACCGGCGCGCAGGGCACCTTCCATTCCGAGCAGGCGATCGCCTACGGCACCAAGATGGTGGGTGGCGTGACGCCGGGCAAGGGCGGCACATCGCATCTGTCGCTCCCCGTCTTCAACACGGTGGAGGAAGCGGTTTCTAAGACCGGGGCCAACGCCTCGGTGATCTATGTGCCGCCGCCATTCGCCGCCGACGCCATCCTGGAAGCCATCGACGCCAAGGTCGAGCTTGCGGTGTGCATCACCGAAGGCATTCCCGTGCTCGACATGGTGCGGGTGAAACGGGCGCTTGCCGGCTCCGGCACGCGGCTCATTGGTCCCAACTGTCCGGGCGTCATCACCCCGGGCGAGTGCAAGATCGGCATCATGCCGGGCCATATCCACCGTCCCGGCTCGGTGGGCATCGTGTCGCGCTCCGGCACGCTGACCTATGAGGCGGTGGCCCAGACCACGGCGGTGGGGCTTGGCCAGTCGACCTGCGTCGGCATCGGCGGCGATCCGGTGAACGGCACCAACTTCATCGACGTGCTGGAACGCTTCCTGGCCGACGCCGCCACTCAGTCGATCATCATGATCGGCGAAATCGGCGGCTCGGCGGAAGAAGAAGCTGCCGACTTCTTAAAACAATCGAAAATTAAGAAACCTGTGGTTGGCTTCATTGCTGGCCGCACCGCCCCGCCCGGACGACGCATGGGCCATGCCGGCGCCATCATCTCGGGCGGCAAGGGCGGCGCGGAGACCAAGATCGAGGCTATGAAAAGCGCCGGGATCGTGGTTGCGGACTCGCCGGCCGAGCTCGGGCTGACCTTGCTCAAGGTCGTGAAAGGCTAAGGATATTGGCGGCCCGCATCGGCGGGCCGCCAAACTAAAAAAGGAGCGGGCAGCGATGTCCCGCGCGAGATTGAATGAGCGCAGACGCATTCGACTTTCTTGCCGCCGGCGGCGCTTCCAGCGCGTTTGTCGAACACATGTACCGCCGCTTTGCCGAAGATCCCAACGCCGTGGATCCCAGTTGGCGGGCCTATTTCAAGGAGCTGGCGGGGGATGCGCGCACCTTGCTGGCGCGCAATGACAATGGCGTCGGCGGGCGGGCGAAAGGCGATTGGCGGCTGACGCCGGACGCCGACATTCTGGAGGCGCTGTCGCCCGGCTATGTGGCAGCGCGGCCGAAAAAGCCCGGCAAGAAAGCGGTTAGCGAGAGCGAAGTTCGCGCCGCCACCTTGGACAGCATCCGCGCGCTGATGATGATCCGCGCCTATCGCGTGCGCGGCCACCTCTTTGCCCATCTTGATCCCTTAGGACTGGAGGAACGGCCGTACCACGCCGAGCTTGATCCCGCGACCTATGGCTTTCGCGACAGCGATCTTGACCGGCCGATCTTCATTGACAACGTGCTGGGCCTTGAGAGCTCGACGGTGCGCGAAATTCTGACCATTCTGCGCCGTACCTACTGCTCCAGCGTCGGCGTTGAATTCATGCACATCTTCGAGCCCGAGGAGAAGGCGTGGATTCAAGACAAGATCGAAGGCCGCGAGAAGGAGATCCACTTCACCGAAAACGGCAAGCGGGCGATCCTGCAAAAGCTTACCGAGGCTGAGGTGTTCGAGCAGTTCCTGGCCCGCAAGTACATCGGCACCAAGCGTTTTGGCCTTGACGGCGGTGAGGCGCTGATCCCGGCCCTGGAATCCATCATCAAGGTTGGCGGCGCGCACGGCGTGAAGGAAATCATCCTCGGCATGGCCCATCGCGGCCGCTTGAACGTGCTGGCCAACGTGCTGCAAAAGCCGTTTCGCGCCATTTTTCACGAATTTCATGGCGGCTCGGCGCATCCCGAGGACGTGCAGGGCTCGGGCGATGTCAAATATCACTTGGGCACCTCCGCCGACCGCGAGTTCGACGGCAACCTGGTGCATCTGTCGCTTACCGCCAACCCGTCGCACCTGGAAGCGGTCAACCCGGTGGTGCTGGGCAAGGTGCGCGCCAAGCTCGCGCAACGTAATGATCTGGGCGGCACCTCGGTAATGCCGCTGATCTTGCACGGCGATGCGGCGTTCGCCGGTCAGGGCCTGGTCGCCGAATGTTTCGGCCTGATGGGCTTGAAGGGCTATCGCACCGGCGGCACGGTGCATTTCATCATCAACAACCAGATCGGCTTTACCACCAGTCCCAGCTATTCCCGTTCCTCGCCCTACCCATCGGATACGGCGAAAATGGTGCAAGCGCCGATTTTCCATGTCAATGGCGATGATCCCGAAGCGGTGGTGGCCGCCACCAAGCTGGCCACCGAGTTTCGCCAGACTTTTCGCAAGGACGTGGTGATCGACATGTTCTGCTATCGCCGCTTCGGCCACAACGAGTCGGACGAGCCGGCGTTCACTCAACCGATCATGTACCAGCGCATCCGCAACCATCCCTCGGCGCGGGAGATCTACGCCAAGCGTCTGATCGGCGAAGGCGTGGTCAGCGAGGACGACGTGGCGCGCCTGCGTGCCGAGTTCGACGAACACCTGGAGCAGGAGTTCGAGGCGGGCAGCGCCTATAAACCCAACAAGGCCGATTGGCTGGAAGGCCGCTGGTCGGGCATCAGCGTCGCCGGCGCCGAACGCCGGGCGCAAACCGGCGTCGCCATCGATACCTTGCGCGACATCGGCGAAACCCTGGTCACCGTGCCCGAAGGGTTCGAGATTCACCGCACCTTGAAGCGCACCATCGAGGCGCGGGCCAAAACCATCGAGGCCGGTGACAACATCGATTGGGCGACGGCTGAATTGCTGGCTTTCGGCACGCTGGCCAAGGAAGGATTTCGCGTCCGCCTCTCAGGCCAGGATTCGCAGCGCGGCACCTTCAGCCAGCGCCACGCGGTATGGGTCGATCAGCGCACCGAGGAACGCTATACGGCGCTGAAAAAAGTCGGCAACGGCGATCTCTTCGAGGTTCACGACAGCATGCTGTCGGAAGCTGGCGTGCTTGGCTTTGAATACGGCTTCAGCCTGGCCGAGCCCAATGCCCTGGTGCTGTGGGAGGCGCAGTTCGGCGATTTCGCCAACGGCGCGCAGGTGATCATCGACCAGTTCATCGCCGCCGCCGAGCGCAAGTGGCTCAGGATGTCGGGCCTCGTCATGCTGCTGCCGCACGGCTATGAGGGCCAGGGGCCGGAGCATTCCTCGGCGCGGCTGGAGCGCTACTTGCAGCTGTGCGCCGAAGACAATATCCAGGTCGCCAACTGCACCACGCCGGCCAACTATTTCCATCTGCTGCGCCGGCAGATGCATCGCAATTTCCGCAAGCCGCTCATCGTCATGACGCCGAAGTCGCTGTTGCGCCACAAGCGCGCCGTCTCGTCATTCATCGACATGGGGCCGGGCACGCAGTTCCATCGCGCGCTGGAGGATCATGCTGATCTTCCGGGCAGCGGCTTGTTGAAGTTGAAGGACTCGAAAATCACCCGCGTCGTGCTGTGCAGCGGCAAGATTTATTACGATCTTCTGGAGGCGCGCGAGGAGCGCAAGCAGGACGATACCTATATCCTGCGCCTTGAACAGCTCTACCCTTATCCCAATGACGCCGTCATTCGGCATTTGAGCCGCTTTAAAAAGCTGACGCGCGTGGTGTGGTGCCAGGAAGAGCCGAAGAACATGGGCGCGTGGACGTTCGTTGCGCCGCTGATTGAGGAAACTTTGGCCGAGATGAAGTCGCCGGTAACAAGGCCCGTGTACGCCGGCCGTGACCCTTCGGCCGCCACCGCAACCGGCCTCATGGAGCGCCATTTGAAACAGCAAGCGGCGTTGATCGAGCAGGCGTTGACCTGTTGAGCAGCGCCTTGATACGGGAGCTATTTTGATGACAACCGAGATCAGGGTTCCCACGCTTGGCGAATCCATCACCGAAGCGACGGTGGCCAAATGGTTCAAGGCGGTGGGCGACGCCGTTGCCAAGGATGAGCCATTGGTTGAACTTGAAACCGACAAGGTGGCGGTGGAAGTCAACGCCCCGACCGCCGGCGCGTTGGTGGAGATCGCCGCCAAGCAGGGCGAGAACGTCAGTATCGGCGCGCTTCTGGGCGCTATCGATGAAAGCGCCAAGGGCAAGCCGGCGGCGGCAGCGCCTGCCGCCAAGACTGCGCCAGAAAAGCCCGCCGCCCCGCCGGCCGAGACCAAGCCCGCCGCGCCAGCTACGACGGAAACCGCGTCCATGATCATGCCGGCGGCGCAAAAATTAATCGACGAGCACGATCTCGACGCGCGCAGCATTCGCGGCACCGGCCTCGGCGGCCGCGTCACCAAGGAAGACGTGCTGGCCTACATGGAAGGCGGCAAGAAGGCCACCGCCCATGTCGCCGAACCGGCGCGCGCCGTCATGCCCGCAAGCCCGCGCTCGGAGCGTGTGCCCATGACCCGGATGCGGAAGCGCATCGCCCAGCGCCTGAAGGACGCGCAGAATACCGCCGCCATGTTGACGACCTATAACGAGGTCGATATGTCGGCGGTGATGTCCATGCGCGAACAGTATAAGGAAATGTTCGAGCGCAAGCATGGCGTGCGCATGGGCTTCATGTCGTTTTTCGTCAAGGCCTGCGTCAATGCGCTCAAAGAGCTTCCTGATGTCAACGCCTCCATCGACGGCGACGATATCGTCTACCATCACTATTACGACATCGGCGTCGCCACCTCGACCCCGGCGGGGTTGGTGGTGCCGGTGGTGCGCGACTGCGACGCCAAAAGCTTCGCCGAGGTGGAGAAAGGCATTGCTGATTTGGCGGTCAAGGCCCGCGAAGGCAAGCTCGCGATGGATGATTTGCAGGGTGGCACCTTCACCATCACCAACGGCGGCGTGTTCGGTTCGCTCATGTCATCGCCGATCTTAAATCCGCCGCAGTCGGCGATTTTGGGCATGCACGCCATCAAGAAGCGCCCCGTCGTGGTCAATGATGAAATCGTCATTCGGCCGATGATGTACCTGGCGCTCTCTTACGACCATCGCTTGATCGACGGCGCCGGCGCGGTGACGTTCCTGGTGCGGGTCAAGGAATTCCTGGAAGACCCGCAACGGCTGTTGTTGGATTTGTAATTTTTTACTGTGGGTGCACGACGCATGAGCGAACAATCCTTTGACGTAGTGGTGATCGGCGCAGGCCCCGGCGGCTACATCGCCGCCATCCGCGCGGCGCAGTTGGGCTTGAAGGTCGCCTGCGTCGAGAAGGACAAGACGCTGGGCGGCACCTGCTTGAATGTCGGCTGCATCCCCTCGAAGGCGCTGCTGCACGCCTCGGAAGTTTATGAGCACACCAGCCACGGCATCGCCCAGTTCGGCGTTCGTGCGGAGAACGTCAGCTTTGATCTTGCCGCCATGATGGCGCACAAATCCGGAGTGGTGAAAAGCAACACTGATGGCATCGCTTATCTTTTCAAGAAAAACAAGGTAATGCACTTTGTCGGTCGCGGCGTCATCGCAGCGCCGGGCGTGGTCGAGGTGACCGCCATTGACGGCGCCGTTACGAAAATCGCCGCCAAGCATATCGTGATCGCCACCGGCTCAACGCCGGCCAGTCTGCCGGGGGTCGTCATTGACGAGGATCGCGTGGTCTCTTCCACCGGCGCGCTGGCGCTGCCGAAAGTTCCGAAACATCTGGTGGTGATCGGCGCGGGCTACATTGGGCTGGAGCTTGGCTCGGTGTGGCGGCGCTTGGGCGCCAAGGTGACGGTGGTGGAATTTCTCGACCGCATCACGCCGGGCATGGATGGCGAGGTGGCCAAACATTTCGATCGCGTGCTGAGAAAGCAAGGCATGGAGATCATGACCTCGCGCAAGGTGGTGGAGGTGAAGGCGCAAAAAACCTCCGCCATGGTGATCGTCGAGCCGGTCAAGGGCGGCGATCGTCAGGAAATCCGCTGCGATGTGGTGCTGGTGTCGGTTGGCCGCAAGCCGCTGACCGAGGGCTTGGGGCTGGACAAGGTCGGCGTCAAGCTCGACGAGCGCGGACGGGTCGCCGTCAACGACCGTTTCGAGACCAACGTCAAAGGCATCTACGCCGTCGGCGATGTCATACGCGGACCGATGCTGGCGCACAAGGCGGAGGAAGAAGGCGTGGCGGTGGCGGAAATCATCGCCGGCCACAAGGGCCATGTGAACTATGACGTCATTCCCGGCGTGGTCTACACCAATCCGGAGGTTGCCTCCGTCGGCAAGACGGAAGAAGAGCTCAAAGCCGCCAACATTGCCTATAACATCGGCAAGTTTCCGTTCCTGGCCAATGGCCGCGCCAAGGCCAATGGTGATACCGAAGGGTTCGTGAAAATTCTCGCCGACGCCAAGACCGACAAGGTGTTGGGCGTGCACATCATCGGCGCCATGGCCGGCACCATGATTGCCGAGGCGGCGCTGGCGATGGCGTTCGGCGCCTCCGCCGAGGACATCGCGCTGACCTGCCACGCGCATCCCACCCATCCGGAAGCGATGAAGGAAGCGGCGCTCGCGGTTCATAAGCGCACGCTGAATATGTGATCGTCTCGCGGATGTTTTAGGCGCAAGCCGCGTTAATTGTTTTCAAGCTGGTAGATGCGTTGCAGATATTCAAGAAACTGCTTCAGCTCCGCTGCGGTGAATTGAGCGCAGTAGCGCGCCTCATGTTGCTCGGTTATTTCCAAAAGCGTTTTGGCCATTTTGATCCCTTCGCGGGTGGCGAAAAGGGCCTGATTGCGCCGGTCTTCGGTTGAACGTTGGCGGGTGACCAGGCCGGCCTTCTCCAGGCGGTCAATGAGCGCGACCACCGTCGCCTTATCGATTTCCAACTCGCGCGACAGCTCGATTTGAAAGATGCCGGGGTTCTCGATGATCAGAACCAAGATACTCACCTGGCCGGGGCGAAACCCTAAGTTGCCCACAGTCTGGAGGTAATCGCGGCGCATATGGGAATGCGCGCGGCGTAGCTGATAGCCGACAAGATTGCGCAGCTCTCCCAGCTTCAGCGTCTGGGCTGGGGTGGCGGCCACTGTATGTGTTTTGCTCTTCTTCTTCATCAATCATCACCCTTCGAAAGACGCCGCCTCCACCCGGAGGAATTATGGACATGGATTGTATTAAAAATCGTTTGCATTGCAATTAATTTATAATGGTTATAAGGCGCACGCGCGCCGCCTGTTCAAGATACGCTCCCTACTCGGTTACGACCACCTCATCGCCATCAATGGTGAAACGCGCCGACAAATTCTGGCTCGACGTTGCCTCCTCGATATAGCGGACGACTTCCAAAAACTTCGGATCGCCGCGTGACAGGAGGCGAGGATTTGCCGTGGCGTCGATGAAGGCCGGCAGAAACGACGTGCGAAGGACGCCATCCTTGTTAATAAGGCACTTTACGACGATGGTTTTCTGCGAGTCAGGCGGAAAATTATAATTGCTGGAAAAATCAACCTTCCAGTCTGGGTGCAAGACCTGAATTTCACGGAATCCCTTGCTGTTGGCATGCTCTGGCGTCATCGGCAGGTCAACAGCGAAGTTGCAGAGACTGTAGAAGATCGGCTTTCCTTTATAAACCTCGACGCCTTTGAGAATGTGGGCGTGATGGCCAAGGATCAGGTCCGCGCCGGCATCGATGGCGACGTGAGCGACGATACGCTGATAGTCGGCAATCACCGCCGGGATGAAATGAATCCCCCAGTGGATGGACATGATCACGACATCGGCGTGGCCACGGGCGGTTTTGATATCCGCAACGAGCTGTTCAAGGTCGCCGCCATGGGGGTAGGTATGGATACGGCACGGCGTACCCGGCTGGTCGGGTTCGATTGGCTCATAATGCGTCCACGCCCGCATCGGCGCGCAGCCGGGCCGGTTCTCTTCGGCCCAAAAATTCATCGGCAGGATGGAAGAATAGGCAAGGAAAGCCACGCGAACGCCGTTTTTCTCAATGATCCGCGGCTGTCGCGCTTCCGTTATATTATGCCCGACGCCGAGCACGGTCAGAGATTGTTCCCGTAGCGCGTCAATGGTATCGAAAAACGCTTCAGCTCCCCAATCCATGCAATGATTGCCGGCAAAAGAAACGATATTGAACCCCGCCTCCTTCAGCGCCGCCGCCGCCGCGCGCTGAATGCGGGTGGTATGGCGCACCTGCGGCAAGCGCACGCCGCGCTCGGAGATGTTCGCTTCCAGTTGACAAAACGCTAAATCCGCCTCCCGCAGGGTGGGCGTCACTTGCTGAAAGATGGAAAGCGGATCCGCCCGTTCCGGCAAGACGTCGCCAACGGCATAAAAGAGAATATTGTTGTTCAGCTTGGCGGGCACGCGATTTCCTTTCTCATGCATCAAACAAATGGCAGGCAACGCTGCGGCCGGGTGCCGCCGGTTTCAGGGCGGGCGAGCTTTCCTTGCACCGCGGCATCGCCAGAGGGCAGCGGGGATGAAAACGACATCCGCTTGGTGGATTAAGCGGCGATGGCATCTCGCCTTGCAGCGCCTCCAAGCTGTGCGGCGCATCCGGATCGCCGGGCAGCGTTGCCGAAAAGAGCGCTCTGGTATAAGGGTGAAGCGGTCCGGCGCAAAGCTCGTCCGAGCCGCCTTCTTCCACAACCACGCCCAGGTACATGACGGCGATGCGGTTGCTCATGAAGCGGACCGTGGCCAGGTTGTGCGCCACGAACAGATAGCTGACTCCTAATCGCGCCTGAATATCAGACAATAGATTAAGTATCTGCGCTTGGATCGATATGTCCTGCGACGACACGGGCTCGTCAAGAATGATCACCCTTGGACGTGAAATGAGCGATCGGGCAATGGCGATTCTTTGCCGTTGGCCGCCGCTGAATTCATGGGGGTATTTCTGCGCGTCCGAAGGGCTAAGCCCGGTGGCGCTAAGCACGTCCGCTACTCGCTCTGCAACTTCCGCCTTCCTCAGTTTTTGCGATGCGGTGAGGGGCTCGGCGATAATCTTTCCGATCTTCATGCGCGGATCAAGCGAGGAATAAGGATTCTGGAACACCGGCTGCACGTTGCGGCGAAATCCTTGCAACTCATTACGATTAAATGACGCCGTATCGCGCCCTTCGAACATCACAGAGCCTTGTGTCGGCGTTTCAAGCTGCAATACGAGCCGGCCCAGGGTGGTTTTGCCGCATCCCGATTCGCCCACCAACCCCAGCGTCTCGTTCGCTCCAAGCTGAATATCAACGCCGTCGACTGCTTTAAGGACGTTCACCGATGACGCCCCAAGCAGAGGCCTGCGCAGCCTGAAGTGCTTCTTTAGTCCACGAGTTTCGATGAGGGGAGATGTCATGTTGCCTCCCGTGGATACCAGCACTTGATGTCGTGGACCGGTGAAATTGATTGACGTTCCGGCATCTGCGTGAAGCATGTTGATTGCGCTTGCGCGCAGCGCGGCGCGAATTTACAGCCCGATGGCAAGTCGTTCAGTCTCGGCGGCGCGCCCTCGATGGTTGGCAGATGGCCGCGCGGGTGATCAAGCTTCGGCATACTCGCCAACAGGGCCGCCGTGTACCAATGGCGCGGCCGGTGGAAGATCTCCCTGACCGGCGCGGTCTCGACGATGCTGCCCGCATACATGACGGCGACCCGGTCGCACATCCGCGCCACCACGCCAAAGTCATGGGTAATGAGGATCAAGGACATGCCATGGGCGGCGCGCAGGTCTTTTAACAGCTGAAGATACTGCGCCTGCAAGGTGACATCGAGCGAGGTCGTCGGTTCATCGGCAATGAGCAGTCGCGGTTGTGACGCCATGGCGATGGCCCCCACGACGCGCTGGCGCATCCCGCCGCTGATCTGGTGCGGGTAGCTGTCGACCCGGGTTTCAGGAGCGGCGATCCGCACCTGGCGCAGCGCCTCGATGGCGGCGGCGCGCGCATTCTGCGCTCCGGCTTTTTTGTGGGAAAGAATGGCCTCTTCGATCTGCGCGCCCAGCGTGAAGACGGGATTGAGCGAAGTCATCGGATCCTGCAGAATCATCGAAATCTCGCTGCCGCGCACCGCACGCATCTCGCCTTCGCTCATCGTCAGAAGATCACGGCCGTCAAACAAAATTCGGCCGGCTATGAATGGGTTTCGCGCGGCGGGCACAAGCCGCAGGATCGACAGGCCGAGCGTCGATTTTCCGGAGCCGGATTCGCCAACGATGCCCAGCGTCTCGTTCTCGTCGACATGGAGCGACACGTCGTCAATGGCGCGAAAGACCTGTCCCTGCGACCGGAAATAGGTCTTAAGATTTTCAACCTCAAGCAGTCTTTTCGCCATGTCTCAGTCTTGTCCTTAAGGCGCGTTCAGCAAATCAAATTCAATGGCCGCCCGGTCGGCGCGCCAGTTCCGGGTTTAAGGTTTCAGCAAGCGCGTCGCCCAGCATGTTCACGGCGAGCACGGTGATCAGGATCGCCAAACCGGGGATGATGCACAGCCAGGGCTCCGATACGATATAGGAGCGACCTTCGGCGATCATCGATCCCCAGGCCGGGGTCGGCGGCGGCACGCCGACACCAAGAAAACTCAAGGACGCCTCGATGATGATTACGGTGCCGACCTGCAGGGTGGCAAGCACGATCAATGGCCCCGCCACGTTGGGCACGATATGACGGACCATGATGGCGATGGGGTGCAGGCCGGCGGTTCGCGCCAGATCGATGAACTCGCTGTTCTTGATTTTCAAGGTTTCGCTGCGCGCCATGCGGGCGAACTGCGACCATAGCACTAAACTGATGATGATGACGATGTTGCCGAAATCGGGGCCGAACACCACGCCGAAGAGGAGGGCGATGAGAATGATCGGCAAGGATAGCGCCAGGTCGACGAGGCGCATCAACAAGGCTTCCGTGAGGCCGCCGACATAGCCGGCCACGATGCCGAGCGCGGAGCCGATGGACCCAGCAATGAGCAGGGCGAGCGCCACCACCGAAAGCGAAATCTGGGCGCCATGGATGAGGCGGCTTAAGACATCGCGGCCCATGCGATCGGTGCCGAGGAGGTGCGCCATGTCGCCGTTCGCCTCCCAGGCCGGCGGCAACAGTCGCGCCTCAAGCGATCCCGCCAGCGGGTCGAAGGGGGCGAGCACGGGCGCAAACAGCGCGATGCACACCATGAAAAGCGACACCGCTCCCGGAATGGCGATCGCAGGGTTGCGAAACATGCTCAACACCCGTTCTTCTCCGTCAATGCCATCCGATCATCTCCGCCCATAGCGAATGCGGGGGTCGACCCAGGCATAAAGCAGATCGACCACCAGGTTGGCGCCAATGAATAGCGCCGTCATGAACAGGACCACCGCCTGAATGACGGGAAAATCGCGATTCAAGATCGCCTCGTAGGCCAAGCGTCCGATGCCCGGCCAGGCGAATACGGTCTCGATGACCACCGCGCCGGTGATCATGTTGGCAAAGAAGCTGCCCATGAAGGTTAGAACCGGAATCAGGCTGTTGCGCAGTGCGTGCTTCCAGATCACGACGGATTCAGAGAGCCCCTTGATGCGCGCCAGCTTGATGTACTCGGCATTGAGGATGTCAACCATGCTGGCGCGCACCAATCTGGTCACCGCCGCAATGGTAAACAGGCTCATGGTGGCGGCGGGCAAAACGAAGTGGGCGGCGGTTCCATAGCCGGAAGTCGGCAGAAGATGGAGCCTGACGCTGAAGAAGTACATCAGCATGATGCCAAGCCAGAAGATCGGTACCGATTGGCCGATCAGCGCCACCAAACGGGCGGCGACATCCAGCGTCTTGCCGCGGTGGGTGGCGGCGACGACGCCCAGCGGCACGCCGATCAGGAAGGAAATCAGCAGCGCCACGCCGGCCAATTGCAACGATGCGGGAAAGCGCTCCAGGATCAAATCGGCGGCGGGGCTTTGATCGCCCATAATCGAATTGCCAAGCTCGCCTTTCAGGACATTGACGATAAAGGCGCCGTACTGTTCTACCAAAGGCCGATCAAGTCCGAGTTCCTGCTCAACGCGCGCCCGGTCTTGCGGGGTGGAATAATCGCTGAGCAGCAGCGCCACCGGATCGCCAGTCATGCGGCCCAGCAGAAATACAACGACGCTCATCAGGAGGAGCGCGACCGCCATCTCGCCGAAGCGTTTTGAGATGAAGCTAAGCATCGGCGGCGACTTCCCGGCAGAATATGGCGACTGCGGCGGTCATGGCGCGCGTCCGTCGCTAAGGGTGATCTGATCGATATTGGTTACCTGATAGCGGATGAACGGCCAGCGGGTGATGCGCGGGCCTGACGCCCAAGGATCATGGGCGATGACGATGAACACGGCGGCGGCCTCATCACGCAAGAATTGTCCCATGTCATGGATCAGCAAGCGCCGGCGCGCCGGGTCCAGCTCCGTTCCGATCCTTTCCAGCCATTGACCGGTTTGTTCGTTGGCATAGCTGGCAAAAACGCTGGCGGGCGAAAAGCCCGCCTGCAGGCCGGTCAAGGGGCTGGGAAAGGACAAGCCGCGATGCGTCCACACATAGTCCGTGGCGTTGCCGGTGGTAGACGCCGCGCGCAACGAATTCCAATCTACGGGTACGATATTGACCCTAATGCCCACGGCCTGCCAGTAGAGGGCGACCGCTTCGGCGACGATCGGTAATTCGGCGCCCGGCACGGTGATGAAGGTCTTTAAGGTGATATCAAAGCCGTCGGGGTAGCCGGCTTCCTGAAGAAGCTTTCGCGCCTTTGTGGGGTCGTAAGGGTAAACCTCGACATTCCGCCACTCGTCAGCCGGAAAATCCGAACTGGCGACCCGACCAAGGCCGTGGAAGATGTGCTTCAAGATCGCCTCTTTGTCGATGGCGTAATTGAGCGCCTGGCGAACCTTCTTCTTCGCCCAGGGAACTTTCGGATTGTAAAAGCCGGGCAACGTCTCCACCAGTCCGCCCAGACGCACCACCGGCGACCAGGAATCCTTGAAGAGATGAATGCTAAGTCCCGCGCGCCTAACGGCGGAAAGAGAATCATAGTTGACGGGAGCCAGGTCTGCCTCGCCGGTATAGAGCATGGCGATCCGCGTCGCTTCCTCGGGCACCGACTTGAAAACGATGGTGTCCATGGAAGGGCGGCCGATCCGCCAATGGGGTCTTGCGGCATCGGCCACGCGCAAGGTGATATTAAGACCGCGTTTGCGTTCGGCCAGGGTGAACGGGCCGCTGCCGATGGGATGGGCATTGGCCTTCTGATCGCCGACGGTCTCAATATAGGTCTTCGAAACAATCGAAAGCTGATTGGCGTTGACGATGTAGCCGCGAATGAATTCGATATCGGGTGTATTCAGCGTGATCACCACCACGTTTGGCGACGGCGTTGTGACGTCGCGGATCATCTTGCGCAGCGCTGAGGAAGGCCCGGCGATCGAGCGTGGTCCGATCATCCGTTCGACGGCGTATTTGACGTCCGCCGCGGTGACCTCGCCCCAGCCATCGTGGAACGGAATGCCCGGTCTGATCCAGAAGGTGTAGCTCCGCCCATCCGCCGACATCTCCCACCGCTCGGCAAGACCGGGAACGAGCGCATCCGTAACGGGATCAAGATAAACCAGATACTCATAGATCGTATCCAGGTAGAATTTTCGATTGCCGCCGCCGTTCCAGGGCAGGAAGGTCTCGTTTTGCAGCGACGCCATGGCGACCACGAGTTCGCGTCCATCCCGCGCGCCGGCGCTAAGGGAAGGTGACGGCAAGCCGATCAGGCCTGTCAGCAAGAGGAGCGCCGCCATCCGCAGGCGTCCGATTATGGCCGATGTCATAGCCATCGCATCACGCCTTCCACGGAGCCGGCGTCATCGAGGCTCAGAATGGCCTGCGCCGTCTCGTCCAATTGATCATCGTGCAAATAGGCGGCGGCATGGCGGGCGCAGTTCTTGAACTTGCGGATCAGCGCCGCCTCGTCCAGCGGGTTGTCCAGCGATCCTTTGGGATGGTCGATGTTTTTCCGGTAGACGTTCTCTCTTGCGGTGCGGATCTCCATGCTCCCGCGCAAGGCGGCCGAGGGGTTGGCGTCTTCCTTCACGCGCCAGCTTACCTTACGGGCAATAGCCAGCACCTCAGGGTTGGCAAGCGCGCCGTCTATGAACAAATCCAGGTCCACGCGGCCATGGTGAAGCGCCGTGCCGATGACAAAGGGCAAACTGAACTTGGCGTCGATGGCGGTCTGCGGTTGGCGTTTTTGCTCGGCCGGCTCGCACAGCATGCGATTGACCGGACTGACCTCGATGGCGATGCCGTCAATCATTTCCGCCGTCACGCCGGTTTCGGCGCGCAGCTGCAACGCGGCGTCGATATAACTATGCGTTCCCCGGCAGGCCGGCCAGGGTTTGAAGCTGACGTCCGCGCCATGGAAGGTATGGCCAAGGCCTGCTGTCAGGCGCTCCGGATCCCATTGGCCGCGGGCGTAAAGGGCGAACAGCCCGGCTTGGCCGTCAAACGGCCGGTCGAATCCTTTAACGCCCCGTGACGCCAGGAGCGCGGCGGTCACTCCGGCGCGGGCGGCGAAAGCGTCGCGTACGGCGCGCACCATGGAGTGCGGGCTATAGCGCAGCTCCATGCTGCAGGTTGCCTGGCACAGGGTGAGCGAATAGGCGTCTAGCATCTGCGCCGACGATAATCCCAGCAGACGGCCGGCGGCCGCCGTGGCGCCGAACGCGCCCAGAATGGCCGGCGTGTACCAGCCAAACTCGGCCGGGTTGGCGACCAGCGCCAATCCGAGGCGGCAGACGAGATCGCTGCCGGTGGCCACGGCAGTAAGGAGATCGCGGCCCGACGCGCCGTCCAGCGCCTCCGCCATGGCCAGCGCCGCGGGAATGGTGGCGGCATTGGGATGGGTCAGCGAGGCATCGTGGGAATCTTCAAAATCAAGCGCATGGGCCATCGCGCCGTTGGCGAAGGCCGCCGCAGAGGCTGGAACCTTGACATTGCCAAAACCAATGATGGTGCTTTGCGCCTTGCCGCCGTCGTCACGGGCAAGGTCAACGAAGCCGCGGCAGCCTTCGCCGATACCGCTGGCGCCCAGCGTGACGCCGATGGCGTCGAGGAGCGATAGCTTGGCCGAGCGCACCGCCGCGGCCGGCAACCGCTCGAAGCTGGTTGCGGCGGTGTGTGCGCTGATTTCCGCTGACAGGTTGGGCATCCACTCCTTGCTCATGGCGTTGACCCATCATACTGCGCAACGGAAGTGGAGTTGGCCAACAAGAAATGTCGGATCTGCTCCATCAGTCCTTGATCCATGCGCCGCTGTCGCACCAAGTCGGATTGCAGGGCATTCATCTGCGTGCGTTCGTGGGCAATGTCCTTGGCCGTCGGGGTATAATAGATGATGCCGTTCTGCTGGTTGATCGCTTTTGCCTGGTCCTGCTTCTCGGCGGCCAGCGCGCGCCCCCACTCGACCATGGCCGCCCAGCCCTGAACCAGCGCTGCTTGCTGATCGGCGTTCAGGCTATCCCAGGTCTTCCGGCTCACCAGGGCAAGATAGGCGGCCCAGCCGTCATGGGTTTCAAAAGCGTAGCTGATGCCGGTGTCCCACAGCTTGCCGGCCCGAACGGTGTCGTCATAGCCCACCAGACCGTCGACCTGTCCCTGCGTCAGCGCAAGGGGCAGGTCGGCTCTGCCCATGGTGATGGGGTAAGCGCCCAAGGAGCGATAGCGGGCAATGGCCAAGGTGCCGCCCATGCCAAGCTTCAAACCCGCGATATCATCAAACGAGCGCACCGCGCGGCCGGTCGTAAATAGCGTCTCCGCTCCCGCCTCGATATGGGCGCCGAGCACCTTGACCCGCAACCGGCGCTCGATGCCGGCGTAAAGCTCAGCGCCCAGCGCGCCATCCAACACCCTGCGCACGTCCTCGCGGCTGGCGCCGGCGAACATCGGCAGGCCGAGAAGATCCGCATTGGGCTCGAACCTCGCCAGCAGGTTCAAATTGGCGACGTAAAGGTCGAGGCTGCCAATGGCCAACGCCTTTGGCGCGCCGGAATTGTCATAAAGCTGGGCGCTTGGGTATATCTCGACGGCAAGCGTTCCCTTTGACAAGGCCGCGACTTCCTCGGCGAAGCGCTTGCTCAGCGAATATCGTAGGTGAGACGCCGGAACCTCCAGCGAAAGCTTGAGTGTTCTCGTCTCTTGATGCTCCTCCTGTCCGCAGCCGGTCAGCGTCAGCAGGGCGGCCATCAGGCACAGGCGGAGGGCGCGCAGCGGTTTCATCGGCCATACACCAGATTGGGAAGCCAGGTCGAGAGGGCGGGAATGAAGGTGACAAGGGCCAACAGCACGATCATCAGCCCGATGAACGGCAATACGCCGCGCGATACTTCAGTAAATGGCGCTTTTGAAATGCTCGACAGGACGAAAAGATTGAGGCCCATGGGCGGCGTCAGCATCGCCAGTTCGATATTGACGGTCACGATCACGCCGTAATGGATCATGTCGATACCGAACGCTTGCACGGCGCCGAGCGTCAGCGGCACGACGATCAATACCACGGCGATGGCGTCGAAGAACATGCCAAAGATGATCATCAGGGCATTGATGAGCAGCAGGAACTGCCATGGTTTAAGATCATGGGCGAGCATCATTTCAACCAGGCGGGCCGGCACGCCTGACTGGGTGATCCAGTGGGAAAAGAGTAATGCCGAGGCCAGAATGAAGGTGATCGCGCCGGCGGATTTGATGCCGCCTGCAAAGATGGCGGGGATCTCGCCCACGCGCACTTCGCGATAGACGAAGATGGCGATGATCATCGCCAGCAGCGTGGCGACGGCGGCGGCTTCCGATACCGTGGTGATGCCGCCATAGATGCCGACGAAAATGGCGGCCGGTATGAGTAACGCCGGCAAAACCCGCAGATTCGCCTTCAATCTGCTCTCCCGGCTGCTCACCGCTTCCGCCTGGAAACCTTTCCGCTTGGCGTAATATAGGATCCACAGCGCCAGAATGGCGGTTTGCAGCAAGCCGGGAACGACGCCGGCCAGAAACAGTCGCGGCACCGACTCATCGGCGATGATGCCATACAAGATCATCGCCAAGCTGGGCGGAATGAGAATACCGACGGTGCCCGAGGCGCCGACGACGCCGAGGGCAAAGGATCGGTCATAATGCCGCGCGGTCATGGCCGGCACCAAGAGCGTGCCCATGGCAAGCGCGGTGGCTACCGAGGAACCCGAGATCGCCGCAAAGATCGTGGTGGCGAACACGCAGACCAGGGCCAATCCACCCGGCGCCCGCCCCACCCAGGAATGAGCGGCGTCGATCATCACCCGGATGATGCCGCCTTTTTCCATGAAAGCGGCGGCGATGACAAAGAACGGCACGGCGACGAACGCTGGCGAGTCGAGTCCCTCCATGATCACCAGGGCGGCATCGACGAGCGGCGCGCCATCGCCGGCAAAAAGCAACAGCGAGACGATGCCCAGCGCGACGAAAATCGGAATACCCAACGCGAGCAGCGTAAACAGCGAACCGAATGCTACGCTGCCGATCATGACGGCGCACTCCCCTTGACGGCGCGCGTCGGCTCCGGCGCTGCCGCAGGCTCCTCAGGCCGCTTGGCGATGATCAGCAGCATGATGACGGCGCGCAAGGACATCAGCGCCATGGCGACCATTAAAGCTACGTAATAATAGCCCAGCGGCAAAGACAAGGAGCTTTCGCCGCGCTCGCCGACGGCGAAGGACAGTTGCGTCAGTTGCCAGCCCAGCCAGCTCAGTATGGCGCAAAAGAGGGCCGTCAGCGTAAGGCCGAGCAGGCGCAGCCTATGGCGAATGGCCGCAGGCAGCAGATGCGTGACGACCTCTGCCGTGACGTGGCGGGAGTCGCCGATCAGCGGCCCGCCGCTCAGCAGCAGCGCCCAGATCATCAGATAGATGGACACCTCCTCCGCCCAATCGGGCGATAAGGAGGGAAAGATGTAGCGGGCCAGCGTGCCATAAAGGAAAATAACGAGCGCGGCGATGCCAAGCACGCTGATCGCCGCCGTCTCGCATCGAGTCCATAAGGCAAGCGCACGAAGCGTTGCGGCAGAAGGCGGACGGGCGGCGCTTACGGTGTCCAAGACCCGCTGTTCCATAGGTCGATCAACCATTCGGTTTTTTGCGTCCCGTCATGATGCGTCCGGCTGCCGGCCCCGCCTCCACTCTCCAGGCTGAAAGAATCCGCCCTGACATCTTATGCTCGGCAGGCATGCCCGACGTGGGCCTCGTCAATAAAATAGTTTTAATTCCATACCATTTGTTTTGCAAACTTTTTGTAGATGGCGCTAAATGGATTTTTTCCTTTGCCATGAGTCCAGTCAACAGGCGACCTTGCAGTCGGCGCAACAGTATTCCGTCGGGTAAGCGAAGCCACCGCCGTCAGTCTGGCCATGGCTCGCGCCGGCAGTCCAGGTCAAGGCGGACACTGACGCTTGGAGGCGGTTTGAGAATGGACGGGGCGGGTTAACGGCCCCATGGCGCGGCAGCTCCTGCAAGGGCGACGGTGATTGATCCACATCGGGCGTGACTCCAGCCTGGCAGCACATATTTAACATACTGATTAATCATGATATTTATTGAAGAGCGGGCAACGCCGCGCCAGCCAGGCCCGCTTACCCGCCGCGCCCCATTCCTTGGTATGCCGAAGCGCGGCCTGCCGTAATTCTTTGCTGCGGTGACGGCGTTCTCCGAATCCGCCGCCGTGATCAAGCATCAGATATGGCTTAAGTTTTTCAGCACGGAAGAAAAATTAAGTTCGCCCCGCGAACAAGGCTGTTGACAACGTAATTATATAAAAACTAAAATGGTATGTATTACAAACTATTGCGTGCGCCAACATATTTCGGGGGTTGGCCAAAAAAATGGGAGGTATCGCAATGGCTTTTTCACCTGTTCTCTCCGGCTATGAAGGGATGTCAAAGCTCGCCGCGGCGAAAGCGAAGGCGGCGCTGTTGAGCACGGCGTCCTGTGCGGCGGTCGCCGTCGGCCTTGCCTGGCCAAGCATCGGCCATGCGGCGGACGCGGATGGCGCCGCCGTGCTCGAAGAGGTTTTGGTCTATGCCGAGCGGCGGGAGCAGCGTCTGCAGGAGGTATCGATCTCGGCGTCGGTGTTCAGCGGCGACGAACTCATTCGCAAGGGCGTGGTGAACGTTCACGATATTCAGCAAATCTCCCCGTCCTTGGCGATCAACACCTACAATCGTTCAACCTACATAAACATTCGCGGCGTCGGCATCGCCCAGTCGGCGCCGACATCGAGCCCCGGCGTGGCCTTCTACATTGACGGTACGCTGATCCCCCATGAATTTTTTATCGATGCAAGCTTCTACGACATCGCCTCGGTTGAAGTATTGCGCGGCCCGCAAGGCACGCTGTCGGGACAGAATTCGACCGGCGGCGCGGTCTATGTGCGCACGCCGGATCCGGCATTCTCCAAATATTCGGCCAAGGGAAGCTTTACTGCCGGCAACTACGGCAAATTCTCCGGCACGGTGGCGGCAAACGCCGGCTTTAGCGACAATGTCGCCTTGCGGCTTGCCGCGGCCCATGATGAGCGCGACAGTTTCTCGACCAACCTGGCGCGGGACGATATCCAGCCCGGCGATATGAACCTTGATGCGGTGCGCGCCAGCTTGGCCATCCGCACCAGCGACGATCGCTTAAAAATAAATTTGCGCGGCGAGTACTTTGATTCCGAGAGCGACAATAACGCGGTCAAAAATCGCCTTGATCCCAATCCCGATCCCTTCGAGATATCCGAGGATGCCCGCTCCATTCAAAATCGGGATGGCTATCGGCTCTCTGGCGAGGTGCGGTATGATATCACCGACGCCGTTCAGGGCAGGGCAGTGATCTCCTGGCAAGACGCCGAAACCTTTGATCAAACCGACGGCGACCGCACGTCCACCGCCTTGCCGCGCCCGCCGGGTTCCAATACCGGCCGCATCAGCAATGCCTTGACGGGCATGGAAACGCTGATTACCGAGGTGAACTTCTTATCGATCGGAGAAAGTTCGCTGCAGTGGGTGGTCGGCGGTTTCTACATGGATGAGACCATCCCGGTCAACTTGCTGCGCGACAACTTTCACACGGTGGAGTTTGTCTCCTCAAGTTCGACCATCCAGACGGAAGCCGACAACACCAGCAAGTCGCTCTTCGGCCAAGTCAATTATCGCGTGAGCGATCAGTTCGAGATTCTCGCCGGCGCGCGGCATAGCTGGGACAGGCAGCACTACACCCGCTTCCAATTGCCTGGACCGCCCATCGTGCCGTTCGCTGACGTTCAGAAGTCGCGGGAATGGACAGGCAAGCTCGGCGTCAATTATCATATGAACGAGCAAACGCTGGTCTATCTGACCGCCTCGAAAGGCTATAAAGCCGGCGGCGTCAACCTGACCGCCAATACGCCTAATTTCGGTCCCGAGACCAACTTCGTCTACGAACTGGGCGTGAAGACGGAATTTCTCGATCGCCGTCTGCGGGTGAACGGCAACGTATTCTACAGCGATTACCGCGACATCCAACTTTCCAGCCTGTTCAATGCTCTGCCGGTCACGCAGAATGCGGCGAAGGGCGAATCGTATGGCGCGGAACTCGAAATTGCCGGACGCTTTGACGAGCTGGGCTTCAACCTTGGCGTCGGTTATCTCGATGCGACCTTCAAAGGCGATGGTATCTGCCTGACCAATACCAACGCCATGACGCCGACCGTACCGACGCCGCCGGCGCCGGCGGTGCCGTGCCCGGGCGGTACGGAAACCGTGCCTGATGGCCGGTCGCTGCCCTTCTCTCCGGAATGGACCATCAACGCCGGGGTTGAATACAATATCGCCATTGGCGGCGAGATGACGCTCACTCCCCGGGTGCAGTGGTCATATATCGCCCGCCAGGTCGCCACGCCCTTCCCAAGCTTCCAGACGGTGGTGCCGGGACGGAACGTGTTTGATGCCCGGCTGACGTTGGACGTCAATGAAAACATTTCCATTGAAGGCTATATGACGAACTTCACGGACAAGACGTATATCGCCGCGCAAGTTCAAAATTCCTCCAGCGCCGACGGCGGCATCATCTACGGCGCGCCGCGGCAGTATGGCATCCGGTTTGTGGCGAAAATGGGCGAATAGACCCTGACCTACCGGCATCATGGCGAGGGCGTTGTGACGACGCCCTCGCCAATATTTTTTATTTTACCTTTTTAAAACAGTATCTTAGCCGATATTTCAGCCGGCCTTGCGGGATTGCCGTCGCTATTCCTGGGCGAGGGGTCGGCTCAGGCCTTATTCAGGTATTATAGTTGATAATACGAACGATTTGTGATATCAATGAACCTATGAACAGATCGCCCACCAGCCTCGTTGATGCCGTAGGCGCGGGGGCCGCGGCGCCGGCGGCGCGCGCGGACCGCGGCGTGGCGGGCTCGATCTTCAATATTCAGCGCTATTCCATTCATGACGGGCCGGGGATCAGGACCACGGTCTTTTTCAAGAAATGCCGGCTGCGCTGCCTGTGGTGCCAAAACCCTGAGTCGCAGCAGGAGCTGCCCGAGCTTTTCTTCAATGCCGAAAAATGCATCGGCTGCGGCCGCTGCGAAAAGGTATGCCCGGAAGGGGCGATCACGCTGCGCGATGGCCGCTCCTGGACCGATCGCGCGCGCTGCACCGGGGCGGGAGCCTGCGTCGAGGCGTGCCCGCAGGGCGCGCGCAGCCTGATGGGGCGCGTCGCCTCGGTCGACGACATATTCCAAGAGGTGTCCGAGGACGCGATCTTTTATCAAGAATCGGGCGGCGGCGTCACCTTGAGCGGCGGCGATCCCCTGGCCCAGCCGGAATTCGCTCTCGCCATTCTCAAGCGCTGCAAGGAAGCCGGCTATCACACCACGCTGGATACCTGCGGCTTCGCCGCCTGGCATGCGGTCGAGATGATCATGCCTTATGTCGATCTCGTGCTTTACGACTTCAAGCACATGGATCCCGACAAACACAAGCAATACACCGGGTTTTCCAACGAACCGATCCTGCGCAACGCCAAGGGCATCCATCATGAATTGAAGGTGCCGATGCGGGCGCGCTATGCGGTCATCCCCGGCTACAACGATGGGGAGGAGAACGCCGCGGCCCTGGCGGATTTCATCGCCAACGAGCTGGATCGCTCGGTCCCGGTCGATCTCTTGCCGTTTCACAAATATGGCGGCGCCAAGTATCAGCGGCTCGATCGCGTCGATGAACTCGCTGAAACGTCGCCGCCGAGCGAAGCGGCGTTGGCAGCCCTCAGGGACATTTTTCTATCGCGCGGTCTTACCGCGAAAATCGGCGGTTAGCCGGCGCTGGGTGTGCAAAAAAGGAAGGATGCTTTGTCATGAATGAAATGTCCGCGATAGACCGCCTGAATGACAACGAGCCTGCCGCGCCGCTGCAAGTCACGCCGCGGTTGCAGCGCCTGATGGCCAAGGTCAATCCGAAAAGCTATCCGATTTGCATCGAAAAGGCCCGCTTGGTGATCGAATCCTATCGCGCCCATGCCGGTCTGCCGCAAATCACCCGCAAGGCGCTGGCGATTGCGCACTTTCTCGACAACCGGACGATCTTTATCGAGGACGACGAACTGATCGTCGGCAACATCGCCAGCAAGCCGTGCGGTCTTGAAGTGGGCCCGCACGGCCCGACCTGGCCGGAGGAGGATTTCAAATCCCTGCTGCAAAGCGGCTATGAGATATCGCCGGAAGATGAGGCGGAGCTACGCGCCCTGGATTCTTATTGGCTGGGCAAGGGCCGCACCTTTTACGAACGGATGGGCCGGGTCTATGACGATGAGCGGATCTGGCCGTTCATCCAGTCGGGCATCATGCTGCCGCCGTGGGCGAAAAAGGATGAAGGCCGCGGTCATGGCATCACTGATTTCGGCTGGGGCCTGACCCTTGGCTATAGCCTGATCGTTGTCGATTTCGAGAAAGTGCTGCGCCACGGCACCAAGGCGATCATCGCCGCCGCCGAGGCGGAGCTGCGCAAGCTTCGTTTCCTAGAGCCCGGCGGCCTGGAAAAGGCGGAGTTTCTCCAGGCGGTGATCATCGCTCATCAAGCGCTGATCCGCATCGCCAACCGCTTCGCCAAACTGGCTCTCGATATGGCTGGTCGCGAGCAAGACCCGGCGCGGCGGGCCGAGCTTGAGGAGATTGCCGCCATATGCGCCCATGTGCCGGAGCACCCGGCGCGGACCTTCCGCGAGGCGCTGCAATCCTTCTGGTTCACTTGGCTGATGATCGCCAGCGGCACCGCCGCCGGCGGCCGCTTCGATCAGTTCATGTATCCCTATTACAAGGCGGACCTTGAGGCGGGCCGGATCAACCCGGCTCAGGCCGCCGAGCTTTTGGCCATGCTGCGCCTTAAAGTCATGCATTCCAATGGCGTCGCCGGCGGCAAGACGCAGCGCGACAAATGGTCGGGCATGGCGAAGTGGCATAACTGGATCATCGGCGGCGTCAGTCGCGACGGCAAGGATGCGACCAATGACTTAAGCTATCTGATCCTCGACGCGGCAAAGCTTTGTCCGACGCCCCATCACACCATCACGCTGCGCGTCCACGATGGCACGCCCCAGGATTTGATGATCAAGGCGCTGGAAGTGGTCAAGTTGGGGATCGGCTTGCCGGCCTTTGTCAGCGATCAATCCTATATCGACTATTTTACCGGTGAAGGCGCGTCGCTCGAGGATGCCCGGGACTACGCCATCGGCGGCTGCCTGGATGGCCAATTGCCGGGCAAATCCCGCACCAACGCCATGGGCATGTTTGTCGTGCCCCTGGTATTCTTAATGACCATGAACAACGGCTTTGATGTCCGCACGCAAAAGCAACTCGGGCCGAAGACCGGCGCCTTCGAGGATTTTGCAACCTTTGAGGATTTTTTCGCCGCCTTCAAAACCCAGCTTCGCCATTTCATGGAACTGGCGGCCGAGGAACACAATATCCTTCTCCAGGCGCAGGCCGATTTCTTCGCCGACCCGATCCATTCTTCACTGATGGAAGGCGCGATCGAAGTGGGGCGGGACGCGCTTTCGCGCGCCATGCCGTTTGAGAACGGCGCCATTCTCAATCCTGTGGGGATGATCAATGTCGCGGATAGCATGGCGGCGGTCAAAAAGCTGGTATTCGAAGAAAAGAAAGTTTCCAAGACAGCGTTAAAGCAGGCCCTTGCCGCCAACTGGAGCGGTTTTGAGGACTTGCAGAAGTTGTTCTATGACGCGCCGAAATACGGCAATGGCGAGGTTTACGTCGATGGCATCGCCAACGCGCTTTATACCTTCTGGTCCGATACCGCGCGCACCTTCACCTCGATCTATGGCGGCACGATGAAGGTGGCGGGCATCTCGATCACCTCCTATGGTCCCGCCGGCTCATTGACAGGGGCGACGCCAGATGGCCGCTTTGCCGGCGAGAATCTGGCGGACGGATCAATGTCCGCCGAGCAGGGCAGGGATCTAAAAGGCCCCACCGCGTTGATCCGCAGCGCCATGACCATCGACCAGCGCGGCTTCCAGGCGACGCTGTTTAACATGAAGTTCCATCCCACGGCGATGTCCAGCAAGGATGATCTTGGCAAGGTCGCGGCCCTGATCCGCACCTATTTCCGCCACGGCGGCAAGCACGTGCAATTTAACGTCGTCAATCGCGACATGCTGCTCGACGCCCAGAAAAATCCCGAACGTCACCGCAATCTGATCGTCCGGGTGGCCGGCTACAGCGCCTATTTCATCCAGCTCAACGCCAAGATTCAGGCCGATATCATCGGCCGGACGGAACAGCATTTTGCGGGTGCGTAAAAAGGTAAGTTTAAGGATAAAGCCATGATCAGTACATCGTCCCAATCGCTTCAAAAGCAATCGACATTCGCCACGGCGGACGAGATGAGCCCGCGCATCCGGCGGCTCAAAGAGCGTCTTTATGTCGATCGCTATCCCCTGTCCATCGAGAAAAGCCGCTGGCAGACGCAAGCCTACAAGGCGAGCGACGGCGAACCGCAGATCATCAGACGGGCGAAATCGCTGGCCTGCGTGCTGGATAATATTCCGATCTTTATCGAGGACGATGAACTGATCGTCGGCCAGGGTTCGGCCAAGCCGATGGGGCTGGAGCTTGATTTTTACGCCGGCCTTTGGCCGCGCGATGAAATCGAGGGTCTGCGCGAAGCCGGCTATGACATTTCGCCGCAGGAGGAAGCAGAAATCCTCGACATGAATGCCTACTGGCAAAAATTCAATCCCTTATCCCGGCTTGGCGAGGACGCCAGCGAGGAGATGTGGGGCTTTTTGAAATCCGGCATGGTGTTGCCGCCGTGGAAGAGCCGCACCGACGGGCCGGGCGGCGGCTATGCCGAAAGCGGGTTGGGCCTGGGGCCGGGTTTCTATCTGATGACGGTTGATTTCGAGTTGGCGCTGCAAAAGGGCCTCCTTGCCTTGATTGATGACGCCGAGCAACGCCTCGCCGCGATCGAGTACGCCGAGAAAGACGCGCTGGAGCGGGCGCATTTTCTCAAGGCGACGATCATCTCGCTGCGCGCGATCATAGGGTTTGCTGAGCGTTATGCCGATCTGGCGCAAACAAAAGCGGCGGCCGAAGCGGACCCGGCAAGAAGGGCCGAGCTTGAAGCGATCGCGCAAATCTGCCGCCGCGTTCCCGCCCATCCCGCGCGCACGTTTCGCGAGGCTATGCAAAGCTTCTGGTTCACTTTCCTGATGATCACGCCGTCGCCCACCGCGTCGATGGGCCGCTTTGATCAGTTCATGAATCCTTACTATGAAGCGGACCTTGCCAATGGCCGCTTGAGCGAGGAGGAGGCGCTGGAGCTCCTGCAATGCCTGCGCATCAAGGACATGCAGCTCAACCGGACGTCGGGCAAGGCGGCGCGCCAGAAGAATGCCGGCATGGCGAAATGGCACAACATGGTGATCGGCGGCGTCACCAAAAGCGGCGAGGACGCCACCAATCCGCTGACCTATCTCATCTTGGAGGCGGTGCGCCGCCTGCCGACCGCGCATCACACGGTGACGTTGCGGGTTCATGACGGCACGCCTGAGCCGTTGATGAAGAAGGCGCTGGAAGTGGTCAAGATGGGAACCGGCATGCCGGCGTTCATCGGCGATCGTTCCTATATCGCCTATCTCTTGGACCAGGGTGTACCCTTGGAAGAGGCGCGCAATTACGCCATCGGCGGCTGCCTCGACGTGACCTTGCCCGGCAAATCGCGCACCGCGGCGGTGGGCATGTTTATCGTCTCGATGGTGCTCGAAGCGACGTTGTTGAACGGCGTGGTGCGACGGACCGGCGATGCCGTCGGTTTGTCGACCGGCAAATTCGAGGACTTCAAGACGTTTGATGATTTCTACGCCGCCTTCAAGGCGCAGCTACGGCATTTCCTGAAACTCCATGCCGATAAAAACAACGCCGAGCTGCTAATCAGCCGCGAACTGTTTCCCGATCCGGTGCGCTCGGTGCTGATGGATGGCGGACTGGCGGAAGGCAAGGCGCTGCTTGAGCGCACTTATCTTCTGGAAAACGGCGCGCTGCTGAACATGGTGGGCATGATCAATGTGGTCGACTCGCTGACCGCCGTGAAAAAGCTTGTGTTCGAGGATCGCGTCGTCAGCCAGGCTGAGCTGATTCAGGCGTTGGACGCCAATTGGCAGGGTCGGGAAGATCTGCGCCGGCGTTTTCTCGAGGCACCGAAATACGGCAATGGCGATGACTACGCGGATCAGATCGCCGTTGATCTCTTTGATTACTGGGCCGATGTGGCGGCAAGCCTGCGAAGCTGTCTGGGCGGCGCGCATAAGCCGACCGGCATTTCGGTCTCGTCGCAATGGCCGGGCGGGGCGCAAACCGGCGCTACGCCCGATGGCCGCTTTTCGGGCGAATGCCTGGCGGACGGCACCATGTCCGCCATGCGCGGCCGTGACCTGAAGGGGCCGACGGGTCTCATGAACAGCGCCATGAAAATCAGCCAGAACCGCTATCAGGCGGCGCTGTTTAATATTAAATTTCATCCCTCCGCCATGCAATCGGATGAGGATTTGCGGAAAATATCGTTCCTCATTCGCACCTACTTTGCCCGCGGCGGCAAGCACGTGCAGTTCAATGTGGTCAGCCGCGAAATCCTGCTGGAAGCGCAAAAGCATCCCGAGCAATACCGTGATCTTCTGGTGCGGGTGGCCGGCTATAGCGCCTACTTCATTCAGCTTGGCAAGGCGATGCAGGATGAGATCATCGGCCGCACCGCCCATATCGGCGCGGGCTAGATCAGCGCCGGTTGAATTCCCCGGATCGCCGGCGTCACCATAAGGCGCGGGTGGAAATCTTTATAATAATACTACCTTGAGCACAGAGAGAGATTATGACTGAAAAGCAGAGCAGAGATCCCAGGCTGACCGACGACTTTGATCCGCAGGCGTCGGAGACCTTCACCAGCGCTCACGAGACGTACGCCGACTTGCGTAAATCCTGTCCCGTTGCGCACTCCAATGAATGGAACGGGTTTTGGGCGTTGTTCAAATATGATGACATCGTCAGCGTGTTGAAGGATTCCAAAACCTTCATTACGTCGGTTCAAAACGTGGTGCCCAAGGTCGCCTTTACTGGCCGTCGGCCGCCGTTGCATCTTGATCCGCCCGAACACACGCCGTATCGCCGCGCCCTTAATCCGTTCTTCACCAACGAAAAGATGGCCAAGCTCGAGCCGGCGTTGCGCCAAATCACCATCGATCTTCTTGACCCTTATATCCGGGCCGGCGGCGGCGATATCTGCGCCGATTACACCCATCGCCTGCCGGGCTATGCGTTTGCTGAGTTCTTCCACCTGACCAGCGATCTGTCGATGAAGATCAAGGAGGTGACGACCATCTACGACAAGGCGTTGCAGGAAGCCAACGATGATCTCGTCAAGGAGACGAGCCTGCAGCTTTATGAAATCGCCCGCGATATCATCGCCGAGAGAAAGGCGCGCCCGCTCGACCCCAAGGATGATCCGACCACGGCGCTGCTCGCCGCGCGGCATGAGGGCAAGCCGCTGCCCGATGACATGATCCTCGGCACCATCCGTCAGCTCATCGTCGTCGGCATGATCGCGCCGAGCGTTCTTATCGGCACGATTCTGCTGTATCTTGCCAAGGACCAGACGCTGCAAAGCCGCCTGCGCCGGAATCCGGACCTTATCCCCAAGGCGGTCGAGGAGTTCCTGCGCCTTTATACGCCGTATCGGGGCTTCGCCAGAACTGCAAACAAGGACGTCACCATCGGCGGCCGGCTGATCAAGAAGGACGAACCGATCGCCCTGGTCTATGCTTCGGCCAACCGCGACGAGGCGGTCTTTCCAAATCCTGATGAATTTGACCTCGACCGTCCCAATATGAAGGATTCGGTGGCCTTCGGGCTGGGGCCGCACCAATGCGTCGGCGCCCCCATGGGGCGGCTGGAGATCAGGCTCACCCTGGAAGAGATGTTGCGGCGAACCAAGCGTTTTGATGCCGATGGCGAGGTTAAGATGACCCGCTGGCCGGAATGGGGCACGCTTTCGGTGCCGCTTAAGGTCGAACCGGTGTAATCGGCGCCGCCACCGAGATCGCCCGAAGCGCGGTGGCGACGCGGAATGCGGTTACCTCAGGGGTGGCCGTGTCCCACTCGATGGCGGGCGCGCCGCACAAACAATTTTCCGGCTGACATTGGTGTCCTGCGCTGTGGGCGTTACGCAAATGCAGGACGGGCTTATCCATGGCGTGCGCGATCGCCGTCGGCCACGGTGGACGATCCTCGGTGCCACTGACATCCATGATCAGCAGCGCTGCCGTCCGCAACAGGGCGATCATCTGCAAATCAGCGCCATCGCCGGGCATGTTATAAACATGAGCGGCAAATCCAAGCTCTTCCAGCAGGGGCCGGACGCAGCGGTCCACCAGCGTCAACAGCGCGGTCGACGATGAGGGAAGAACAATCAGCGCGACAGGATTTTCCGCCGCCCGCTTGCAGGTGCGGTATCGCTCCCAGCCGTCGAACGTCAGCGACAGTCCGGTCACGCCTTCGACATGCGCGGCGGTGAGAAAGGCCGCCTGCTCGCCTTGTTCGATGGTGCGGCGCGCCTCCTCCGCCGTCGGCGCGCCGATGATCGCTTGCCAGGCGGGCAGCAGGCGGCGCTGCATGGCGGACGCCGGTGCGCCGGCATGCGCGCCCATGTAGATCACCAGGTTATCAAGACGGGTAACGGCGTCGGGGAAATGCACGCCGCCGGTAGGCGGCAGCGTGCCGCCGTCAAGCCGTTCCAGCCAGCGGGTAATGTGGCTGAGTGCCAAGCTGCGATCGGGGGCGCCAAGCCTAGCCCGTGCGTCTGCGCTCAACGCATAATCGCCGCACACCGAACACGAAACGCTCCGGCCAGCGCCGGGCATCGGCTCGAAAAGGGGAAAACCACACAACAGGCACGTATGAAAAGTCACGCGCTACCCCCGAAATGTATTTTTTGTTGGCTCGATCCTAAAAGACGCGCCATCGGCTGACAAGGATTATACGTCCCGTCAGATGAAATGTAGGCGCACACGGAATTTATATATTTCTCTTCATACGAGCATAGGCCGCCAGCGCGCGGTCGCGCGCTGGCGTATGGTCGATGATGGGTCGGGGGTAGGTTTCGCCTATAACGACGCCGGCTTGTTGCAGGATGTCCGCCGGCGCGTCCCAAGGCCGGTGGAGATGTTGGTCAGGCAGCGCGCCAAGCTCCGGCAGCCAGCGCCGAATGTACGCGCCGGAGGGATCGAATTTCATGCACTGGGTTATCGGGTTGAACACCCGGAAATAGGGCGCGGCATCGGCGCCCGAGCCCGCCACCCATTGCCAGCCGGCGGCGTTGTTGGCCGGATCGGCGTCCACCAGGGTGTCCCAGAACCACGCTTCTCCCGCTTGCCAGGGCAACAGCAGGTCTTTGACCAGAAACGAGGCGACGATCATCCGCGCCCGGTTGTGCATCCATCCTGTGGTCCACAATTCACGCATGGCGGCATCCACCAGGGGATAACCGGTGCGCCCGCGCCGCCAGGCTTCTATGGCCGCTTCATCCTTGCGCCAGGAGAAAGCATCGAAGCGTGCATTCCAATTGCGTCGCGGCAGATCGGGGAAGTGATAAAGCAGGTGATAGGAAAATTCCCGCCATCCCAGTTGCCGCAAATAGCTCGCCGCGCCGCTTTCGTGCGCCGGATGGGCGGCGGCGCGCGTGCGCGCCCGATGCCAGATCTGACGCGGCGAAATGTCGCCGAAGGCCAGGTGCGGCGACAGGCGGGAGGTGCTGACGATGCCGGGAAAGTCACGCCGTCGGCCATACGCGCCGATGTCCTCTTGAAGAAAGTCATCAAGACGCGCGCTGGCCGCCGCCTCGCCCGGCGTCCACGTTGAGCGCAATCCGGCCGCCCAATCAGGCGCGGTTGGCCGGAGCTTCCAATCTTTGATCGCATCAGAGCGCGGCCAGCGCGTCGGCGCAGGTAGTCTTGCCGGAGCGGCCAGCGGCGGCGCCGGTTCGCCGCGCTGCAACAGCGCTTCCCAGAATGGAGTGAAGACGCGAAAGTCGCTGCCGGCCTTGGTGGTCAGCGCCCACGGCTCGCACAGCAGCGCGCCATTGAAGGCGTAGTGGTTTTTCCATTGCGTGGCAATTATAGATTCGGTATCGCGCGCTTCGCGATCATAAAGTCGGTTCCAGTACACTGCCTCGGCGTCGACCTCGCGCCCAACCTCTTCTAAAATCTTCTCAGTCGCGCCGCGCCGCAGGATGAGCCGGCTGCCGCGCCGTCGCAGCTCGGCATCAAGCGCCTGCAAGCTGCCGGCCAGCCACCACTTCGATGCGCCGCCGATGGGCCGTGCGTCCGTTTCATCATGAATGTACAGGGGAATGATCGGCTGGCCGCTCATCGCCGCCGCCGTCAGGGCTGGATTGTCGGAGAGCCGAAGATCGCGGCGAAACCATACGATGATGGATGACATGGCGGCGCTCCTCGTCTGCGCCTGGCTTATCGCTTGGCGCGCGGGTGGGCGTTTTCGTAAACTGTCAATAACTGCGCCATTTCCACATCGGTGTAATGCTGGGTGGTGGAAAGATTGGCGTGGCCCAGAAGCTCCTGAATGGTGCGCAGGTCGCCGCCGCCGGCCAACAGGTGAGTGGCGAAGCTGTGCCTGAGCGCGTGCGGCGTCGCCGACGGCGGCAGGCCAAGGAGCCCACGCAGGTCGCGCATCAGTTTTTGCGCCACGCCGGGATTCAGGCGGCCGCCCCGCGCGCCGATGAACAGCGGCCCCTCGGCGGGCAGCGCCAGCGGGCACATCTTGAGGTAAGCGTCGATGGCTTGGCGCACCACCGGCAGCACCGGCACCACCCGTTGGCGGTTGCGCTTGCCGAGGACGCGCAGGGTGTCGCCGGCGGCGATGTCGCCGCGATTGAGGCCTAGGGCTTCGGAGATGCGCAAGCCGCAGCCGTAAAGCAGGGTCAGGAGGGCGATGTTGCGCGCTGCAATCCACGGCTCGTCTTCAAGATCTCCGGCGCTGTTTACTACCGCCTGGGCGTCCGCCACGTCCAAGGGACGGGGCAGGGACTTTGCCGCCTTGGGCGCGCGCACCGCGGCGATGGCGGGGTTATGCAGATCGGCGGTCCGCGCCGCATAGCGAAAGAACGTCCGCAGCGCCGACAGCGTGCGGGCCAGCGAGCGCGACGTCAGTCCGGCCTGTCGCCGCTCGGCGAGATAGGCGCGAAAATCAGCGACCTTCAGATCAGCCAGATCGCGCCGGCGCACCGGCCCGCCCAAATGGCCGGCAAGAAAGCGGACGAAGAAGCCGATCTCGCGGCCATAGCCGTCCACGGTATGGCGCGAGGCGCGGCGTTCCGCGCCAAGATTTGTCAGCCATGCAGTGATGAGATCAGCGGCATCGGCAGCAGCGTAGGCCGCCACGGGTAAGTCTAGGGTTTGCTCGCCTTCAGCCATTGATCGAGGAGCCGCTCCGTCACCGCGCCCAGGAAACGGAGCAATTCCGTACCCTGTCCGGGGGCGAAGTGGCCGGGATCACGCGATCCGATGGCCAGGATGCCGGCCGGCCGGTTCGCCCCGGCGTCCAGTCTAACCAAAGCTTCGGCCCGCACCAAGCTTGCTGCTGAGCCATAAAGATCATGGGCGCCGGCGACGTTGCCATGGAGGGCGACGGCGCCATCATTGCCGAACAGGCGATGGAGGTCGAGCTCTTCGATGAGCGAGATGCCGGCGGCGGCGAAACTGGCGTCATTGGGGAAGGGGTCGGCCAGGCACAAGGCGACCACATCGACATCGAGCATATCGATCCAGTCGCGGGTGATGATATGCACCAGATGCTCCAGCGAGGTCGCCTCCATGGCCGCCAGCGCCGCCACCAGGGCATGCTGCTGGCTGGCGTGGTTGGAGCGACTGGTGGCGATGATCGACTCGCGGAACGCGGCAAGCTCGCCGACGTCGCGTTGCAGGCGTTCGATCAGATGGTGCTGAAAATCGATCACCGTATCGCCGGTCTGCTGGCGCGGCGGCGTCAGGGCGCGTAAAAGGTCGGGGTTTTCATTAAGGAAGCCGGGATGGCGCAGCAAATAGCCGCGCACTTGGTCACGATCCAGATCATGGCCTTCCGGTTGCCGTTCAGTCTGCACGCATACCTCCAGTATCAAGCTACCGGCCCGAGTTTAGAAGGGTGCGGTTAAGAAGCCATGAAACGGCAAGCTTAACGAATGGTTTGTCCGGTCTTTTTCCAGTCCGCCAGGAAGGCTTCCAGGCCTTTTTCGGTCAACGGATGGTTAAACAGCTTTTTCAACACGTCGGGCGGGATGGTGCAGACGTCGGCGCCGATTTTCGCCGCTTCCACCACGTGCATGGGGTGGCGCACGCTGGCCACCAGGATTTCGGTATCAAAGTGGTAATTATCATAAATCTGCCGGATATCGGCAATCAGCGCCATGCCATCCTGGCCGACGTCGTCATGGCGGCCGATGAAGGGTGAAATGAAGCTGGCCCCGGCCTTGGCCGCAAGGAGCGCCTGGGCGGCGGAAAAGCACAAGGTGACGTTAACCATGGCGCCCTCGTCGGTCAGGCGCTTGCAGGCCTTCAACCCGTCAACGATCAAGGGCACCTTGATGGCGATGTTGTCGGCCACTTTGCGCAACCGCTCGGCTTCCCGCAGCATGCCGTCGAAATCGGTGGCGGCCACCTCGGCGCTTACCGGTCCCGGCACCACGTCACAGATTTCCTTCAGGATTTCAAAGAAATCGCGGCCCGCCCTGGCGACCAGCGAGGGGTTGGTGGTTACCCCGTCCAGAAGCCCGGTGGCGGCCAGTTCGCGGATGGCGGCGGTATCGGCGGTGTCGACAAAAAACTTCATCGTATTTCCCTGGTTTGGCGTGCCGGAAGGCGTGCGCCCGGGGTAGCGCGATTCGCCCCGTCCTGGCAAGCCGGATGTTGAGCGCGCCCCGCCTTCCACTATAGTGCCCGGGAGCGGAACCGGCGAAGGGGGAGAATCAAAGGTGGTCAAGGCAGCGGCAGATGATCGGGTGGCGGTTCTCCTGCCGCTGCCGCTCCTCGGCGCCTTCGACTACGCCAGCGGCGGTCTGCGGCTGTCTCCCGGCGATTTCGTTCGCGTGCCGCTAGCGGGTCGCGAGGTGGTGGGCGTGGTCTGGACCCAGGCGGCGGCGGGCAAGGCGGTGGCGCTGGCGCGCCTCAAGGCCGTGCGCGCCCGGCTCGATCTGCCGCCGCTTTCCCCCGACATGCTGCGCTTTATCGACTGGGTGGCCGCCTATACCCTCACGCCCCCCGGCGCGGTCCTGAAAATGGTGATGAGCGCGCCGGCGGCGTTCGAACCTCTCCCGGTGCGCCGAGCCTATGTGCGCGGCGGGCCGCCGCCGGCGCGGCTGACGGCGGAACGCACCCGGCTTTTGGAGATGCTCCTCGACGATAGGCCGCGTTCGGTGAGTGAGCTTTGCCGCCTCGCCTACGTCGGCCAGGGGGTGGTGCGCGGGCTGATCGAGGCCGGGACGCTCATGGCGGTCGATATCCCGGCGGACGCTCCCTATGACCCGCCCGATCCCCTCCGGCCGGGGCCGGCTTTGTCGGCGGATCAGCAGGCGGCGGTTGACGGCATTGCGAAGAATGGCGACGGCTTTGCCCCGGCGCTTCTCGAAGGTGTCACCGGCTCGGGCAAGACTGAGGTTTATTTCGAGCTCATCGCCCGCCTGTTGAAAAAAGACAGCTCGACCCAGGCGCTGGTGCTGCTGCCCGAAATCGCGCTCACCTCGCAATGGCTGGGGCGCTTTCGTGAGCGCTTCGGGGCCTCGCCGGTGCTGTGGCACTCCGACGTTGGCGAGGCGGAGCGGCGGCGCGCCTGGCGGGCAGTGGCGGCGGGCCAGGCGCGGCTGGTGGTGGGGGCGCGCTCGGCGCTGTTCCTGCCCTACCGCAACTTGCAGCTCATCGTCGTCGACGAGGAGCACGATCAAGCCTTCAAGCAGGAGGAAGGCGTGATCTATCAGGGCCGCGACATGGCGGTGGTGCGCGCCCACTTGGGGCGGTTCCCGATCGTGCTTGCCTCCGCCACGCCATCCCTGGAAACCGTACACAATGTCAACGCCGGCAAATACCGCGCCTTTATTCTGCCCGACCGTCACGGCGCGGCGGAATTACCGGACATCCGCGCCATCGACATGCGCCGTGCGCCGCCGCCGCGCGGCGCATTCCTTTCCCCGCCATTGCGCGACGCCATGGCCGCAACCCTGGCGGCGGGGGAACAGGCGCTGTTGTTCCTCAATCGTCGCGGCTACGCGCCGTTGACGCTATGCCGCGCCTGCGGCCATCGTCTGGAGTGTCCCCATTGCTCGACGTGGATGGTGGAGCATCGCTACGCCGGACGGCTGGAATGCCATCACTGCGGCCACCTGATGCCGCTTCTTGAAGATTGTCCTTCTTGCGCCGCCGTGGGGGCGATGACGGCGATCGGCCCCGGCGTCGAACGGGTGGCTGAGGAAGTGGCCGAGCTTTTGCCCGAAGCGCGGTTGTTGGTGCTGTCCAGCGATCAGGCAACCTCGGCGGCGCACTTTGCCTCGATGATCGACGACATTGAAAGCCATCGCGTCGATGTGGTGATCGGCACCCAGATCGTCACCAAGGGCTATCACTTTCCGAAATTGACCCTGGTTGGCGTGGTCGACGCCGATCTCGGGCTGACCGGCGGCGACCTGCGCGCCGCCGAGCGCACCTATCAGCAACTATCGCAGGTGGCCGGCCGCGCCGGGCGCGAATCCTTGAAAGGCTCGGTATTGGTGCAGACCTACATGCCGGAACATCCGGTGATGGCGGCGCTGGTGAAGGGCGACAAGGCCGCCTTCGTCGCCGCCGAGCTGGCCGAACGGCAGGCGCAAGGCATGCCGCCGTTCGGCCGTCTGGCCGCCGTCATCGTCGCCGGCGAGGAGGCCGAGGCGGTGATCCGCATGGCGCGCCGGCTGGGCATGACTGCGCCCCACGGCAATGGCGTCAGCGTGCTCGGGCCCGCGCCGGCGCCGTTGGCGCTGTTGCGCGGCCGGCACCGCTGGCGGCTCCTTCTCAAAGCGACGCGCGGCGCGGATGTGCAAAAAACCTTGCGGGCATGGCTTGCCCGCGCCGGCGGCGTCAAAGGCGTGCGCGTGCAGGTGGATGTCGATCCTTATAGCTTTCTTTGACCACAGGAGGTTGCCTAAAGGGTCGCCTCTCCCTTGGTATTCAAGGTCGACGACGGGAGCAATCCATGTAAAATGGAACTCACCGGCGCATAAATGGCACGGTTTGATCCGGTAGGATGATAAAAGCAACACCTGCAAGAGCAACGGAAGGGCAATCGCCGACCCAAGCGATCATGGTAACGCGCTTGGCGCCCAGCGTTCAGCGCGCCAAGTTGGTGGAGCGGGATAGCCTGCTTCGGGCGCTTGATGGGGCGGCCTCGGCGCGCCTGATCAAGCTGGAAGCGGCGGCCGGATACGGCAAGACGACCTTACTCACGCAATGGCGCGACAGGCTTCTGGCCGGCGGCGTTAAGGCGGCGTGGTTGTCTTTGGACGAGGAGGACGATAGCGCCGGCGCCTTGGTAGCCAACCTCGGCTATGCATTTCAGCGCGCCGGCGTCACTGTGCCGGCGGAAGTAACCGCCGCCTCCGCTCCCAATGAGGCGGACGCCCGTCACCGGCTGCAACGGTTGCTTAACGCCCTTGCCGATAATGGGCAGCCGCTGGCGCTCATTCTCGATGAATTCGAACGGCTGTCACCGCCCGTCGTCCAGGCCGTTATTGCGCCCTTGATCAAGTGGGCGCCGGACAATCTGGTGACGGCCATCGGCAGTCGCGAACGCCTGTCGCTGCCGGTGGCCGCGTTGCGCGCCCGGGGACTGGTGTTTGAATTGAAAGCGGCGGACCTTCGCTTCCGACCCGATGAGATCGGGCGGCTTTTTGACTGCCGGTTAAGCCGCGCCGATCTTTCATCCGTTGAGGCCAACACCGAGGGTTGGCCGGTGGCGGTTCAGTTGCTTCGTAGCTGGTGGGAAAACAATAAGCAGCAGCATCAGGCCCTTTCAGGATTGCAAAACGCCACCTCGGACATTGCGGAATACCTGTCGGAGCAAGTGCTGTCATTCGTCCCCGAGGAATTGCGCCGGTGCCTGCGCGAGGTCTCGGTTCTTGATACGCTCAGCGATGGCGCCATTGAATTTATTACCGGCCGAACTGGGCTCTTAGCGCAAATTCTCGCTGTCGATATTCTCCGGCCGTTTCTGACTGGCGTTGATCAGGATATCGGACTTTATCGGCTGCATCCCATCCTGCAGGCGGTGCTTGCCGGTGAATTCAATCTTCTGCCGGCAGATCGACGTTTTGCGCTGCAACGATCGGCGGCTCAATGGTATGCCCGGGGCGGCCAACTCACCCGCGCCATCCGTTACGCCCTTGACGCCGGCGACGGCGATCTGGCCGGCGTCACCATTGAAAATGCCGGCGGCGTGCAAATCTGGATCCGTCAGGGCATGTCCCGCACCAAGGCCGTGGACGCTTATTTAAGCGAACCGCTGCTCGATCGTTTTCCTCGCCTGCGTCTGCTGCATGCCCTGGTGCTGGCCAAGGAAGGGCGATTGAGTGTGGCGCGGCAGAATTTTGAGAAGGCGCGCGCCGCTACCAGCGATTTCACCACCCTGGCCGGCGGCGGCAATCTTATCGCCTTACGTCAGGATAGCCTCGTCGTCGAGTCGACCTTGTTGGTCAATGAGTGTCAGCCGCCGGGCGATGCTTATCTCGCAGCTTTCGAGGATACGCTGCGCGGCGTTGCCGGCGACGATCACATATGCCAAGGATACTGGCGGACGTTTCTTTGCATTTCCCGCCATCAGCGCGGGCTGTTCGACAAAGCGTCGGAGGCCGCGCATGAGGCGATCGATCATTATCGGCAGTTCCAATTGCCGCATGGCGAGTTTTTCAACCATTTACACATCGGCACCATCAACTTCGCGCAGGGACTGCCGGCGGCGGCGGAAGCAGCGTATAACCGGGCGCGTCACATGGCCGCTACACACTTTCCAGACGACCAAACAAAATCGACCTTGATCAATGCCCTGCAGGCGGAACTTGCCTATGAACAGAATCTGATTCTGAAAGCCCATAGACGATCGCAGCTTGCCATATCTCGCACGCGCAAATCAGAAGCGTGGTATGACATCTATGCCGCTGAATTCATCACCGCCATCATGATTGCCTTGGAGCGCGAGGGCTTTGACGCCGCGGCCGCGGTTATCGATACCGCGCGGCTGGAGGCTTCGGCGCGGCAAGCCCGCGGCTTGATGCCGCTTCTGGAGGCGACGCGCGCCTCTTGTCTGGCGCTCAGCGGCATGGTTGCGCAAGCTGCCGACGTCTTGCGCTATTCCCTGTTCGATTTGGCGGAGCTGGCCGAATGGCAAGCAGAGCGCACATGGCGCGAGCGGGAGGCCATCATGGTCGCTTACATCCGTGTTGCCGCCCGCGACCGATCATTTTCTATACCGGCGGAGCGTCTGGAGCAATCGCTACGCCGCTTGTGGGCGCTGCGGCATGTGCGCTCGGCCATCCGCATTGCCGCCGCCATGGCCGTCTATTACGCCGCCCATGGCGAGGTCAAGCTGGCGTATCAGCATCTTACCGCTGCCGTGCGGGCCTCGGCGACCACCGGTTATGTACGCGCCTTTCATGAGGAGGCGGTGTTGGCGCGCCCGCTATTGGCCGAATGGTTGACCGAGGCGACGCCGCCCTTGGAGCGGGAAGTCAAGCACCATGCCAAATCCTTGCTGGCGGCGCTGTCGCTGGTCCACGCCGATGACGTCCATCGCCCGGCGCTGACGGCGCGGGAAGCGGATATGTTGCGGCAGCTCAACAACGGCCAGTCGGACAAGGAAATCGCGCGGGCGCTGGATTTAAGCCAGAACACCGTCAAGTTCCACTTAAAGAACCTATACCTCAAGCTGCATGCGGCAAATCGCTTGGAAGCGGTGCAAAAGGGCCGTGACTTAGGGTTGATTACCTAGGAAATCGAAAAAACCCACTCATCGGGGTAGGTAGCCGCCCCACTCGTTTATCGCCCGCTCCACCCCTTGGCATCTTTATCCTACCTCTCGCCATTGTTGCGCCGGCGCGGCGATGAGATGAGCCTGTTCGCCATTCGTCGCTACCGCGACTTGCGAACAGGAAAGACACTATGCGCATTGGCATCGACGTCGGCGGCACCAATACCGATGCCGTCCTGCTGGACGGACGCCGGGTGCGCGCTTGGCGCAAGGCGCCCACCACCGCAGACGTCAGCCACGGCATCATTGACGCCATCACCGATGTTTTGGGTCAGGCGCAGGCCTTGCCCGGCGATATCGACTGCGTGATGATCGGCACCACGCAATTCACCAACGCCATCGTCGAGCGCCGCCATCTCCTCAACGTCGGGATCATCCGCATCGCCCTGCCGGCGACGCGGGGGCTGCGGCCGCTGGTGGATTGGCCGGCGGACATCAAGGCGGCGGTTCATGGCGAAACTTATCTTATCGCCGGCGGCTATCAGTATGACGGCCGCGTCAACAGCGCCCTCGACGTTGAAGCCTTGAAAGAAGCCGCGCGCGATATCAAGCGGCGGGGCTTGACCAGCGTCGCCGTCACCGCCCTGTTCTCGCCGGTCAATCAGAAAATGGAGAGCATCGCCGAGGAGATCCTACGCGACATTGTCCCCGAGGTACGCGTCACGCTGTCCCACGAGATCGGCCGCATCGGCCTTCTGGAGCGCGAGAACGCCGCGGTGATGAACGCCAGTCTCGCCGATCTCTCAACCTCGATCGTCAGCTCTTTCCGCCGCGCCTTGCGCGATCTTGGCATCACCGCGCCGTTCTATATCAGCCAGAACGACGGCACCCTAATGAGCGCCGAATTTGTCGAGAAGTATCCGGTGCTGACCTTCGCCTCGGGACCCACCAACAGCATGCGCGGCGCGGCCTATCTTTCCCACTTAAGCGATGCCCTGGTGGCCGATATCGGCGGCACCACCACCGATGTCGGCATGCTGATCCACGGCTTCCCGCGCGAGTCGTCGGTGACGGTGGATATCGGCGGCGTGCGCACCAATTTCCGCATGCCTGACGTGCTGGCGATCGGCCTGGGCGGCGGCAGCTTGGTGCTGCAAGGGGAAAAATTGGCGATCGGCCCGCAATCGGTGGGCTACCGCATCCGCGATAAGGCGCTGGTGTTTGGCGGCGATACCTTGACCGCCACCGATATCGCGGTGGCCGCCGGCTACGCCGACATCGGCGACCGCGCCCGGGTGGCGCATCTATCCTCGAAGATGGTGAACGAGGCGATTGATCTTATTCACCACAAGGTGGCCGAGGGCGTCGACCGCATGAAGACCTCTCAGCGCGAAGCGCCGCTCATTCTGGTCGGCGGCGGCGCCATTTTGATCAATCGTCCCATTCCCGGCACGTCAAAGCTGATCGTTCCCGATTTTGCGTCGGTGGCCAACGCCATCGGCGCCGCCATCGCCCAGGTCGGCGGCGAGATCGATCGGGTGTTTTCTTACGCCAAGACAGGCCGCGAGGCGGCGCTGGCGGAAGCGCGCGCGGTTGCGCGCCAAGCGGCGGTGGCGGCGGGCGCGGCGCCGGAGACAGTTCAGATACTAGAGTCTGAAGAAATTCCGCTTGCCTACGTTCCAGGAGGCGCGGTGCGGGTGCGGGTGCGGGCGGCTGGAGACCTCGCCATCGCCAAGCGTCCGCCGTCGCCAACCACTGGGACCGTTGCAAGTTCGGGATAAAGCACGGATCATCATCATTGGGAGAGAACAGATGACGACACTAAGAACCACGGGAACATGGGGAAGCCTTCTCGCCTCAACGATCCTGGCCGCCGGCGCCATGGTGGCGCCGCCGTCGATTGCCGCTGAACCGGAAAAGGCCGCCTGGGCGATGGATGAAATCGTCGTAACCAGCCGTAAGCGGGAAGAAAGGCTGCAAGAGGTACCGGATTCGGTCGTGGTGCTTACTTCCCAGCAGCTCGAAGTATCAAACGTCAACGGTTTGCGTGATTTTGTTAACTTAACGCCGAACCTTTTTGTGCGCGACACCTTCCGGTCGAACGAATCCTTCCTGACCATGCGCGGTATTTCCAGCGCCCAGGGCGCGCTGCCCCCGGTCGCCTTCGTGGTCGACGGCGTGCAGTACGGCTCCAACGACTTCATCAACCAGGATCTGATCGACGTTGAGCGGATCGAAGTGCTGCGCGGCCCGCAAGGCGCGCTTTATGGGCAAGGCGCCATTGCCGGGGCGATTAACATCGTTACCAAGGATCCGACCAACGACTTTGAAGGCTTCGGCAAGGTGTCCTACGGCCGTGGCGATACGCTGCGCGTCGCTGGCGCGCTTTCCGGCCCCCTCGTGGAAGATCAGCTCTATGCTCGGGTTACCGGCTACTACAAGTACTCCAACGGCCTGATCCACAACAACTACCTGGACAAGAAGGTGGATGGCATTGACCAGTGGTCGGGCCGTGGCCAGCTATACTACAAGGGTGAAAGCCTGAAGATCCGCCTGCAAGGCGGCTATACCCGGGGCACCGGTTCTTGCTGCTTCCTCGACAAGGCGCCCCATGACGGCAACTTCAACTACAATTTCATTGACGCCAACGGTAACTACGTCAGCGTTGACGATGTAACCAACCCGGGTACCATGACCAACATCGAAGGCAAGACCTGGGACCGCCTGTCGAACCTGTCCTTGAAGACCGACTACGACTTTGACGGCGTGACTGTAACCTCCATTTCCGGGTACAACCACGTCTACCAGCACGCCTACGCTGATGCTGACTACACGTCTGCTTCGGCCGTAGTGCAGGATCTGACCTTCAAGACCAACGTTTACAACCAGGAACTGCGCTTTACGTCCAACAGCGACGGCGCGTTCCACTGGATGTTCGGCGGCTACTATCAGAAACGGAAGGAAAACCAGCACATTCTGGTTGGGAACGAACCTGCCGATCCTTATGATATGGACTCTCTGGTGCCGAATGTCCTAAACAGCGACCTCCACATCCGCAGCAAGCTGTGGGCGCTGTTCGCCACTGCTGATTATGACATCACCGACAAGCTGACTTTCACCGTGGCCGGCCGTTACGACCACGATGCGCAGGATTCGGTTGACAGCATCAACCCGCTGGCAACCGCAAAGTCGGCGACGTTCAAGAAGTTCCAGCCCAAGGCCGTAGTGTCCTATGACTGGAATGACAGCATCATGACTTATATCAGCTATGCCCAGGGCTTCCGCCCCGGCGGTTACACGGTGACGGGCCAGTTCGACAACGAAGTGACCAAGAACTATGAAATCGGCTTCAAATCGACGCTGCTGGATGGCATGCTTACCTTGAACGGAGCTGCCTACCACATTGATTACTACAACCAGCAGATCTCATTCGTGGACATGAACTCGACGCCGCCGATCCGCGGCGTGATCAATGTCGCCCGGTCGCGGGTGGATGGCATGGAGCTGGAACTGGCCGCCAATCCTTCCGAGAAACTTCAGGTTTCGGCGGGTCTTGGCGTATCCGATTCCGTAGCACTGGAAATTGATCCGAACCCGCCGCTTGTTCCCGTGGCGGCAGTCAATAGCATCATTGGCAACAAGTCGCCGCTGGTGCCGTCGTTTACGTTCAACCTGGCGGCCACCTGGACGGAACCGATGGGAGATAGTCTGGATCTCGTCATTCATGGCAACTACCGCCGGGAGGGATCCTTCTATCACACCCTCAACAACGTTATTAAAAGCGGCGCCCATAACTACATCAATG
Organism: Sphingomonadales bacterium; assembly: GCA_019455285.1. Lineage (GTDB taxonomy): Bacteria > Pseudomonadota > Alphaproteobacteria > Sphingomonadales > Govanellaceae > PRO5. Next base: position 48,081 of record JACFMS010000023.1, read on the forward strand.
GCAAGGTCGCTCTTGAATCCGACAGTGGCTGGTCCGTTGGCGTCTACGGCAAGAACCTGCTGGGCAGCCGGGTGGCGCTGTACGTAAGCCCGACCTTCACGGGCAACCGTATGCCGAACCAGCCTGCAAGCTACGGCGTGGAGGCGTCATTCAAGTTCTAGTCTGTTTCAGTGACCGGGCGCGCTGGCTTGGCTGTGGCTATCTCAGCGCGCCCATTTTTTATCAAGTGAATTGTCAGCTATGCTGTCAGTCCGTTCGACGCTGAACGCTAAAACCTAAGAGACGGTCATGGAAGTCAACGATTCCGGTAACGAATACTCTCGCTCGCAGGTGCCGCAAAGCGCCACCGTGGCGTGGTGGAAGATCGCCCTCATCAAGATCGGCGTCGTCATTGCCTTGCCGGCGTTCATCAGCGGGGCGGAGATCGGGTCCTTGATGGGGCTGCGGCGCGGCATGCTGGCGATATTCATCGGCGCGTCCGTGCTGGCAATTCTCGCTGCATTCACCGGCGCCATCGCCGCCCGCAGTCACCTGACCACGGCGCTGATCGCCCGTCATGCTTTCGGCGATAAAGGGGCGCGGGTGGTCGGCATCGTCTTGGCGGCGACGCTGCTGTGTTGGTTCGGGGTGACGGCGGAACTGTTCGGTCAAAGTCTGCGCCGCATCAGCGATGATTTCTTTGGTCTCGGTATCAGCACCGCTCCCTATATCATCGCCGGCGGCGGCCTGATGGTGATGACCACCATTTACGGCTTCAAGGCGTTGCAGCGCTTGGCTGATTGGGCGGTGCCGGTGTTGTTGATCGGTCTTGTCGGCATGGCTTATTACGGCGTGCGGCAGGCTGCCCCCGGCGTTCTGGACGCCGCGCCGGCCCATAGTCCGCCGCTGGGCTACGGCATCTCCGCCGTCATCGGCTCGCTGGCCGCCGGCATCACCATCTTTCCCGATGTGGCGCGGTTCGCCCGCTCGTCCAATCACGCGCGGGGCGCCGCCATCGTCACCTACGCCTTTTCCCTGCCGGCGGTGCTGCTGCTGGCCGCCATTCCCAGCATTGCCACCGGCGAGCGCGACTTGATCGCCATCATGACCGGCTTGGGGCTCGGCATACCGGCATTTGTGTTTTTATTGCTCACCGCCTGGACCACCAACTCGGGCAATCTTTATTCCGCCACGCTGGGCATTTCCACGTCATTGCCGCGGCTGCCGTTCAAATCGCTGGCATTGATATTGGGGGTGATCGGCATTGCTTTCTCCTTGTCCGGCGTCAGCGCCAGCCTCATTCCCTTGTTTGTGCTGATCAGCGCCACCATCCCGCCGGTGGCGGGCATCTATATCGCCGACTTCTTCGTCATCCGGCGCGGGTCATATGCGGATCAAGGCGTAGCGGAGCGGCCGGCCTATTCGCTGCCCGCCTTTATGGCGTGGGCGGCGGCGGCAGCGGTGGGGATCTGCGCCGCGCGCGGACTCATTGCCATCATCGGGGTACCGGCGCTGGACGCCATTGCCGTGGCTTTTGCAGGGTATACGGCGTTGGCGCGGCTGCGCTGCCTGTCATCCCCCGGCCGTTTCTTCCATCGCAAGACAGTCTGACGACGGTGGTTGGGCATGACATTGGGCCATAAGATCAAAAAGCTGTTCCGGCGCAACATCCTGGCGGAGATATTTTGATGACCATTAAGGTTCGCATCATTACCCCGCACGTTACGCCGCGGCCGCAAAAGATCGAGGAGGTCGCCGGCCTGAATGAATTTGTCAATGTGGCGTTTTCGCATGTCAACCTGACCATGGGTCCGACCTCCATTCAGGGCATGTGCGATGACGGCTTCGCCACGCCCGGCATCGTCGCCCGCTGCATCGAAGCGGAACGCGATGGCGTTAACGCCGTGTTGATCGACTGCATGGGCGATCCTGGCCTTGACGCGGCGCGCGAGGCGGTATCGATTCCCGTGCTCGGTCCGGGCGAAACGACGATGCATGTGGCGGCCATGCTGGGCCACAAGTTTGCCGTGGTGACGGTGCTGGATCAGGTGCGTCCGCTTTTGGAAAAGCACGCCAAAATTTATGGATTACAGGAAAAGCTGGCGTCGGTTCGGGCCGTCGAGGTTGCGGTGAATCATATCGGCGATGATCCAGAAGGGCTGTTGGCGCGGCTATTGGAGCAATCGAAGAAAGCCGATGTCGAGGATCATGCCGACTGCATCGTGCTGGGCTGTACCGGATTTTTAGGCGTCAGCGATCGGCTCCAGGCGCTGCTTCATCAAGATGGTCTGATGGTGCCTGTCCTTAATCCTCTGCGCACCACCGCGTCGCTGGCGGTGGCGCTGGCCGGCCTTGGGCTGCGCCACAGCCCGCGAGCCTACGCAAGGGCGGATATCAGCGCCCTTGTCGGCTATGGCGCACTCTTTGCCAAATAATGTCTAGCAAGCATTCCTCTTCCACCAAGGAAAACATAAGGTAGTCATGACGCTTGAAGTTGTAGATGAGGATCTAAACCTCGCGATCGAGGATATGGAAGACTTGGCGCGCGGCGCGGCTTTTCTTGGCACCGGCGGCGGTGGCGATCCTTATATCGGTCGGCTGGTGACCCAGGAAGCGTTTCGCGCCTACGGACCCGCCAGGATTTTGCCGCCAAGCAAGATTGCAGACGATGCCTTGATCTGTTCGGTCGCTGGTTTCGGCGCGCCAACGGTACAGTTGGAAAAACTGACCTCCAGCGAGGAGGTGGAATTCGGCTTCCGTCGGCTGGAAGCCTATCTCGGGCGCAAGGTCGACGCCATACTGCCGGCGGAGATCGGCGGCTCCAATTCGATGCTGCCGCTAATGCTAGGGGCGCGCGTCGGTCTGCCGGTGATCGACGCCGACGGCATGGGGCGCGCTTTCCCGGAATTGCAAATGAACAGCTTATGCGTGCATGGGGTGCGCGCCACGCCTCTGGTGGTGATCGACGAGCACATGAATTTTGCCGTCGTCGAAGCAAATACCGACCGCATCGCCGAGGAGATGACCCGCGCGCTGGCCATTCAAATGGGGCTGCGGGTGTTCATCTCCGGTTTTGTCATGACCGGCCGCCAGATGAAGGAGGCGGCCATCCTCGGCACCCTGACGGTGGCGCTGGGCATCGGCCGGGCGATCGCCAAGGGGCGGCGCGACGGCGACCCAGTGACGTCGTTGGTCGATTATTTGCGCACCACCGACTATTACCGTCACGCCAAGGTGCTGTTCGACGGCAAGATCGTCGATCTGGAACGCAACACGGCGGGGGGATTTTCCGTCGGCGTGTGCCGTCTTCAATCTTTAAGCGGCGACAAGGCGGCGGCGGAAGTGACCTTCCAGAATGAAAATCTGGTGGTCCGCGTCAATGGCGAGACGTGCGCCATCGTCCCCGATCTGATCTGCATCGTCGATCGCGAAACGGCGGAGCCCATTCCCACCCAGAACCTGAAATACGGACAGCGCGTCAAGGTCATCGGCATGAGCGCGCCGGCGAAGATGCGCACGCCAAAAGCCCTGGAAACTTTCGGCCCGCAGGCTTTTAAGTTGCCGGAGCCATTCCAACCGATCGAAAGTATTTGAGGGAGTGTCGGCCAGGGCCGCCGGCCGGCGATCCGGGATGGTACATTCAAGACTCGGGTTGCAGTTTGAAAGGGCCTGTGTTAGGTAAGCGGCGCGCTGCCCGGGCGGGGCTTTTTCCGACACTCGGCGGCGTGCGGAAAACCTCGATTTCCCAATGGGTTAGCGCCAGGTCTCCGGAATTAGAAATAAACGCTTTAAGTCGATGCGCCGCGAAGGCCCAAGGTGGCCGGCGGCGGTTGGCTTCGTGTCAGGGGTATGAAAAGTGGCCACGGGTCAAGCCGCGGACATTGGCAATCAAAAGGCGGTGGTTTCCGGCGTCGCCGGGCGCTACGCCGTGGCGCTGTTTGAACTGGCGGCTGACGGCAACGCGCTCGATCAGGTGGCGGCCGATTTGAAGGCGCTGGCCGACCTGGTGGAGAAAAGCGCGGATTTTCGCCGCCTGGTGACCAGTCCGGCGCTGGGGCGCGACGATCAGGCCAAGGGCCTGTTTGCCGTCCTGGAGGGCAGCGGCATCGCTCCCTTGACCCGCAATTTCCTCGGCGTCATCGCCAACAATGGTCGCTTGAGCCTCTTGGCCGACATGATCGCGGCTTACGCCACGCTTCTCGCCCACCATCGCGGCGAGGTCACCGCCGAGGTCACCTCGGCCACCCCCTTAAGCGAGGGGCAAATGGCGGCCCTGAAGGCCAAATTGAAGGCCATCGCTGGCCGCGACGTCACCCTACAGGCGCATACCGATTCCTCGATTCTCGGCGGGCTGGTGGTCAAGCTCGGCTCGCGGATGATCGATTCGACGCTTAAAACCAAGCTCAACAACCTGCAAACGGCTATGAAAGAGGCTCAATAATGGACATCCGGGCCGCGGAAATTTCCAAGATCCTCAAGGAACAGATCGCCAGCTTCGGCGCGGAGGCCGAAGTCTCTGAGGTCGGCAAAGTCTTGTCGGTGGGCGACGGCATTGCCCGCGTCTACGGGCTCGATAACGTCCAGGCGGGCGAATTGGTCGAGTTTCCCGGCGGCGTCAAGGGCATGACCTTGAACCTTGAGGTGGACAACGTCGGCATCGTGATCTTCGGCGATGACCGCGGCATCAAGGAAGGCGACACGGTCAAGCGCACCGGCACCATCGTCGACGTGCCGGTGGGCAAGGGTCTCTTGGGTCGGGTGGTGGATGGCCTCGGCAATCCCATTGACGGCAAGGGCCCGATCACCGGCGACGTTGCGCGCAAGCGCGTCGAGGTCAAGGCGCCCGGCATCATTCCGCGCAAATCGGTGCACGAACCGATGCAGACCGGCCTTAAAGCCATCGACAGCCTGGTGCCGGTGGGCCGCGGCCAGCGCGAGCTGATTATCGGCGACCGCCAGACCGGCAAGACGGCGGTGGCCATCGACACCTTCATCAACCAAAAGGCGGTCAACGCCTCGGGCGATGAAAAGAAGAAGCTTTATTGCGTCTACGTCGCCGTCGGCCAGAAGCGCTCCACGGTGGCGCAGATCGTCAAAAAGCTGGAAGAAGAGGGTGCGCTGCAATATTCGATCGTCGTCGCCGCCACCGCCTCCGATCCGGCGCCGCTGCAATTCCTCGCGCCTTATACCGGCTGCGCCATGGGCGAATACTTCCGCGACAACGGCATGCACGCGGTCATCGTCTACGACGACTTGTCCAAGCAGGCGGTGGCCTACCGCCAGATGTCGCTGCTGTTGCGCCGCCCGCCGGGCCGCGAAGCCTATCCCGGCGACGTGTTCTACCTCCACAGCCGCCTGTTGGAGCGCGCGGCGAAGATGAACGACGCCAACGGCGCCGGTTCCTTGACCGCGCTGCCGATCATCGAAACCCAGGCCGGCGACGTCTCGGCCTACATCCCGACCAACGTGATTTCCATCACCGACGGTCAGATCTTCCTGGAAACCGGCTTGTTCTATCAAGGCATCCGGCCGGCCATCAACGTCGGTCTATCGGTGTCCCGCGTCGGCTCCTCGGCGCAGACCAAGGCGATGAAGCAGGTCGCCGGCTCGATCAAGCTGGAACTGGCGCAATACCGCGAAATGGCGGCTTTCGCCCAGTTCGGCTCCGACCTCGATGCGGCGACGCAAAAGCTTCTCAATCGCGGCCAGCGCCTGACCGAGCTTCTCAAGCAGGCGCAATACTCACCGATGCCGGTGGAAGAGCAGGTGGTGTCGATCTTCACTGGCGTGCGCGGCTATCTCGATGGTGTGGCGGTGCGTGACATCACCCGCTTCGAGCGGCAGTTCTTGGCCGACATGCGGGCCAATCATGCCGATATCTTGAAGGCCATTCGCGACGAGCAGAAGATTTCGGATGAGGTCGAGGCCAAGCTCAAAGCCATCCTCGACAAGTTCACCCGGGCCTTCGGCTAAGGCTTTCAGAAAAGGGTCGCGTCAGCCATGGCAAGCTTGAAGGATCTGCGCAACCGCATCGCCAGCGTGCGATCGACGCAGAAAATCACCAAGGCCATGAAGATGGTCGCCGCTTCCAAGCTGCGCCGCGCCCAGGAAGCGGCGGAAGCCGCGCGTCCCTTCGCCGAACGCATGGAGCGGGTGATCGCTTCCCTCGGCGCCAGCCTGCAAGGCCAGGATGACGCCCCGCGTCTGCTTGCCGGCACCGGCAAAGACGACACCTATCTCATCGTCGTCGCCACCTCCGACCGCGGCCTGTGCGGCGCGTTCAACACCAACATCATCCGCGCCGCCCGGGGCGAGATCGCCCGTCTGTTGGCCAGCGGCAAGACGGTGAAAATCCTCTGCGTCGGCCGCAAGGCGTTCCAGGTCATGCGCCGCGAGCACAAGGACCGCATCATCGACGCCATCGAGCTGTCCCACGTCAAGCGCGTCAGCTTCGCCGACGCCGCGCCCATCGCCGACAAGGTGTTGTCGCTGTTCGATGCGGGGGCCTTTGACGTCTGCGTGCTTTATTACGCCGCCTTCAAATCGGCGCTGACCCAGGTGGTGACCCGTCAGCAGCTGATCCCGACGGCGCTGCCGGAAGCCGGCAAGGGTAATGGCCCCGATCTGAAGGGGGCGATTTACGAGTACGAGCCGGACGAGGCGGAGATCGTCGCCGATCTGTTGCCGCGCAACGTGCGCGTCCAGGTGTTTCGGGCGCTGCTTGAAAACGCCGCCAGCGAGCAGGGCGCGCGCATGACCGCCATGGACAGCGCCACCCGCAACGCCGGCGACATGATCAACCGTCTGACGTTGACCTACAACCGCACCCGGCAGGCGGCGATCACCAAGGAACTGATCGAGATTATTTCCGGCGCCGAGGCGCTTTAAGACGAGAATTTAAGGGACTGACCCTAGGAGTTTAGGACCAATGGCCAAGAAGAATATCGGTCGTGTGACCCAGGTGATCGGCGCGGTGGTCGACGTGCAGTTCGAAGACCATCTGCCGGATATCTTGAACGCGCTGGAAACCACCAATCAGGGCAACCGTCTGGTGCTCGAAGTGGCGCAGCACTTGGGCGAGAACACGGTGCGCACCATCGCCATGGACGCCACCGAAGGCATGGTGCGCGGCCAGGAAGTGACCGACACCGGCGCGCCGATCTCGGTGCCGGTGGGACCGGAAACCTTGGGCCGCATCATGAACGTCATCGGCGAGCCCATCGACCAGTTGGGCCCGGTGCCGACCAAAGGCAAAGCGCCGATCCATGCCCCGGCCCCGGCCTTCGTCGACCAGTCGACGGAAGCCCAGGTGCTGGTCACCGGCATCAAGGTGGTGGACTTGCTCGCTCCTTACGCCAAGGGCGGCAAGATCGGCCTCTTCGGCGGCGCCGGCGTGGGCAAGACCGTGCTGATCATGGAACTGATCAACAACATCGCCAAGGGCCACGGCGGCTACTCGGTGTTCGCCGGCGTCGGCGAGCGTACCCGCGAAGGCAACGACCTCTATCACGAAATGATGGAATCGGGGGTCATCAAGACCGATGCCGACGGCAAGGCAGTATCCGAAGGCTCCAAGGTGGCGCTGGTTTACGGCCAGATGAACGAGCCGCCGGGCGCCCGCGCCCGGGTGGCGCTGACCGGCCTGACGCTGGCCGAGCAGTTCCGCGACCAGTCGGGCACCGACGTGCTGTTCTTCGTGGACAACATCTTCCGCTTCACCCAGGCGGGTTCCGAGGTCTCGGCGCTGCTGGGCCGCATGCCCTCGGCCGTCGGCTACCAGCCCACCCTGGCCACCGAGATGGGTGCCCTCCAGGAGCGCATCACCTCGACCAAGAATGGCTCGGTCACCTCGATCCAGGCCATCTACGTGCCCGCCGACGACTACACCGACCCCGCTCCGGCCACCGCGTTCCTTCACCTGGACGCCACCACCAACCTGAACCGCGCCATCTCCGAGATGGGCATCTACCCGGCGGTGGACCCGCTCGCCTCGACCTCCCGCATCCTCGATCCGGGCGTCGTCGGCGAGGAGCACTACTCCGTGGCCCGCGAAGTCCAGCGGATCCTCCAGAAGTACAAGGAACTGCAGGACATCATCGCGATCCTCGGTATGGAAGAGCTCTCCGAGGAGGACAAGATCACGGTCGCCCGTGCTCGCCGCCTCCA
>JACFMS010000002.1 GCA_019455285.1 Sphingomonadales bacterium
CGTTGCACTTCAACCGTGAATCCACCTTCCCGCTTGCGCGGGAATGACGGAAAGGAAAATTTTGCGCCTAATGCACCCCATGCATGCCGCGTCGTAATAGCGGAGAGGCAATCAGCGCCACGACGCCGACGGCAATGCCCAGCCAGCCGATGCTTTGAAAGACGCTGCCGTAGGTGGCAAGCGCTGTAGCAGAATCGACTGCCGCGCCGTTCTCGCCCGATACGCTCATCTGCTTGGCGATGATCGAGCCGATGTACTGCGCCGCAGCGCTGGAAAGAAACCACACTCCCATCATGAAACCAACCAGCCGCTTGATCGACAGCTTGGTGATCATGGAGAGGCCTACCGGCGATAAGCACAACTCGCCGGTGGTGTGCAGAAAATAAGCCAGCACCAGCCATATCACCGCCACCTTGCCGTCAGCGCCGGCGAGACCGGCGCCGAATGCCAAGGCCAGAAACCCAAGGCCGACCTGAAACAGCGCCAGGGCGAACTTGGTGGGCGTGCTAGGTTCCCGCTTACGCTTGGCGAGCGCAACCCACAACACGGCAAACAACGGCGCCAGAGTGATGATGAAAATCGAGTTCAAAGACTGGAAGATCGACGCCTTGATTTCATAGCCCATTACCACGCGATTGACGGCGCGGTCGGCGAACAAGTTCAATGAGCTGCCCGCCTGCTCGAACAGCGACCAGAACAGCACCGAAAAGGCAATCAAGGTCGAGGCCACCAGCATGCGGTCGCGTTCCACGGGTGCGCACCTGAAGAATGAAACGAACAGGATCAGCAGCACCACGACAACGCCCGTGCCGCCCAGCAGCAAGCCGACCAGGGCATAGCTTTGCACCAGAGTCCACGTCAGGCCGACGCTGGCGATGGCGCACAGATATATCGTCCACTCCAATGATAGACCGATTTTAGTGCGCGCTTTCAACGCCGCCGTATCTGGCGGTTCGGTTCGTCCCATCAGGTGCTTCTGGCCGCGCAAGAATACGGTCAAGCCGATCAGCATGCCGATGCCAGCGAGCCCGAAACCGTATTTCCAGCCGAACGTTTCGCCCAAATAGCCGCAGACGATGGCGGCGATGGCGGCGCCCAGATTTATCCCCATGTAGAAAATGGTGAAGCCAGAATCACGGCGCGGATCGCCTTCTTCGTATAAGGCGCCGACGATGGTGGAGATATTGGGCTTCAAGAAAGCGACGCCGACGCAGATCAGCGCCAGCGAGAAATAGAATATCTGCAAATAGACCGGATCGCGCTCGATGATGCGCGCGCCATCCGCCGCGATGCGCTCGATGGCGTCGGCGCCCTCGAACGCCATGCCGAAATGCCCGAGCACGAGGAGAATCGCGCCCAAGGTAACTGCCTTGCGAGATCCCAGATACTTATCGGCGATGTAGCCGCCGACCACCGGGCCTAAGTACACCAGCGTGGTATAGGCACCGAAAATTTCATAAGAGGCGTGGTCGGAAAACAGGAAATGCTTAACCAGATAAAGCGTCAGCAGCGCCCGCATGCCATAGTAGCTGAAGCGCTCCCACATCTCGGTCAGGAAACAGACGGCTAGCCCCCGCGGATGGCCGAAGAACTCGTTCATGCCTAGCGTCCCCCTTGCCTGTCGTTCCAGCGCATATGGCCACAATCGCCGCAAAGCCGTCAAGCGCCTTGGGCATTTCGATCAAAGTAGCGTAAACTGAGGATACGGAGGTGCGCCATGGCTTCGCCCTATTCGATCTCCACCCTGCCGACCCATGAGGTCGCCAACCAGCCGCCGCTATTGGGCGATATCGATCTTTTCGCCGGTGATCTACCGCTGCAGGAAGCGCTGAGCCGTTACGGCGCAGCATGGGCGCGCCCGGAGATCCAAGCCTTCGGGCGGATCATGGGGCGGGCGGAGACGTATGACCTGGCCGATGCCGCCAACCGCCACAAGCCGGAACTGGCCGCCTTCGACCGCTACGGCCGGCGGATCGACGAGGTGAGCTTTCACCCCGCCTATCACGAGCTGATGCGGCTCGCCGCCGCGCACGGCATCCCCTCCATCGCCTGGACGGCAAAAGAGCCCGGCGGCCATGTCGCCCACGTGGCGCTGGAATACCTGTTCGGCCAGGTCGAGGGCGGCGTGTGCTGTCCGATGACCATGACCTACGCCGCCGTGCCGGTGATCCGCCGCAGCCCGCAAATCGCCGGCGAGTGGGAGCAAAAGCTGCTCGCCCGCGCCTATGATCCGCGTCTCTTGCCGGTGGCGGAAAAGACCGCCGCCACCATGGGCATGGCGATGACCGAAAAGCAGGGTGGTTCGGACGTGCGCAGCAACACCACCCGGGCGACATCCGCCGGCGATGGCTGGTTTGTCCTGAAGGGCCATAAATGGTTCTGTTCTGCGCCGATGTCGGACGCCTTTTTGACGCTGGCGCAAACCGACGATGGCTTAAGCTGCTTTTTCGTGCCGCGGGTGTTGCCCGACGGCGCGCGCAATCCGTTCTTCATCCAGCGCCTGAAGGACAAGCTCGGCAATTGCTCCAACGCCTCCAGTGAAATCGAATATGATGGCACCTTGGGTATGCCGGTGGGCGAGCCGGGGCGCGGCGTGAAAACCATTCTGGAGATGGTACACCACACCCGGCTGGATGCTTCCATGGCGCCGGTGGCGCTGATGCGCCAGGCGTTGCTGCAAGCCATTCACCATGCGCGCCATCGCATTGCCTTTCAGCGCCGGCTCATCGATCAGCCGCTGATGCGCGCCGTGCTTGCTGATCTCGCCATCGAATGGGAAGCGGCGATGGCGCTGTTGTTTCGCGTCGCCCACGCCTATGACCAATCCGCAACCAACCAAGATGCGGCGCGGTTTGCCCGCATCGGCGTCGCCCTCGCCAAGTTCTGGCTCAACAAGCTGGCCGCCAATTATGTCTACGAAGCCATGGAGTGTCTGGGCGGCATCGGTTATGTGGAAGAATCGATCCTGGCGCGGCTTTACCGCGAAGCGCCGGTCAACAGCATTTGGGAAGGCTCGGGCAACGTCATCTGCCTTGATATCCTGCGCGCGGCGGAACGGGAGGCCGGGGCGCTTGACGCCGTGTTGGCGGAAATCGCCGCCGCTCGGGGCAGCGACGCCCGCTTCGATCAGGCAAGCGGATCTTTGCGCCAAGCTTGGCGCGACAAAACCGGCAGCGAACAGCGCGCCCGCAGCCTTGCCGAACGCACCGCCCAATTGCTGCAAGCCTCGCTCCTCCTCCGTTACGCGCCGGCTAGCGTGGCCGACGCCTTCATCGCCACCCGTATCGCTGGCGATCACGGCCGCACCTACGGCACGCTGCCGCTGGGCGTCGATGTCGAGGCGATCTTAAATCGCGCCTGGCCGGAGTAGTTGCCATATTCGTTGCGCGCCGATATGGTTGCGCCCATAAGTTCAGATAAGGGCTCATCCCACCATGCTGCGCATTACCGACGCTTTCGATGGCGGCAACATCATCTGCCGCTCGATCCTTGATCCGGCGAACATCGAGCTGGAAATTAGAAAAGATAATCAGTCCGATTTTTATCAGTGGTTCTATTTCCGCCTCTCCGGCGCGCGCCATCAGGACTGCGCGCTCAAAATCATGAATGCAAGCGGCGCAGCTTATCCGAAGGGCTTTGAGGATTACCGGGCGGTCGCGTCCTATGACCGGCAGAGCTGGTTTCGCGTGCCCACGACTTACGCCGACGGCGTGCTCACCATCCGCCATCGGCCTGACCACGACGCCGTTTATTACGCCTACTTCGCCCCCTATTCCATGGAGCGTCACGCCGACCTGATCGCCCGCGTTGCCATGGACTCCCGGGTGCGGCTGGAGGTGCTGGGACCTACCCTGGACGGCCAGGACCTGGACCTTCTGACCATCGGCGAGGCGGCGGCGGGCCGCAAGCGGGTGTGGATCATCGCCCGCCAACATCCCGGCGAGACCATGGCCGAGTGGCTGGTGGAAGGGCTGCTCGACCGGCTTTTGGACGCCAACGACCCGGTGGCCGGCCGGCTGTTGGATAAGGCGGTGTTTCGCGTCATCCCCAACATCAACCCCGACGGCAGCCGGCGCGGCCACCTGCGCACCAACGCGGCCGGCGTCAACTTGAACCGGACCTGGAAGGAGCCTTCACTGGAGAAAAGCCCCGAGGTTTATCTCACCCGCCAGGCGATGCATGCCCATGGCGTCGATTTCTGCCTCGATGTCCATGGCGACGAAGCGCTGCCGTACAATTTCCTCGCCTCCATCGCCGGCATCCCGTCGCTTTCGGAAAAGCAGACCCGGCTGTCGGCCGCCTATGGCCAAGCGCTCTTGCGGGCGAGCCCGGATTTTCAAACAGATCATGGCTATCCGGTGCCCGAGCCCGGCAAGGCCGATCTTTCCATGTGCTCGAATTTCGTTGCTGAGACCTTCGGCTCTTTAGCCTTGACCCTGGAGCAGCCGTTCAAGGACGCCGCCAACCGCCCAGATCCCCTGCATGGCTGGTCGCCGGCGCGGGCGCAGATATTGGGCCATGCCTGCCTGGACGCCCTGCTGGCGGTGGTCGATGATCTTTAGATGAACTTTGTGCTGCATTGCGTCATAAATATTGCATCGCAACATAATCTAGCTTAAACTGGCCGCTGAAAAGCACACCAGCGAGGCCTCCCCATGACCAGCAAAATCCCAGCAAGCAAACCCTCCGGCAAAACCGCCAAGCGCCCGGCCAAGGCCGCGACGCCGGAAATTGCCGCCGAGCCAGTAATCCCAACCCTGGCCGCTGATACCGCCGACGTGAAAATCGCCGCCGAGGAAGCGGCCTGCATTGCGGACGCCACCCAGGCCGCCGCCGTCGATGGCCTGACCGCGCTGAGCCGGGAATATGCCACTTTCTTTGAAAAGAGCGCTGAGGAAGCGTCTGATCTGATGAAGGCGCTGTGGACGGCTAAAAGCCTGCCCGAGGCGATCGAGATCGGCAACAAGTACGGTCTCGACGCCTTGGCCGCCTACCTGGCGCACTTGAAGCGGCTACAGGAAATCGCCGCCCAATCCTCGGGCAAGGCCTTCGAGCCGTTTGCGGACGTACTGGAGTCGCCCCTGGCGTGGTGGAAGACGGCGGCTTAACGCAGCGGCCCCAACGACCGTCCCTTAACCGGCCGGCGGTCGCGCCGCGTGGTTTGCGTCTGATAAGCCTGGGCGCAGTGCTCCTTGCAATAGGGTACCGTCGGCTCGGACTTTTTGCCGCAAAAATGGAAATCGGGCTCGCCGGGATGGCCGATCGGCCACTTGCACATGCGGTCGGTGAGCTGCAATAGCGTGATCCGCTCCTTGATCGCCTTCTTCTCCGGCGCCTTCTTGGGCGTGACGCGCGCCTTGGGCGCCTCCGCCTTGACCGGCGAGGGGCGCGACGACAGGCCCATGCGATGGGCCTTGCCGATTACCGCATTGCGGGTGACGTTGCCGAGATCGCTGGCGATCTGGCTGGCGCTCAAGCCCTTCTCCCACAGTTCCTTCAGGCGGGATATCCGTTCATCGGTCCAACTCATCGGTGCCCTCGCTTCTCTGACCTTGGTGTTAGCTAATCCCCGGGGACGGGAAAATCAAGCTGCATCGGTCCGAAGTTGCGTCCCACCCGGTCCTCGGCTATGACGGACAGCATGTCCGCCTCGCCCCAGACCCCGCAAAGCTTCGCCGTCCGCCGTATCGGCCGCATCAATTGGATGGGCGTGTGGACCATGTACGCCAAGGAGGTGCGGCGGTTCTGGAAGGTCGCCACCCAGACCATCGTCGCCCCGGCGGTGACCACGCTGTTGTTCCTGGCGATTTTCGCCCTGGCCTTGGGCGGCGGCGGCCGCACCACCTGGGAGGCGCCGTTTTCCGCTTTCCTGGGGCCTGGCCTCATCGTCATGGCCATTTTGCAGAACGCCTTCGCCAACACCTCCTCCTCGCTCATCATCGCCAAGGTGCAGGGCAACATCGTCGACGTGCTGATGCCGCCTTTAAGCCCCGGCGAGCTGACCTTCGGCTATGCCATGGGCGGCCTGACCCGCGGCGTGGTGGTGGGCATTGCGGTGACGCTCCTCATGCTGCCCTTCGTGCCGCTGACCTTAAGCCACCTGTGGGCGATCCTTTATTTCGGCGTCAGCGCCGCCCTGATGCTGTCGCTGATCGGCGTCCTGACCGGCATCTGGGCCGACAAGTTCGACCATACCGCGGCGGTCACCAACTTCATCGTCACGCCGCTGTCGCTCCTCTCCGGCACCTTTTATACCATCGACCGCCTGCCCGGCGCCTGGCGCACGATGAGCCACTTCAATCCCTTCTTCTACTTGATCGACGGCTTCCGCTTCGGCTTCTTGGGCCGCGCCGACAGCGACATCGCCGTCGGCGTTGCCGCTACCTTGGCGATCAATGCCATCCTATGGCTGGCCTGCTACGCGCTCTTTAAACGTGGTTATAAACTGCGTTATTGACCGCCGTTTTCGTCCCCATTTTCGTCCATTGACTATGGGGGGTTGAGTCCCCATAATCCCCGGCTTTTCGAAGCCCCCTTGTGAGGGGCAGGGGCCTTTGCGATGAAGAACAGCCGCTTGGACGATCCGCAGCAGTCGCTGATGCCGCCGTTGTTGCCGGCCTATGCGCGCGCCGACCTGCGGGTCGAGCGCGGCGAGGGGCCTTATCTTTACGATACCGACGGCAAGCGTTATCTCGATTTCGTCGCCGGCGTCGCGGTCAATTGTCTGGGCCACTGTCACCCGGCGCTGGTCGCGGCGCTGGAAACGCAGGCCAAGAAGCTGTGGCACGCCTCCAACCTGTTTCGCATCCCGGGACAGGAAGAGCTCGCCGCCCGCCTAGTGAACGCCACCTTCGCCGATACCGTGTTCTTCGGCAACTCCGGCGCCGAGGCGGTGGAGTGCGCCATCAAAATGGCGCGCAAATATCAATCCCATATCGGCAGGCCAGAGCGCTTCCGCATCATTACCTTCGAGGGTGCGTTTCATGGCCGCACGCTGGCGACCATCGCCGCCTCGGGCCAGGAAAAGCTATTGAAAGGCTTCGGCCCCAAAGTGGACGGCTTTGATCAAGTGTCGTTCGGCAATCTGGCGGCGACCCGCGCCGCCATCGGCGAGGAAACTGCGGCGATCATGATCGAGCCGGTGCAAGGCGAAGGCGGCGTGCGTCCGGCCAGCGCCGAATTTCTGCAAGGATTGCGCACGCTGGCCGACGAGCACAACCTGCTGCTGATCTTCGATGAAATTCAATGCGGCATGGGTCGCTCGGGCAAACTCTTTGCACATGAATGGACACGCGTTGCCCCTGACATCATGGCGGTGGCTAAGGGCATCGGCGGCGGCTTTCCCTTGGGCGCGTGTCTGGCCACGGCGCGCGCCGCCGAAGGCATGACGGTGGGCAGCCACGGCTCGACCTACGGTGGCAATCCGTTGGCCATGGCGGTGGGCAACGCGGTGCTGAGCGAAATTCTCAAACCCGGCTTCCTGAAAACTGTGATTGACACCGCCGACTACATGCGCGCGCAACTGGTGGCGCTGGCCAATCGGCATCCGGCGGTCATCGACAACGTGCGCGGTTCGGGCCTAATGCTGGGCTTACGGCTCAAACTGCCGCCGGCGGATATCGTAACGGCGGCTCGGGGGCGCGGCCTTCTGGTGGCGGTGGCGGGCGATAACGTGATGCGTCTCTTGCCGCCGTTGATCATCGAGCGCGCCCATGTGGATGAAGCGATCGCGCTTCTCGACGAAACGTTCGCCGCCGTGACGCCGGCTGAGGCGTAAAGGAGACCGCCTTATGACAACCCGGCACTTTCTCGACCTCGACGCATTGCCGGCAGCCACGCTGCGGCGCATTCTGGAAACGGCCTTCGATATGAAGCGCCGCCGCGCCGGTTGGCCCAAGGGCAAGATCGATAGCGGCGCACCCTTGGCCGATTACACGCTGGCGATGATTTTCGAGAAATCATCCACTCGCACCCGCGTCTCCTTCGAGATGGCAATGCGCCAATTGGGCGGTTCCACCGTGGTCATGCAGGGCCAGGACACGCAGCTGGGCCGCGGCGAATCCGTCGCCGACACCGCCCGCGTGCTGTCGCGCTATGTCGACGCCATCATGATCCGCGCCAATCGCCATGACATGGTGCAGGAGTTGGCCCATGAGTCAGAAGTGCCGGTGATCAACGCACTGACCAACCGCAGCCATCCCTGCCAAGTGATGGCTGACGTCATGACCTTCGAGGAAGCGCGCGGACCCATCGCCGGCAAACGCATCAGCTGGATCGGCGATGGCAACAACATGGCGGTAACCTGGATTCACGCCGCCGCGCGATTTTCCTGCGAGCTGCGCTTAGCCTGTCCCGCCGGCTATCGGCCACCGCAAGGCGAGATCGAGTGGGCGAACGCCAATGGCGGCAAGGTGACTTTGAGCGATGATCCGGCCTACGCCGCCGACGGCAGCGATTGCCTGATCGCCGATACCTGGGTATCCATGGGCGATACCGACGTGGAAGAGCGCCTGGCGGCGCTCAAACCCTATCAGATCAATGCCGCGCTGATGAAAAAGGCGAAACCCGACGCCGTGTTCATGCACTGTCTGCCGGCCTATCGCGGCAAGGAAGTGACGGCCGAGGTGCTCGATGGCCCGCGCTCCGTGGTCTGGGACGAAGCGGAAAACCGCCTCCACGTGCAAAAGGCCATTCTCATGTGGTGCCTCGGTAAGCTTGACTGACATGCCCTTCGAATTGGAAGCCGTCGAGCGCGTCCACGCCGATGTCGTCGTGCCCTTCACCATCGAAGGGCGCGACGTGCGCGGCCGCATCGCCCGTCTCGACGAGGTGGTCGACGATATCATCACCCGCCATGATTATCCCGATGCGGTATCCGCCCTCCTCGGCGAGGCGTTGCTCTATGCCGCGCTCCTTGGCAGCATGATGAAGTTCGAGGGCATCTTCACCCTACAGGCGAGCGGCGATGGGCCGGTTTCGGTAATCGTCGCCGATTACGCCGCCGCCGCCGGCGCTGACGGTTCGGTATCCATCGGCGGCATCGTGCGCGGCTATGCGCGCTATGATGATACGCGTCTGGCGGCGCTGGGCGATGGACCTTTTGACCTTGGCATGCTGATGGGACAGGGACGTCTGGTCTTCACCCTCGATCAGGGCCGATACGCCGAACGCTATCAAGGCATCGTCGAGCTGACCGGCGCGTCGCTGGATCGCGCGGTGCGTTCATATTTCCTCAACTCAGAACAACTGCCATCCGAAATCATCGCCCATTGCGCCAAGGTGGATGACGGCGATGGTCCGCGCTGGCGCGCCGCCTGCTTGCTGATCCAACATCTGCCTAGCGGCGCAAAGCTCCAGGATGATGGCGTTTCTGAGGAGAATTGGCGGCATGTCCGCGCCTTGATGCAAAGCGTCAGACGGGATGAACTGCTTGATCCCGCACTCAGCCTGCACGATGTGCTTTATCGTCTGTTTCACGAAGATGGCGTGCGGGTGTTCGCACCGTCGCACGTGGCGCTCGGTTGCCGCTGCAGCGAGGAACGATTGCGGCTCATCATCTCCTCCTTCTCACAGGAAGAGAGACGCGACATGGCAGAAGAAAATATCATCTCCGCCACCTGCGAATTCTGCAAGACCGAATACCGGTTTGTGCTGTCGGAATTTAATTAGGATTATTCTGAGCTATACTTGTCGTCATTGCGAGCCCTGATCAAGGCGAAGCAATCCAGCAAGCAGCATAAGAAAAATGGTTATGGATTGCTTCGTCCCCCGGATCAAGTCTGGGGTTCTCGCAATGACAAATTTTGCCGACCACATAAATATTCTTACCCCCGCCAGAAACCAGGCGTGAACAGCACGAGTACGGTGAGAAGCTCCAGGCGTCCCACCAGCATCGCCAAAGAGAAAAGCCACTTGGTGCTGGCAGGCAGAGATTGGCAGTTACCAGCCGGACCGATGATATCGCCCAATCCAGGGCCAACATTTCCCATCGCTTGAGCAACGCCGGAAGCCGCCGTAATGAGATCAACGCCGGTCGCCAGACAGGCAATCGTGAAGATCAAGAACACAACAACATAGAGAAAAAAGAAACTCGCCACGGATCCCATGACTGTCGTTGGTACTGGCCGTCCGTTATAGCGGGCGGGAAGCACGCTGCTTGGCTGCAGGAGCTTGCGTGCCTGCGCATAAGCCATGGAAAAGAGAACGCGGAACCGAAACATCTTGATGGCGCCGGTGCTTGACCCCGAACATCCGCCAAGAAAGGTTGCAAAGAAAAACAGGCCGGCGGCGAACGCGCCCCAGGTCTGGTAATCTGTCGAGACGAAGCCGGTAGTGGTGACAACGGAAACGAGGTTAAACGAGGCGTATCGCAACGCAGTCAGCGGCGCATAGTCCTTGAATAGGACCAGCCACAATGAAGCAATGCCGATAAGACCCGCCAGCACCATAAAAAATAATCGCACTTGGTCATCCTTGATCAAAGATAGGGGACGCCCGCGTATGGCCTGGAAATAGAGCGTATAGGGTAGTGCTGACAATGCCATAAATAGTGTTGCCCAAAAATCCAGAAGCGGGCTGTTGAAATGACCAAAGGATGCGTCTGAAGTCGAGAACCCTCCCGTCGCTACTGTCGCGAACGCGTGCGCCACTGCTTCGAAAAATGTCATGCCAGAAGCGTCATACGCAATGATGCAAACGATTGTTATACCCACATAGACCATAAGAATAATGCCGGCGAGCTGCGATACTCGTGGTACGATTTTTTCCGAGTTGTCCGAGGACTCCATTCTGAAGAGCTGATAACCGGCGATTTGCAGCATGGGCAACACCGCGATTGCCATGGCGATGATGCCGACGCCGCCAAGCCAATTAAGAATCGCCCGCCACATCAGGATGCCCGGCGGCGCGGTATCAAGCCCCACCAGCACCGTGGCGCCGGTGGTGGTCAGTCCCGACATCGCCTCGAAGTAAGCTCCGGCGTAATCGACTTGAAGCGCGGAATAAGCAAACGGCAACGCACCGAACGTCGGCAGAATGAGCCATGCCGACACGGTAAGAATAAAAGCCTGCCGGGTGGTCAAGCGATCATATGCGCCGCGGTTGGCGAAAATAAGCGCGCCGGCCACAAATAGCGAGGTTGCGGACGCCGCCATAAACACTTGCCAGTCAGGATTGGCGAAAGAATAATCAATGAGCGCCGGCACGGTCATACCGACGCCCAGCACCGCCAATATCAAGCCATTGATATAGAGTACTGGCCTGAGGTCGAGCACTCTACCCCCCTTTTTCTTCGCGCTCAGTCGCTCGTCCGGCTGCGCGGATTGCCGATCACGGCCAGAAACTCCCGCCGGGTTTTTTCGTCATGGCGAAATGCGCCGAGCATGGTGCTGGTGACCATGGTGACGCCGCGCTTATGGACGCCGCGGGTGGTCATGCATTGATGCGCCGCCTCAATCACCACCGCCACGCCTAAGGGACGCAGCACGTCGTGAATGGTATTGGCGATCTGCGCCGTCATCTTCTCCTGCACCTGCAAGCGCTTGGCGAAGGCTTCGACCACCCGGGCGAGCTTGGAAATACCGACCACGCGATCTTTTGGCAAATAGCCGACATGGGCATGACCGATGATCGGCGCCATGTGGTGCTCGCAAAACGATTCAAAGGCGATGTCGCGCAGCACCACCATCTCGTCATAGCCCTCAACCTCCTCGAACGTGCGTTCGAGGTAGGCCACCGGGTCTTGCCCGTAGCCAGCGAAATATTCCTCAAAGGCGCTGGCCACCCGGCGCGGCGTATCCTTCAGACCTTCCCGCGTCGGATCGTCGCCGGCCCATTTAAGAAGCGTGCGCACCGCCGCTTCCGCCTCGCGGCGGGAGGGACGGCCGGCGTTGCTGTCTGCCGCCATGTTAATTCACCGACCGCTTTTCATAAGGGCTATCGAGAGAAAAGGCCGGGATCGCCACTTCGAACACGTCGCCCGCGCCGGTGGTCATCAAAAAACTGCCAACCATGACCCCCGACGGCGTCGCCAGGGGCGCGCCGCTGGTATATTCGAAGGCTTCGCCCGGTTGCAGCACCGGCTGTTCGCCGACCACGCCCTCGCCGCGCACCTCCTGCACCCGGCCCAGGGCATCGGTGATTTGCCAATAGCGGCTTTTCAAGCGCACCGTCTCGCCGCCCTGGTTTTCGATCATCACCCGATAAGCCCACATATAGCGCGCCTCGGCGGGTTCGGAGCGCTCTTCCATGTAGCGGGGCTCCACCGTCACCTGGATATTGCGCGTGGTCGCCCTGTACATCGCCAAGCCCTACTGTTCACCGCCAGAACCCTGAACCTTGAATATTCTTGCGCCGCGGCAAGGGCTTGTAAAGGCCCGTGCCGTCAGCCGCCAAGCCCCACCTTGGCCAAGGCTTGGCCGAGGTCTTCGATCAGGTCGTCCGGGTGCTCCAGCCCCACGGAGAGGCGCAGCATGCCCTCGCCAATGCCGAGCTCAGCCCGCGCCGCCGCCGTCAGTCCCTGGTGGGTGGTGCTGGCGGGATGGGTCATCAGGCTTTTGGCGTCGCCGATGTTGTTGGAAATGTCGACCATCTGCAAGGCGTTCAATAGCGCGAACGCCTGCGCCCGCCCTTCCGGCACATGAAACACCAGGATGCTGCCGCCGACGCCGCCCATCTGGCGCATGGCGAGATCGTGCTGCGGGTGGTCCTTGCGCCCTGGGTACATGACCTTTTGCAGTTTGGGCTGGGCGGCCAGGAAATCCGCCGCCCGGGCGGCGTTGGCGCACATCCGCTCGACCCGTAGATCGAGGGTTTCCATGCCTTTGAGCAGCACCCAGGCGTTAAACGGGCTTTGCGTCGGCCCGGTGTTGCGCAAATAGGGCAGCAGGGGGTCAGCAAGAAACGCATTGGAGCACAGGATGGCGCCGCCCAGGCACCGCCCCTGGCCGTCGATGTGCTTGGTGGTGGAATAGACGACGATATCCGCCCCCATCTCCAGCGGCCGCTGCAACAGGGGCGTGGCGAACACGTTGTCCACCACCACCCGCGCGCCGGCCGCCTTGGCGATGCGGCAGACGGCGGCGATATCGACGATGTCGAGGGTGGGATTGGCGGGGGATTCCAAGAAAAACACCTTGGTGTTGGGCTTGACCGCCCGCGCCCAGGCGTCCAAGTCGCGGCCGTCCACCAGGGTGGTTTCCACGCCGTAACGAGGCAGCAGGTTGTCAATGATCCAGCGGCACGAGCCGAACAGCGCCTTGCCGCTGACCACGTGGTCGCCGGTCCGCACCTGGCACAAAATCGCCGCCGCCACCGCCGCCATGCCGCTGGCGGTGGCGCGGCAGGTTTCCGCCCCTTCGATCATCGCCAGACGCTCCTCCAGCATGGCGTTGGAGGGGTTGCGGAGCCGCGAATAGGTATAGCCGTCCTGGACGCCGGCGAAGCGGTCAGCGGCGTCCTCGGCCGCCTCATAGGCATAGCCCGAGGTCATGAAGATGGCCTCGCTGGTCTCGCCCAGCTCGCTGCGCCAGGTGCCGGCGCGCAGGAGTTTGGTGGGTAGCCGCCAATTCTTGGTGATAGAGCGATTAAAGCCGGTCTTATGTTTCATGGTGGGGTCCTATCGGTCGGATGGCGTGCGACCTCTTTAGGCAGGGAACCGGGAAAGGTCAAGCTAACGGGAACAGGAGGCGCCGCCGAGCACGCAAAAGCGGGCGCAGTGCGGGTGATTGAGGGCGACCGGCCGGGCCGCCGCGGCCAAGGTCGGCCCCAATTCGAATTGCGGGTCATAGGGCAACAGCGTGCAGGCGACCACTGCCGGCGACGCGGCTCCCCTGCGCTTGATCACCATGCGGCTGGAGGCGCACATCATGTCCTCTGGCCGGACGCCCAGGATGCCCCAGCAGGCGGTAGTGATTTCCGGCACGTCGCGACTGGCGTCCATTTCCGGGAACAGCACCAGGGCGGCCGGATCGTTGGCATCGATGGCCAGCCCCAGCTCGGCGAACAGCCGGGCATAGGCGGCGCGCAGCTCCGCTTGCGGCTCGCCGAACACGGTGCGGCCCGCGACGTGGACGGTAAAGCCATGGGCGATAAGCCAACGCACGCCCTTAATCATCGGCGTCCAGGAGCCGGGACCGCGCAGCCTCTCATGACGTTCGGGTTCGGGATGGTCGATGGAGACGCGCACGGTCAACCGCCCGGCATGGGCGCGGTGCAGCGCCAACAGCCGCTCCTGGAAGCGCAGCATCGGCCGCAGGGCGTTGGTCAGCACCAGTACCCGAAAGCCCCGCCCCAAGGCCTCGCCCATGATGTCAAATATGTCGGGGTTCATGAACGGCTCGCCGCCGGTCAGGCCGATGTCCTCAACCGGCAGATGGTCGCGGGCGATCTCCTCGAAAAAGGCACGCGCCTCGGTCGCCGTGAGGTAGGCCAGGCGGTCGTTTTTGGGGCTGGACTCGATATAGCAGCCGGCGCATTCCAGGTTGCACAGCGTGCCGGTGTTGAACCACAGGATTTTCAGGCCCTGGAAGGCCACCTCGGCGCGCGCCTCGCCCGTGGCGGTAACGCGGGGATCGCGGAACTTCGCCGGGTCGAGGGGCGGCGCGGCAGGCGTGAGGGGGAGGGCGATGGTCATGGGGATAAGTGTCGCCGAAGCGCGCAAGCCTGGCAATCGGGGAGTGTAGGACGGCTTACCCTTAAAAAGAGATTTCCCGCCGTCAGTTTCCTGACGACGGGATCACTCTTCTTCATGGAAAACCATGTTACCGTGGTTTCCCTTCAGACTTCCCGAAGATATAGAAGCAGATTGACAAGGCCCGGTCAAGTACCGGATGCTCGCCATAAGGGAATATGGCGAATGGGGGTAGAGATGGATAAATTAACTCAGCTGCATCCCAACTATGTCATGGGTATGGATGTCGGCACCAGCTCCGTTGGGTGGGGTTTTCTTGATATCAAAAATAAGCATATTCTGCAAATCGATCAACGCGCACATCAACCACTTTCATCAAGTCTCGATACCATGTCCAAAGATTTTACAGCCGCAGGTGTTTGGCTTTTTGATCCAATTGAGTCTAAAGAAAGTAATAAATGGGTATCAAAATCCAGGAACCGCGGTGAATATAAAAGGACGCGGAGAACATTGCGGCGACAGAAAAAAAGATTACAACAAATACGGCAACTTTTTTACCAGGCCAACATTATCCCGACCGACGACCATGAAATACTTTTCCATAATGGCAAGAGGAAGGCTGAAGCAATATTTCATCTGCCTGTGAATATTTGTCCGTACGAGCTACGCCGAGATGCATTAATTAGGAAACTAAACGGATATGAGCTATTCCGCGCTTTATATCATATAGCGGTTCACCGAGGATATGAACCTAATTCAAAATCCGGTGATAATTCTGACTTAAGACTTAACGATCCAGAAAAGAAACCTAAGAAAAGAAAAAAAGAAGATTCGCACGCAAGAGAAAATAATTTTGAAAGTGCAATAGCAAGGATGGATGCTCTCCTATCAGGTGACAGAATGACTGTAGGGGAGGCTATGTTAGAAGGCATTCGAAATGATAAGTTAGGTGTAAATCAGAAAAGAAACCGCGATCACCAATATATCGCAATCATCCGGCGACGTCATCTTATAAAGGAGGTCAAACGGATATTTGATGAACAACGTAATTTCGGCTCTCTCATTGCCACAGAAAAATTACAAGAAGAGTTCGGAAAACTTGCCTGGAATGTTGCGCAAGGACAAAACGGAGAAGAAAAAGTCGGCGCATGTCCATTTTTATCGGATTCTGATGGAAATACCATCAAGCGAGCGCCTAAGTTCTCTCCTACCTATGAAAAATATAGATTTCTACAAAAATTAACGAACATCCGTTTCCTAAATCGGGAAAAACTTACTTCAGCCGAAATAGAAAAAATTATGGAAGCGTTTGGATATGCGGAATCTTACAGCTGGCTAGATTTAAGAAAAGTATTGCAGCTACCTACAGAAATTAAATTCAAGAATTCCCCAAAGGACGAAAATAAAGACATTGTAGCAGCTCGCGGTTCTGCCGCCCGTGGCACTTACACTCTATGGCAACTTTTGCCAAATCGCAAACCTGATGACCCAATTTATGACGATATTGCACGCAAATTATCCTTTTTCGGAGATATTCGTTCAATTATTTCAGAATTGCAAAAATTAGGATTATCTCCAGAAGAAATGACAACTATTGAGCAGTCGGCACGAAAAGGCGACTTGCGCTTTTTTCGCGGCGCAGGCGGTATTTCCCTTATAGCTGCACGGATGTTAAGCGAAAAAATGCTCGAAGGAAAGGACTACGTTCAAGCGTGCAAGGAACATGGCTGGAATCACGAAATGCCTATGCAGCTGCCCTTCGAACAATTAAATAACAGCCATGAGTTACGATGTGAGGGAATACAGAAGACCCGTAAAAAAATAATAGAGATAATTAATCACCCAAAATATCCCGCTGTTACATCTCCTGGGGCTCGTAAAGCCGTAACCGAGGCAATAAAGCAGTTCGCAGCTATAGTGCATGGCCTGGGTTTTCTGCCTAGTAGGCTGCATATAGAATTGTCGAGAGATATCGGGCAGTCCATCGAGAAAAAAAATGAAGAAATGCTCCGGATTGCTAAGGCGACAGCAAGAAATAAGAAATTAGCAGAAAAATATGAGAAGGATTGTGGCCGCAAACCCCGAGATGGAACTGATGACCTGCTGCGCTACAGATTATGGCGTGAACAACAAGGATGGTGCCCCTATACAAAGGGGTTAACTGGTGGCGGTTATATTAATCTCGATGATCTGGCGAATGATTTTGAAGGATTACGCTATCAAATTGATCATATATTGCCATGGAGCTGGTCAAAAGATGACTCTCTAAATAACCTGGTATTGTGTTATGCGGAGCGCAATCAGGAAAAAGCAGCTCGAGTGCCTTGGGAATACTTCATGGACAAAGCACCCAACCAATGGGAACGTTTCAAGGCGCATGTAGAGTTGCTCCCCAGCTTGAGTAAAGGAAAGGAATCCGACCCACTAGATGGTATGGGTGGTTATAAAAAGCGTAACTTGCTTGTGGAAGGGGAGACCAAGTTACAAGAACTCAAAGAGCGTATTCCAAAGTCACATGAAAATGACACGAGATATGCAACCAAGGTTCTACTGCAGGCGCTGGAATGTTTCTATCCAATTGAAACTTATGTTAATAAAAATGGGAAAGTTTGTAGAGTTCAACACGTTTTCGCCAGACCAGGGCCACTCATTGCAAAACTCCGCCACGCCTGGGGACTTGATCACTTAAAATACGGAGCCGATGGTAAGAGAAATTCTAATTCTCAGCATCATGCCATCGATGCGCTGATTGTTGCTGCGGTTACAAATGGGCAACTGAATGAACTGACCATTGAGTGCCAGAAAATAGAAAAATCTGGCGGTCGGGGGAAACGTGGCCTTGGCAAAGTATATCAGCCATGGCCTGAGTTTTCGAAACAAGTTCAGGAAGCCTACCAAAACATATTTGTGGCCCGCAGTGAACGGCGGAGAGCACGTGGCAAAGGTCATGATGCAACCATTAACCAAATTGCTAATAAGGACGGGAAAAAGCTAATTTACAAACGCACACCAATCAAAGACCTTGGGATGGATAAAAACAAATTTAATGTTGATAAAGCATTAAAACAATTAGACGAGATAAAAGAGAAAGAACGCAGTACGGCTATTTATGAAGCCATAAAAAAATGGATCATAGATGGCAGGCCGCAGGACAAGCTGCCCAAGTCCCCCAAGGGCGATGTCATTCGCAAAGTGCGCCTGCTGACCAACAAAAAACTGGATGTGCCGGTGCGTGGCGGCGCGGCGGATCGCGGCGAAATGGTGCGGGTGGATATTTTCGCCAAGCCCAATAAACGCGGCAAGGATGAATTTTATGCGGTGCCGATTTATCGCCATGAAGTGGCGGACCGCGCCAATAACCCCACACCGCCCAATATCGCCATCCCATCCGGCAAACCCATCGATTCCAGCTATCGGTTTTGCTTCAGCGTTTATTCGTTCAGCTATCTGGAAATTATCAGGTCCACTGGCGAAGTCATTGAAGGGTATTACCGAGGTTTCGACCGTGACGGTGGGAAAATTGCCATATCGCTTCATAATATGCCGGATCAACTAATCCGAAGTATCGGGATTAAGAAATTATCAACCATAAGGAAGTTTACTGTGGATCGCTTCGGCAATCGTTTTGAGGTCAAGCAGGAAACGCGCACATGGCATGGCGCGGCGTGCACATCGCCAAACCCGCCCGACTGAGCTTTGCTGACGGGCAGATTGTCATCAATCAGGATGACGGATCGATCCGCTTGCCCTTGGAAGACATCGCCTGCCTGATTCTGGATACGCCGCAGATTACGGTGACGTGCGCCATGCTGTCGGCGTGCGCGGCGCAGGGCGTGGCGGTGATTGTGCCCGACGCCAGGCATCATCCGGCGGGAATGCTGTTGCCCTTTCATCAGCATTACGCCCAGGCCCATGTGGCGCAGGCGCAAGTTGAAACCTCGGAACCGTTCCGCAAACGCTGCTGGCAGGCCATCATCAAGGCCAAGATCGTCAACCAAGCCGCGGTGGTGGCGGCGCGTGATGCAGCCACGGCGAAAGCATTGCGCGCCATGGCCGGGCAAGTGGCATCGGGCGATCCCGACAACGTGGAAGCGCGGGCCGCCCGCGCCTATTGGGGCGCGCTGTTCGATGATTTCCGCCGCGGCAATGAGGACGACCGGCGCAATGCGTGTTTGAATTACGGTTATGCCATCGCGCGCGCCGCCTTGGCGCGAGGATTGGTGGCCTGTGGCTTGTTGCCGGCGTTCGGCCTGCATCACCGTTCGCGCACCAATGCGTTCAATCTGGTGGATGATCTGATTGAACCCTTGCGGCCGATGATCGACAGGCTGGTGGCGCAGCACGCGCCTGACCCATCGACGTCCGCATTGTCCAAAGAAGATCGCCAGACCTTGGTCGGCGTCCTGACGGAGACAGTGTGGATTGAAAAGGAAAAATTGACTCTGCTGGCGGCGGTAGAAAAAATCGCCGCTTCTCTGGTACGCGCCATTGATGCCGGCAGCGCTGCGGTACTGCTGCAACCCGCCATCGATGCGCCATGAAAAGTGAGGACGTGCGATTCATGTGGCTGTTCGTTTTCTTCGATCTGCCCGTCGGCACCAAGGAGCAGCGCCGCACCGCCAGCCGCTTCCGCGGCTTTTTAAAGGACGACGGCTATATCATGCTGCAATGGTCGGTATACGCCCGCGTCTGCCGGGGCCAGGATGCGGTGGACAAGCACCTCGCGCGTATGCGAAAAAGGTTACCCGGCAAGGGCAGCGTGCGCGCCCTGCAAGTGACGGAAAAGCAGTATGCCCGCATGGAATTTCTGGTCGGCGATTCGGGAAAAACCGAAAGAACCGGCAGCAACCAACTGGTTCTGCTGTGATTTCGGGGTTGAAAAAACCCAAAAATCACAGTCAGAACAACCAGTT
The DNA here is from genome assembly GCA_019455285.1 of Sphingomonadales bacterium. Lineage (GTDB taxonomy): Bacteria > Pseudomonadota > Alphaproteobacteria > Sphingomonadales > Govanellaceae > PRO5. The sequence continues at coordinate 19,543 of JACFMS010000002.1, forward strand.
ACACGCCATCGAGCTTAGCATGGGGAAGTCGGTAGGGAAACCACGGCTGTTCACCAACGCCACCTCGGCGGCGACTTAGCTTAGCATGGGGAAGTCGGTAGGGAAACCACGGCATCCCGTGACCGCCCCCCTTTTCAGCGCGCTTAGACCTTGCTATGAGGAGAGCACGGCTGCTCGCGGGTGTAGCTCAATGGTAGAGCAGAAGCTTCCCAAGCTTACGACGAGGGTTCGATTCCCTTCACCCGCTCCAAATCTTCAGATTTGTCGAAACACCTGAAAAATAAAGAGAAAAATAGGCCATTTTGGCCTGTGCAGGTACTGTGCAGAAAAATTTGCGGAATCGCTTCGCAGTCGCGCGCAGAAAATCCGCTTTCATCTCCCCCAAATTCGCCCATCAAAGCCATCCCGTTTTTGGTTGATTCGAGCGTCGTCGAGCGTCATTTCCCCGACAACGCGGTTATGGCGCGAAGCGCCTATATAGAGGCGGGCAGCGACAGGATCGGACAATGCGGGCAAGGCGCAGACAAGACGAACAGCGTATGAAAGCGCGAGCGCGCCGCGTCATGGTCCTATGGTCGCGCGGCCTCTCCGATGCGCCTGCGCATTCGCCGCGCGCGGTCGGGCGCAATGCCTCTACGCATTGCCGCCCGTGTTCCTGCTGGCTGTGTAGCGGTCATAAGGATGTGCCGCGCAAGCGGGAGCGCGGCTTCGAGGAATATCAGGGCTGAAAGTCCTCTGTCCGGCGCGGCCCCAAAGGCCGCGCCGCCGGTTCAGGGGTGGGTCGGGCGGGATCAGAAATAGCCGCCGTCACCATGACGGCGGCTCCGCCAGATGCCGGAGGGTCGCCCCTCCGGCGTTTTCGTTTCAGGCGGCTTCCTGCAATGTGGCGGGCTGCGGCTGCAAACTATGGAGATAGTCGGCGGCGCGCTGCGCGTGGGCGGCGGCGCTGAAGATGGCGCGTTTGTCCTCCTTCAGCACCTTAAGCCAGTTGCCAATGTAGGCGGCATGCTCGTCACGGGGTTCCGGCGACAGGCTGAGGTCAGCGCAAAGGAACGCTGCGCCAAGCTCGGCGACAAGTTCCTCCATCGCGTAGCCCTCATCGCCCCAGCGCTTGCGGCCAAAGTCACGCTCCAAGCGGTTCGGGCCTTTCGTCCAGTGGGTCATTTCATGGGCAAGGGTGGCGTAATAGGCTTCGGCCTCCCGGAAGGCTTCAAAGGGCGGCATTTGCACAAAGTCCTGTGCGGGGCTGAAAAACGCGCGGCTGCCGCCGTGGCGAATATCCGCACGGGTGGCGGCAAAGAACGCCTCCGCATGCGCGATGCGCTGCACGGTGTCTGCGGGACGCTCGGCCAGAGCATAAAAATGCGCCGGCAAACCGTCCACCTGCTCCACGTTAAAGACGGTGTATCCCTTCATAAACGGAATATCGCGCTCTGATTCCTGCCCGTTTTCGTCGGTTTCGGTCTTGGTGATGGTGTTGGCGTAAACGACAAGGTTGCCTTTCTCGCCCTTGCGGACGTTGCCGCCCAGCTCCTGCGCCTGTTTGTAGGTCATCCAGATAGGCGCGTTATATCCACGCTCGCAGGCTGCGCCCCACAGCATCAGGACGTTGATCCCACGGTAGGGCTGACCGTTCGCGCGCAGCGGGCGGGTGATGCGCCCTGCGGCATGCTCGGCGCTCCATGGCTGGAACCACGGACGGACGCCGTTTTCCAATGCGGTCACGATATGGGCGGTTACACGTTCATAAACATCTTGTTTCATTGCCTTTTCTTCCTTGGCTGATGGGTTGCGCATGCAACCGACTAGCCACGCGGCAATGAGCGGGGATTCAGCCGTCCAGACCGGAAAACGGGGGGTGGCGCGGGCCGGAGCGCAGCGACTACACGGCCCCCGTTTTCCGCCCCTTGGGGCTTGGTCTTGACGGTGAAGGGCGGCACGCCCCCAAAGAAAGAAGGAATGCGGATGAAGGCCGCGCACTATCCGCGCGCGGGATTGTTACCGGATGGCTGAGACGCGGCTGCACAGCGGCTCGGTGCCGCAAGGCATAAAGCCCAATCCGGCGAAGGCGGACGCGCCCTCGACATCAACAAAAAGTAATAATACAATTTAGAAAAATAACTATTTTCAGGATAAGTCATGAATAAGGTAATCGTTTATCAAATTGAGAGCACCAAATCTCGTTTTGAAGCTCTTCACAATGAATTATTAGAATCTTTTTCAAATAAGGATGGAATTTCTCCTAAATATCTTTCAGATGTCAATTTTCTCTACTGGTCGTTTTGTGAGCAACTGGAAGATTTCTTATCATCAAATTCGAAAGAATGAATTCTTATGACCGCCGCGTAATGCAACGATGATGCGGCCTATGCGACGTGGCAAACAAGGGCGCTAAATTGGATGACATCTCATTCGAGTGGAGGCCGATCCGCGCGTGCTGGCTCGTCGAAGGCTGTTGAAATGCTGCGCGCCAGCAAGGCCGCCGCTTCCGCTTGCCGATGCGTACCTGTCTTGGCGAGGATGCGCTTGAGATGGCTGCGCACGGTGGAAAGCCCGATGCCCATATTTACGGCTATATCTTCAAGCGAGGCTCCGCGCCCAAGTGCTGCGGCAACGACACCTTCGGTGCGGGTTAAACCAAAGAGTTCGCGCAGTCGCGCCACGGCGATTGGTGCTTCGGGGTCACGGATAAATACCAGCACGGCAGGCCGCTGTTCGCCAAAGGCGGAAGCTGAGGGGCGCAGGGGCGCAACCTCTAGCGCCAGCGGCATGCGGTGCGGACGTGGAATGGAGAGCGCCGCACCGGGCTTGGCGATCCTGCCCCGCGCGGTATCCATCGCGCCCTGCAACAGAGACAACAGCTTGCCGTGCAGCGCAGGCGGGCGCAGCGCCAGCCTACCGCGAATAACGGCCAGTTCCACATTCTCGCGCAGCATCCGCTCCGCCATGCTGCTGGCCTGAATGACACGGCCCGCACCGTCCACCATCAGGACGCCGGTATCCAGCCGGTCGAGCGCCTGCAAGGCGGCGGCATGGGATTGTGATACCGCTGCGAAACGCTGCCCGAGACGCAGCGCCCGCTGCAAGTGCGGCAGCACCAACGCCGCCTGTCGTCGTTCGTAGGTAGTATAGGCTCCGGCATCTTGCGGCCTGTGAATGCCGAGAACGCCAATCGCGCCCTCGGCTGAGGGGAACACCGCCCCGAGCATGTGGTGAATATCCAGATGCCGGAGCCATTCCTGATAAAAGCCACTCCGCGCCTGTTCCTCGGGTGTCACCAACTCCTCATCCGTGATGATCCGCGACATGCCGTAGGCGACGCTGCGCTCCACCCATAAATCCTTGCGGTGCCAGTCATCCGCCCAGGCCTGCTCGCGCTCGGCCACCATGAGGTTGTCCGTACATTCCAGCAGGTTCACGCGCGCGCCTTCGCCGTGAAGTTTAAGAACGGTACTGGTCGAGCCGAGGGTTTCCGCGATGCGGTTCGCGGTGCCTGACCACAAGGCGTCATCTATGGCCGCATCGTAAAGATGGGCAATCAATCCCGAGACGCGGGACGATTCATAGAGTTCTTGTGACGCCATGGTCGTGTAACGCCCCCTCATTCATCCCATAGTTCCGGTTAACTTAGACCGCCTGCGAATAACCTTGCCTGAACAACACGGCGGGATAGCGCTCTGCCGTCCTGCCGTGCCTGATTTCTCCCCTGTTTAGGGGACGAATGGGCCTCCGCGCCACCTTAACCATAGCGGGAAGGATTTTCACGCGCGGAGATGTCATGAGCAAAACCCGTTCCCTTGTCGTGCCGTTGCTGCTCGCGGCGGGGCTTGCCGCCTGCGGCCAGAACGCCGCGACGGCGGAGAATGCCGCCGCTACGGAGAGCGCGGTAGAGGCAGAGTCCGGCAACACGGCGGGCATAGCTGCCGCTGACGTCGATACTGCCGCAAACCAAGCCGCCGCGCCCGCGACACCAGAAGCCGTTCCGGCCAAGGCGCAAGCGGCTACCATCGCGGCGCTGCCGCTCAAGCGCGGTTACTACGTCGAGAGCGATACCCCGTGCGGCCAAGCTTCCAACGCCAACACGACGCTGCTGCGCCGCGAAGGCATCGGCGGCGCGCGGGATTTCTGCGAGTTCAAGAAAATCGAGCCAACAGGGCCGAACACCTACCGCGTGACGGAAGCCTGCGGGGACTTGCAGGACAGCGCCCCGCCGGAAACCAGCACCTCCATCTATACCCTCACGGGGGATACGGCCTTCACCTCGAAGAGCGAGCACGGCTGGGAGCGTAGCGCCCGATATTGCGCCCAGTCGAGCATGCCGCCCGACTGGCGCGCCAACGATATCGGCGATGTGACGGGCTGATACGCGGCAGCCAATGGGTGAACGGTCTCAAGGCCGAAGCCAAGCGCAAGGCGGATGCGCAGGCGCAAGCGCCGAAACTCTAGGACGCCGGGTGCGGGAATTTTGAGCCGTAAAGGGATTGATATGGGACTGACCACATTGAGCGGAGCCGTGAGCGGCATCCGTCATTCGACCGAAACGCGGGGCACGGTAGGCCGCAATGGCGGCTCCGTGAAAACCGGACAGGTCATCGCGTTTCGCGTGGGCGAGCGCTCCGCACAAATCAAGCTGGCCGATGTGCCGGATATCCGCGACGGGGATGAGGTAACGCTGGCCGGACGCGAGAAGAACGGCGTGTTCAAGGCGCTCGCCTTGCGCAACGACAAGACGCGCGCCGTCTACAGCATCCCGACGACGGTGGGCTATCTAATGGGCGCGACGCTCCTCGCGCTCGGGGTGATGACGTTGGTGTTCCTGATCGGCGTCGTGTTCATCGCGGGTGGCCTGTGGACGCTCTACGAGGCGTATAACTACACGCAAGCGGCGAACATGCTCAGAGCCTGAAGGGCGGCCCACCGCGCGCAGATGGAAGGCAAGCGTCTGTGCTCCGGCAAAACGAGCTTTGGAGTCTAGATAGAGTGGGCGCTGGCAATCTCCCTGCGGGTCCACCCCCATACGTCCTGTTCATCATGCACCCTGCCAGCGGCGTTGCCTGCTGGGCGCAAGCCCGTGCGGGCTCCTTCTCTCCGTTGCGGTCCTTCGGATGCACCCGGCAATCCCGCTGGCGTCATCGGGGGGCATGAAAGGCCGTAGTGGTTGCGGCCTCAAGCAATAGGGAGACAGCCCATGCGCCTCATCGTCGCTTCCGAACTCGACAACCTGCCGGAAACCGCTCTGCACTCCAAATTCTACCGCGTGCAGCAGGAACTCGCCTTCACCGAGCCCGCCACCACCGAGCGCACGAACGCGCTGGCGTCCCTCGAAAACATCAACCGCGCGATTATCACCCGTCGCATCAAAGGGCCGGGCTTCTAGCCCGGCCCGCAAGAGAAAACCGCCAGCGGGAAAACGCTGGCGGCTTTCTGGCGTCTGATGGCTAAGGCCCCATCGGCTTATTGAATCTCCCGCGCAGCGATGGCGGCTTGGGCGCTGATGGCGATGCGGCTGGTTGCTGCGCAGATTTCAGCGGTGGTGGAGGCAGGGGTTTCGGTGCAGGCGGCGGAGACGGCTGCGCCAGAAATTTCGACCTAAATCCCGTGCGCGCGAGAAGTGCGCGCAAGCCGCGTGCGCGGCGGTTTTTCACGCTGCGCTTCTTGGCCGGATTCATGAAACGCGAGAGCACGCGGCGCACCGTCGGCATGAACGTGGGCACAAGCTCGGGCGGGTCTTCAAACCCATCACTGTCCTTCGCAGTTGTACCTGCGCCCGCCTGTTCCGGCGATGGCGCGTCGTCGAGATGCAGGAAGCGCGATACGGCAACGGAGATTGCCGCGATGTCGGGAAACCAGTCGAACAGCCCTCCGGCGGCGGCTTCGCCCTGTTGTTCTGTGGCAACCTTTTTCTTCTTTTTCTTGCGGCCCGGTTCTGGTTGCAGGAAACGCGAGCCGCTTACTTTGCGGGTCTTGGCGGCGGTTCCGCCGCGCGCCCCTCTTGCCGTTGTCGTTCCGCCTCGCGGCGGTCTTCTTCCACCTGCGCCAAGAGCCGCGCCGCGCGCGCCGAGTCCTCGGCATAGCGGATGCGCTCGCGCACAAAACCTACCTGCTGGTCGCGCCGCTGCTGGTCGTGGCGCTCTTTCAGTTCCTCGATATGTTCGGCACGATCCTGCCGGATGAGTGCGCGAAGGTCGGCGCGCTCGATAGCCTGCCGTTCGCGCAGATGTTTCCATGTGGTATCTCGCTCTAGGCGTTTCTCCGCGCCACGTCCCGGATTGAGGCGGTTTTGCAGGGCTTCGATATATCCCTCGATGCCGGATAATTTCCCGTCACGGGTGAAGCGCTCGCGCTCGGCCTGCTGCTGGCGTCGCAGGCCGTCTATCTTTTCGCGCGCTTCAAGGAAGAGCACATGCCGGAGTTGGCGCAGTTCTGCATTGTGCCATGCGGTGAGTTTGTTCGCCTCGGCCTGTTCGCGCGCGGCCAAGGCCGCCGCGACGGCGGGCGCGAGTTCCGGCGTGCCGGAATCCTGTTCCCGCGCGTCCGGTGTCTCGCCCTGCGTCTCCGGCGCTGGCGCGAGATCTTCGACGGGCGGGCGCTGCATCTCGAATGCAGGCGGCTCGGCATCCTGTTTCCGGTCGCGCTGCTGGGCTTTGGCTTCGTTGGCGGCGGGGAGGCTATCGCGCTCAACATCCGCCATGAAGGCCCGCGCTTCGGCGGCCTTCATTTTGAGTTCGCGGCTCAGGCTGTAAACGCTGCCCTCCGGCCCGACGAGCACGAAGTCCTTGCTGTCACCCCGCGCCAGTACATAGCCCGCTTCTTCCACGGCGGCCTTAAACGCCATGCCGCTGTCACAGGATGATTTGAGCGCCGCAAGCTGCGCGCGCCGCTCTTGTGTGGAAAGGCCGCTGCGTTCGGCCTGTTGATGCTCCGCATGGCTGACATCCGCGCGCGGAAACTCCGGCTGCTTGGCGCGGTCGCGCTTGGCGTGTTTCCCCGGCACATGTTCATGACCGAACTCGCGTTCCAGCTTGAGGCTGGCGCGCTCATGGGCGAGATAGTTATTGCTGTCCGAGCGCATGGTCATGGTTTCGAGGTCGGTGCGGCACCAGACGATATGGATGTGCTGGCGGCCCTTCTTTTCATGCAGGACGACGGCGCGGGGCTGGCCGTCTAGCCCGAGTTCTTGTTCCAGAACCTCCACGGCACGCGCCCATTGCTGGGGCGTCATCTCATAGCGGGCGTCGGGGTCGATATTGACGTGATAGAGGCCCTTCTTGCCGCGCGTACCCTCCGAGAGGGTTTGCCAGTCGCGGAAGGTCGCGGCCAGGTCATCGATGCCGGAGTGTAGTTCCAGCACCTCCATGTGCTCGTTGGTGTCGGTGCGCTGAAGGTGGGCGGCAAGCTGGCGGGGTCCGGCGCGTGAGCCTCCTTTGATAATCATGCCGCAGCCTCACGGTTTGGGCGGCGGCATGAACTTGGACAATCCCGCAGGCGGGACGGCCTCCGGCGCTGCCGGTGCCGGGATTGGAGCCGGTGCAGATATCGAGGCCAGCGGCGGTGCCGCTAGGGCGCTATCCGGTTCCTTGCCAAGCGCCCCATAGATAAGGCTACGGATGTGGGCGAAGTCGGCCAACGCTTCGCGCAGGTCCGGCAAGACGGTCTCCGCCTCGCCGCCTGTATGCAGGTAGCGGGCAATCTGGTTCAGATTGCTACCGGTCTTGCCAAGGTGGCCGAGAATTTGACGCAGCGCAGCACTGTCGGCAGGGACGCGCCGCTGTGCGCGGGGACCGGCTTCGCCGATGAGCGCCGCACGGGCGAACGCGGCGGCGGCCATACCCGCCCTGTCGGCGCGGGCGAGAAACGCCGACTTCTCGTCGGGCGTGACGCGGGCATAGATGGTGGCGGTGCGTTGCCGCCGTTCCGACTTGCGCCGCCCGGAAGGGCTGTGCTCTGAGCCGCTATCGCTCAAGCGCATCTCCTTTCTGCCGGACGTATCCGGCTGCGGGGTCGAGGGGGTATCCCCCTCCGTCAGGGTGCAGGGGCATGAAAGCCGCCTGCGCGTCGTCCAGAGCGCGCAAGCTCTGGCCGTGGGCGCCGGGACGCGGAAGTCTCCGGCGAGTGGTCGAGGGGTGCGATAACCCCTTGTCTGGTTCCAAGGACGACGTGCCTTGGTGGGTGCCGAGGGCGAAGCCCCGGTCATGGGTCGCAGGGAGCACGAAGGCTCCCCGCACGGGTGCAGGGGTGTGAAACCCCTTGCTCGGGAGGGATGCAACGGGAGGGCGAAGCGCCTTCCTTGCCAAGCCAGCACCTTCAGGTGCGGGGTGTGGACGGTCAGTCCGCACATGGCTTGCACACTCTCCTAAGCCATAACTTAGGATAGCACGAGACGTGCTGGGGTGTGAGGTAGCGAGCGCATGTGGCAAGGCGGGGCATCGCCGCCTGCATACAATCGTATGCGACTCACTCAGCGCGGGATGAGCCGCAGCATAGCACGAAGGCGGGCGATGCGGTGAACCTTTCATCCCGCGCGCTCCCCTTCACCGCCGCCCGTGCCGAGCACGTCGCGGGCCTCGTTGAGCATCTGCGCGAAACGGGCAGAGCCGCCGGTGTCGGGGTGCACCTTCTGCATCAGCCGCTTCCAAGCGGCCCGCACTTCGGCGGCGGTTGCCCCCTCCGAAAGGCCGAGAAGGTCGAGCGCTTCCGCGCGCGTCATTTTGCCGTTGGGCTTTGCGGCGCGCTGACGCGCGCCGCCGGACTGGCGGCCCCCGTGACCGTTTCTTTGGCCGCCGTCCGATTTGCCGCCCCGCACAAAATACGGGTTGTCGTCGTAGGCTAAGGGCGGCTCCCAATAGAGATGCGGATAGATGGCGGCCAGCGACGCGAAGGCGTCGGGGAGCCGCCAGTAATCCACGGGCCGGACGTAGTGCGGGCGGTCGGTGGGGTTCAGGACAATCGCCACGTCGCGCCCCAAGGCCAGCACCTCGTCGGGCATGAGCAGCGGGCGGCCTGTCTCCCCGTAATTGACGTTCTCGCTTTGGCCACCGCCACCGGGGCCGAAGTTCTGCCCTTCGCCATGCCCGACCGTCTGCACAGTCACTTTGCCCAAGGTTTCCGAGAGGTAATTGGCGCTCTCAAGATCATTGACGTTGCAAAACCATTTGTAAGCGCAGTTGGACAGGATGGTGCCCGCCGCCGCGCCGTAGAGGTCTTTGAGCTGGTCGAGACCCTGCACAATCAGGGTGAAGTCGATGCCGTAGCCCGACATGGTGGCGATATCGCGGGGTAAATCCTCGATGCGTCCCAGCGCCGGAAACTCGTCCATCAAGATCATGCAGCGGTGCGGCGGACGCCCGCCCAGCGGATAGCGCTTGAAGGTGTGCATGGCCGCCGTGGTCATGAGCCGGAGCCATGTGCGCTGGGTGTCGATACGGTCGGGCGGGATGACCAGATAGACCGTCACCGCTTCCCGTATCAGGTCGGCCATGTCGAAGGATGATGTGGCGGTGGCGGCTTTGACCTGCGGGTCGGAGAGGAACTTGGTGGCCTCCGACAGGTTGGACATGATGCCCGAATAGGTTTCTTGCGCGAGGTCGAGGTACGGGCTGACCATCTCCCGTATCGCCCCGCCGAAGGCGCTGCTGGCCGCCATCGGCACCAGAAACCTGTCCGTAAAATCCTTCCGGCTCAGGCTCACAATCTCCCGCGCGCGGGCGAGCGTCTTTTGCTCGCCCGGCTGGTCGGTGATCCACAAGAGCACGGCGGTCAGCACATTCGCGGCGCTGCCTTGCCAATAGCGGTCTTTGTCGCCGGGGGTCGTTGGACAGACCGCCGCAGCAAGCGCCTGCGCCACCGCGACGGCGTTAGGGTCGTCGCGCACCAGCACGTCCAGCGGATTGAAGGTCGCGGGCGCAAGGCCGCGCTCCTTGAACGTCTCCGCCAGTTCGCCCCACGGGTTAATGACATGGACGGCGCTATTGAGGGTGCTGCGCCGGATGCGCGCCGTGATGGCGGCGTTCTCGCCCTTGGGGTCGATGACAATCGCCGAGCCGCCATAGCGCAAGAGCGTCGGCACGATGACGCGAGTGCCTTTGCCCGTGCGGGTGCGCGCGACAATCAGCGTATGATGTTCGGGCGTCGAGAGCACGGGCGCGCCCGCCTGCTGCTCGATGGGGATGGCTGAAAGCTCGGGGGCGCTGCTCTTGCCGAAAAACACGCCCCTGTGGCCGTCGTATGCGTCGGCAAGGCTATTGCGCACGTCCGCATAGCGGGCGGAGCCGTAGTTGTCGGACAGGGCGGGTTTTGGCTTCCGTTTACGCCGTTTGTCCTTCACGAGCCAAATCAGTCCGACAACGCCCACGAGCACTGCCAGCGGGCCGAACAGGCTGGAAAACAGACTGCCGAGAAAACCGATGCTGTCTCGGAACAGGCCCACGGCCATATCCTTGGCAATCCCTGCAAGCGCGGTGACGTAGTTCCAAGGCGTCGGCTCTTTGGGTGGGGCGTATTGCGCCCTGAGCGCCGCCATGCGCGCGCGCGCGACGCTGTCGGCGGCGCTGCTCAGCATGAGGTCTTGGCCGGTGCCGATGCCCTGCCATTTCCGGCGCAGGGCGGTTTCCGCTGCTTGCAGTTCAGCGGCGCGGTTTCGCCATGCCGCCGCGTCAATCTCGCCTGCCTTGCGGCGGTATTCTCCCCGCGCCAATTCCACGCGGATATCGGCCAGCAACGCCGCATCGCGGTCAAAGAGGCGTTGCTGCGCGGGCGGGAGCACCAGCCCGCGCGGTTCGCCGCCCTGCCGGAATATCGGATTGTCCTTCTGCCAGCTTGGCGCGGCTTCTTGCGCGGCGGCGGACAAAGGCGACGCGGCAAGCGTCAGCGCCATGGCGACGGCCCGCAAGGGCTTCGTCGCCGCGCGCATCAGAACGGCCCTCCTTCAGCGGGCGGCGTCCCGTCCGCTCCGTCGCCGGTCGGCACCGCCAGTTCCGGCGCGCCTTCGGCGGCGCAGACGGCGTTCCACAGTTCCGCATAGTGTGGATGGCTGGTCGGGTTGGTTACGATGGTATGCAGCAGATTTTCGAGGTGATTGCTGACAATCTGCGTCAGCAAGCGCGACGGCGGCGCGGGATTCCGCCCGACTCGGGCCGAATCGAGTTTCTCGATGTGCGCGAGAAGCGCGAGCAATCCCGGTTGCACCTCGAGCGTCACGGATACGGCGTCGCCCGCGTCATTCATCGCGGCGGAAAGCACGGCTTCCAAGCTGCATACATCCGTATGCGCGGCGAAGAGGGATTTGAGGTGGGCGAGTTTGGGATGGGGCAGCGCATCGGGCGTGTCGCCTGCGCCGCTTTCCCAAGCGCTTAGCGCTTCATCTACTGTTGGTGCGCTCGGCTTGTCCTCCGGCATGTGGCCCCCGTTAGTAAACATACGCCTGTATGTTTGTGCGGAGCGGCAACCCGTCTCGGTAGATCTTTGCAATGTCCTGCATCGCGGACAGGACGTTGCAGATGTACTTGCGCACAAACGTCTTTCCCCTTCACAATCTAAAGAGACAGGGGGCGCGTCAAGCTTACCACAGAGAACGCGCAAGCGAAGATGCGCTGGCAATGCAGCGCACGAAAAGCGCCCCCGGATTGGGGGAGACGTGAAATGGTTGTCCTGCGGCACTGATTTCATCGTGGCGGACGTGATCCGCTGGCGCGAGCCGGTCTGGAAACCGCAGCCGCGCCATTCCAAGAAAAGGCCGGTCATCACCGGCCATCGCGTTATCACGGGGCAAGTCGTCAAGATTGACCGGGGCGGCTGGGTGCATATCGAAGTCACGGCCTGCACGGTCGAGCCTGCGCCGCAATGGCTGCGCCCGCTCTATCCGCTCAAACGCGGCGAAGCGATACGCCGTCAGCGCGGGAAAATCGGCCGAGGCAAGATAGACCGCCTGCCATGGAGCGACGAAACCGCCCGCGCCGCGATTGTCGGCTCGCGCTTCGTGAAGGTGTGAAGCCGCGAGGGCACGGCTATGAACGTGCCGTTGTGCCGGAAGCCGGACACGGCTCACGCTTCAAAGGTTATGTAAAGCGTGTCTTTACAGGCAACGATCCGTCCGATAGGCTGAAAGTCGATTCAAGGGGCAATTCAACCGGATACCGCACATGCCAAATCAGGCCGATGTTCGGCTAAAGGAACCCGCCCATCCGGGCGGCTTCGTGAAGCATGAAGTGCTGAAACCGCACGGCCTGTCCGTGACAGATGCCGCCGAAGTGCTCGGCGTTACACGGCCTGCGCTATCTGCCCTGCTTAACGAGCGGGCGCATCTGTCTTCGGAAATGGCGCTTCGGATCGAGAAGGCGTTTGGTGTCTCCATGGAGACGCTGATGCGAATGCAGAACAGCTACGACATCGCCCAAGCGCGCAAGCGGGCGGGAGACATCAAGGTCGAGCGATATTCAGGACTGAACACGAAGGGGCGGGCATGACGGGGCTTAGTTTCAAGGGCAAAGAGTTTGTTAGAGCGGATCGCTGATGAAACTTCTGCGTAACACCGGAAATGAGCGGGTTATTGATCGGCTGCGAGAATGGCTTCAGCCGGATTCCGCGGTTGATCTTATGTCGCCGGAGTTCTCGCTCTACGCATTTGCCGAAACCCACGATCATTTGAAGAAGGCCGGGCGCTGCCGCCTTCTGCTCGGCTCAGACGCAGCCCTTGCTGAAACCCTTTACGGCGGATCAGGTGACATTGCCGCGCGCGGCAAACTCCAAGGGCGTTGGCTGGCCAAACAAGCCGGTGAATGGCTGAACAAGCACGCCGAGGTTCGGCACGTGCCGACAGCTCCACCTCAATCCATGATCGTCGTTTCTAGCAACGACGACCGCCACGTCCTGACCGGCACATGCCCGTTCACGACCGAAGGTCTGGGCATCACGCCCGGCGACCAGCTTGGCCTTGTTCAGTTGTCCGATACGGACGCGGAAGCTGCGGCGTATGCTGATTGGTTTCAAGTGAGCTGGAACGCCCTTAAGCCGACAGGAAGCCAGCTTGCTGCCCGTCTCGACGATGCAGCAAACCAGCGCCCGCCTTCGCTCCTGTATTTTAAGGTGCTCTACGAGCTTTTCCGCGACATCGGCGAGGAGCTTGACGAGGAGCGGATTATCAAATCCGCCACCGGTATTCGGAACACCACCGTCTGGAACAAACTTTTCAAGTTCCAGCGAGACGGCGTGGTCGGCGCTATCGACAAGCTAGAGCGCATCGGCGGCTGCATCATCGCCGACAGTGTCGGCCTTGGCAAAACCTTCGAGGCCCTTGCTGTCATCAAATACTACGAGCTGCGCAACGACCGCGTCCTTGTCCTCTGCCCCAAGCGTCTGCGCGATAACTGGACGCTCTACAAGGCCAACGACCGTCGCAATATCCTCGCGTCAGACCGCTTCAACTACGACGTGCTCAATCACACCGACCTGTCTCGCGAGGGCGGCATGTCGGGTGACATCGACCTTAGCCACGTCAACTGGGGCAATTATGACCTTGTCGTGATCGACGAGTCCCATAACTTCCGCAACAAGGCGACCCATAAGGATCGCGATACCCGTTACGACCATTTGATGAAGCGCATCATCAAAGCGGGCGTCAAAACCAAGGTGCTCATGTTGTCGGCCACGCCCGTCAACAATCGCCTTGCCGACCTCAAGAACCAGATCGCCTTTATGACCGAAGGCAATGACCTCGCACTCGCGGGCCACGGCATCCAGAGCATCGAGGCGACCATCCGCAAGGCGCAGACGCAGTTCAACCGCTGGCTGGACCTGCCCGAAACCGACCGCCGCCCGACGCGGCTGATGGACATGCTCGGCTTCGATTATTTCAAGCTGCTCGACCTGCTGACCATCGCGCGTTCCCGCAAGCACGTCCAACGCTATTACGGCACCGAGGAAACCGGCCAGTTCCCAGAACGCTTACGGCCAGTCAACATCAAGGCCGATGTGGACCTTGCCGGAGAATTCCGGCCTATCCGCGAGATCAACAACGAAATCAGGCGGCTCACGCTCGCTGCCTATGCGCCGCTGCGCTACGTTCTTCCGCACAAGCAGTCCGTCTATGACGAGAAATACAGCACCAAGATCAGGGGCGGCGAAAGCTTTTTCCGGCAGGTGGACCGCGAGGAAAGCCTCATCCACCTGCTTCGCGTCAATATTCTTAAGCGTATGGAAAGCTCCGTCGCGTCCTTCGCACTGACCATCAAGCGCCAGCTTGCGGACGTGAACGCGCTGTTGGCAAAGCTCGACGCCCACGATGAGAGCGTGGACGAGGTTTCCATCGACGATATTGATATAGACGATCCCGCCTTCGAGGCTCTGCTGATCGGGCGCAAGGTCAAGGTCTTGCTGCATGACGTGGACCGTGTTCGCTGGCGGCAGGATTTAATCGAGGACCGCAACCGGCTCGCCACGTTGCTATCTGCCGCGCAGGCTGTCACGCCGGAGCGCGACGCTAAGCTGGCCGCCTTGCGTGAGGTGATCGCCAGCAAGGTCGCCACGCCGATCAACGGCGAGAACCGCAAAATCCTGCTGTTCACGGCCTTCGCGGACACGGCGGACTATCTCTACGCACAGCTTGCGAGCTGGGCAAAGAACGAGCTTGGCCTCGAAACCGCTGTCGTCAGCGGCACGGGAGCGAACAAGACGACCCTGCGCGGGCTGCGTGGTGACATGAGTTCAATCCTCTCCGCTTTTTCTCCGCGCTCGAAAGAGCGACCGGAGGAAATGAGCGCCGAAGGCCAGATCGACCTGCTCATTGCCACCGATTGCATTTCCGAAGGCCAGAACCTTCAGGACTGCGATTTTCTCACCAATTACGATATTCATTGGAACCCTGTCCGGATCATCCAGCGGTTCGGGCGTATCGACCGTATCGGCTCGACCAACACCCGCATCCAGTTGGTCAATTTCTGGCCCAACATGGAGCTGGACGAATATCTCGACCTCGAATCCCGCGTCAGCGGGCGCATGGTGCTGCTCGACGTGTCCGCGACTGGCGAGGAAAACGTCATTGAGTTTCAGGCCGGAAACCAGATGAACGACCTCGAATACCGCCGCGCCCAACTGCAAAAATTGCAGGACGCTGTGATCGACCTTGAAGACTTGTCGAGCGGCGTCTCCATCGCCGACCTCACGCTCAACGATTTCCGCATCGACCTTGCCGGATATATGCGCGAGCACCGGGAGCGGCTGGAAAGCCTGCCGCCCGGCACCTACGCCGTGGTGCCCGCACCCGACGCATCCGCGCCCGAAAACGATCTGCCTTCCGGTGCCATTTTCTGCCTGCGGGCTGTCGGCGAGGCGGCGGAGAGCGCCGCCGAACCCGGCTATCCGCTGAGTCCCAACTTCGTTGTCCATGTAAGCGACGATGGCGAAGTGCTGTTGCCTTATACGCAGGCCAAGCAGGTACTCGACCGGCTCAAGAAGGCTGCCATCGGGCGCGACCTACCCGATGCCGAAGCCTGCACACGCTTCGACAAAGCCACCCGACACGGGCGCGATATGGAGAATTATCAGGCGCTTCTCGCGCGCGCTGTTGCCTCCATCGCTGGCAAGAGCGAGGAACGCGCCGTCGCCAGCCTCTTCAGTCCCGGCGGTACCCACGGCCTGAAAGGCGAGTTCGCCGGTATCAACGATTTCGAGGTTGTCGCCTTCCTTGTCATCCTGCCGGAAAGCGGGGCCGCATGACGGCGGGTGCAGGTTTTCTTACCATCGTTAACGCGCTGGGGCTTCCGCCCGGCGCGCGCGTTGATGCGCGTGTGCCCAAAAAGCTGCTGGTCGAACAAAGCGCGCCGACCGCCGCCGACAAACGCGCCATTCAGGATGGCATCGACGAACTGCAATGGTTTGCCGCGTGCAAGCCCGCCACCATCGGTGTGCCGAGCTTCGCCGACGATACCCGCGAATATCTTGAGATTGCCGTTATTGGCTGTGCTTTCCGTCCCGGTGCCAAGGCTGCTCGGCTCACCGAGCTGATCCACCGCGCCATTCCCTATCCGGTGCTGCTTATCACCGCCGACGAGAACGGTCTTGCCGTGTCGGCGGCGCACAAGCGCCATGCGCAAAATGAAGCGGGCCGCACGGTGATCGAGAATGTCATCGTAGTCAGCGGCCTCCGCGCTGACGCGGTAGATACCGTGCAAGTCGCGTTTCTGAAAAGCCTTGCGCTGGTGCAGCAGCCACGCGCCGACTTGTACGCCCTTTATGCGGGATGGATCGCCCGGATTGAGGCCGTAAACGCCGCCCGCCTGACGGGTGCGTTCGCCGCGACCGACGATCAGGAAGTCATTGACCGCCGCCGCGCCGCTCTCGACGCACATCTGCGGCTCACCAAAGAAATCGAAGGTCTGCGCGCCAAGGCCAAGCGCGAGAAGCAGCTTAGCCGCCGCGTAGACCTGAACCTCGAAATCCAACAGCGCGAGGCTGACCTCGCTGCCTATGCAAACCAACTGTGACTCCAAGGGGGAATCCATCTCACATGTCTGAAATCAAGAAACTCGTTTTGGATGACCCTGCAACCAAGAGCGCCGACATTGTGACCGGGAATGTCGAGGCCCTGAAAGACCTGTTCCCCGAAGCCTTCGAGGAAGGGAAAATCGACTTCGACGTGCTCAGGCAACTGCTGGGTGCTGGCGTCGATGAAAAGGACGAAAAATACGGACTGAACTGGCATGGTAAGCGCAAAGCGAGGCAGATCGCGCTGACGCCATCCACCGGGACACTGTTGCCGTGCCCGGATGAAAGCGTCGATTGGGACACAACGCAGAACCTGATGATTGAGGGCGACAACCTTGAGGTGCTCAAGCTCTTGCAAAAGAGCTACGCAGGCAAGGTTAAGCTCATCTACATAGACCCGCCCTATAACACCGGAAAGGAGTTTATTTATCCTGACAGATTTCAAGATAATTTAGAGACATATCTTCAATACACGGGGCAGAAGGGTGCAGACGGCTTTCGGACAACTAGCAATACGGAGAGTCACGGGAGGTTTCACACCAACTGGTTGAATATGATTTATCCGAGACTCAAGTTATCGAGAGCATTACTTTCGGACGATGGGGTTATTGCGATTAGCGTTGATGAGAACGAAATCGACAGGCTACGAGCAGTGATGGCTGAAATATACGGGGAAGAGAACTTCGCTGCGCAAATCACTGTCCAAAGCAATCCCCGTGGAAGGCAGTCCGATACGTTCTTTGCTACCGTCCATGAATATCTCTTAGTTTATGCCAAAAGCAGAGAAAGTGGCATTATAGGGGGCGAAGCTCTGAACGATGCTCAACGGGCCGAGTTTAAGTATTCTGACCCCGATGGCAGGGCATATCGACTCTTAGGCCTTCGCCAACGCGGCGCTGCGTCGCTTCGCAGCGACCGGCCAGATATGTATTTCCCGATCTACGTGAACTCGACAACGTCAGAAGTATCGCTTGAGCCTAAGGAGGGTTTTGACCACGAGGTTCTCCCGCGCAAGTCTACTGGCGAAGATGGACGGTGGATGTGGGGCAAAGAGAAATGCGCTAAAGACATTGGTTTCATCGTTGCCAGATTGATCGAGCGTCGTGGTGAATATGACCTGTTTGTTAAAGATTATCTCGAAAAGAACGGTGAAGAACGCTCTCGGAAATTTAAGACTATTTGGGATGACAAAAAGCTGAACACGCAAAATGGAACCCAAGAAGTGAAGGCACTACTTGGATCAGGCGCAATGTCATTCCCGAAACCAGTCGCGTTGTTGAGGGACGTGATTCAGCTTGGCGCTGAGCGTCACAGCCTGATCCTTGACTTCTTTGCGGGGTCAGGGACGACTGGCCACGCCGTTCTTGAAGAAAACGCGAAAGATGGCGGCAGCAGAAGGTTCATTCTTGTCCAGCTTCCCGAACTACTCGACCCCGCCAACAATGACCAGAAGTTGGCAGTCGAGCTTTGTGACACGCTTGGCAAGCCGCGCACTATCGCGGAAGTGACGAAAGAACGTCTGAGGCGGGCTGCCAAGAAAATTAAAGACGATTTCCCTCTCTTCAAAGGCGACATGGGATTCAGGAATTACAAGCTCGCTCAATCTAACATCGTCGCATGGGAGCCGGAACCGTCCAATCTCGAAAGCACCTTGCTCGCCAATGCCGAACATCTTGTAGCGGGTCGCACTGAGCGGGACGTGCTCTATGAGCTGTTGCTGAAGCTGGGCCTCGATCTGTGCGTTCCCATCGAGCGGAAGGACATTGCCGGGAAGGCCGTCCATTCCATTGGTGGCGGCGCGCTTATCGTTTGCCTCGCTGATGGCCTCACCAAGGACACTGTCGAAACCGTCGCCAACGGTATCGTCGCATGGTGGAAGGAGCTTGCTTCCGCCGTCGATACCCGCGTCGTGTTCAAAGATTCCGGCTTCGCCGATGATGTAGCTAAAGCCAACATGGCGGCGATTCTCAACCAGAACGGTATCCTCGACGTGAGGAGCCTGTAATGAGCACGGATCGTTTCCTCACCTTCGCCTACGGCTCCAACATGCCCGCCGCCCGCCTGCGCGAGCGGTGCCCATCCGCGCGCGCAATCGGCATTGCCGAATTACCCGGCCATGAATTGCACTGGCACAAGCGCAGTCGGGACGGGTCGGGCAAGTGCGATATTATCGCCAGCGATGCCGTCGATGTTTCTGTGTTCGGCGTGCTCTATGAGATCGCAGCGCAAGAGAAACGCGCGCTTGACCGCGCCGAAGGCTTGGGTGCCGGTTACGAAGAAGTCGCGATCGAGGTTCTGTGCGGCGGCAGTCCGATAACAGCCAAGGCATATAGAGCGACCGATACCGATCCCGCGCTTCGCCCCTATACATGGTATCGCGCCTTAGTCATCGCGGGCGCGCGGGAACACGGGCTTCCTGCGTCCTATATCGTCGGACTTGAATCCGTGCCCGCCGACGAGGACGAAAACCGCGCACGCCACGATGAGCACATGGCTTTGATCGCGGAGGTACGGGCATGAAACTGCATTTCGAGCCGAACCTCGACTATCAGCACACCGCGATCGAATCCGTCTGCGACCTGTTTCGCGGGCAGGAGATCAACCGCACCGAATTTACCGTCACCCGCCAAGCTGGCGGTGGCGCGCAGCAGGAGCTTGGGCTTGTCGAAAACGCCCTCGGTATCGGCAACCGGCTGACGCTGCTCGACGACGAGATCATTTCTAACCTGAATGAAATCCAGCTCAAGAACGGCCTGCCGCCATCTGCAAGCCTCGCCTCCGGTGACTTCACCGTGGAAATGGAGACGGGCACCGGAAAAACCTATGTCTATCTTCGCACGATCTTCGAGCTGAATAAACGGTTCGGATTCACGAAATTCGTGATCGTTGTGCCGTCCGTGGCCATCAAGGAAGGCGTCTATAAAACGCTTCAAATCACCGAAGAGCATTTCAAGGGCCTCTATTCCGGCCAGCCCTTCGACTATTTCCTCTATGATTCATCGAAGCTCGGGCAAGTGCGCAACTTCGCCACCAGCCCGACCATTCAAATCATGGTCGTGACAGTGGGCGCGATCAACAAAAAGGACGTGAACAACCTCTACAAGGATAGCGAGAAAACAGGCGGTGAAGCGCCCATCGACCTTATCCGCGCCACGCGCCCTGTCATTGTCGTAGACGAGCCGCAGACCGTGGACGGCGGCCTTGAGGGACGCGGCAAAGAAGCCCTCAGCGCCATGAACCCGCTCTGCACGCTACGCTACTCCGCAACCCATGTGGACAAGCACCATATGGTTTACCGGCTAGACGCGGTGGACGCCTATGAGCGCAAGCTGGTCAAGCAGATCGAAGTGGCCTCGCTCGAAGTCGAGGGTGGGCATAACAAAGCCTACCTGCGTTTTCTCTCTGCCAGCAACAAAGGCGGTGCCGTGACTGCCCGCGTCGAGATGGACGTGCAGCAGGGCGGACAGGTTCGCCGGAAGGAAGTCACCGTTCAGGATGGCGATGACTTGGAGGATACGACAGGTCGGGCCATCTACAAGGATTGTCGCATCGGCGAAATTCGCGTGGCGGGTAAAGATTCACTGCTCGAAGTGAAAACAGCCGGATCAGAATCCTTCCTCGCCATGGGACAAGCCATCGGCGACGTTGACCCCGATGCCATCAAGCGACTGATGATCCGTCGCACCATCACCGAGCACCTTGAGAAAGAACGACGCCTAGCGCCGCTCGGCATTAAGGTGCTCAGCCTGTTTTTTATCGACGCCGTGGAGCATTATCGTTCCTATGACGAGGATGGAAACGCGGTGAAAGGCAAATATGCGACGATCTTCGAGGAAGAATATCGCCGCGCCGCCAAGCTTCCCGAATATGCCAGCTTATTCAAGGAAGTGGACCTTACTACCGACGCGGAAGAAGTTCACGACGGCTATTTCTCCATCGACAAGGCCAAGCGGTGGACCGACACCGCCGAGAACAATCAGGCCAATCGCGATAGTGCCGAGCGTGCCTATAACCTCATCATGAAAGATAAGGAGAAGCTGCTGAGCTTCGACACGAAGCTGAAGTTCATCTTCTCTCACTCGGCACTGAAAGAGGGCTGGGATAATCCCAACGTGTTTCAGATTTGCGCGCTGCGCGAAATCGGCACCGAGCGTGAACGCCGCCAGACTATCGGGCGCGGCCTGCGCCTCTGTGTCAAATCTGTCGGCCCCGAAAAAGGGCATCGGGTGCGCGGTTTCGAGATTAACACGCTGACGGTAATCGCCACCGAGAGCTACGAAGCCTTCGCCGAAAACCTGCAAAAAGAGATCGAGGCCGATACCGGCATCCGTTTTGGTATCGTCGAGAAGCACCAGTTCGCGGCTATCTCTGTCCAGCAAGAGGACGGTACCCTAGCTATGCTGGGGTTCGAGCAATCCGCCGCGATCCACGAATATCTCAAAGGCGCTGATTTCATCGACGCCAAAGGCAAAGTGCAGGACAAACTGCGTACGGCGCTGAAAGAAGGGACGCTGACGGTCCCTGACGAGCTTGCTGCGCACCTGCCGCAGATCAAGGAAGTCCTGCGCAAAATCGTAGGGAAACTCGACATCAAGAACGCTGACGACCGCAAGGCCGTCCGCGTGCGCAAGGAAGTCCTGCACAGCGCAGAGTTTCAGGCGCTATGGGATCGCATCAAACACCGCACGACCTATCGCGTTCATTTCGACAACGCCAAGCTGATCGAGGATTGCACCAAGGCAATTTCCAGCGCGCCACCCATCACCAAGGCGAAGGCTGTCATTCGCAAGGCTGACCTCGCCATCGGTCAAGGCGGCGTAATTGCTACCGAAACCGCTACGTCCGGCCCCGTCACCATCGAGGAAGGGGATATTGCCCTCCCTGACGTGCTGACTGATTTACAGGACCGGACCCAGCTGACTCGCCGCAGCCTTGTCACCATCCTGACCGAGAGCGGCAGGCTTGGCGATTTCAGGCGTAACCCTCAAGCCTTCATCGAGCTGGCGGCAGAAACCATCAATCGCACCAAGCGCCTCGCGCTCGTGGACGGCATCAAATACCAGCGGATCGGCGACGATCACTTTTATGCGCAGGAGTTGTTCGAGCAGGAGGAGCTGACCGGCTACCTCAAGAATATGCTTCAAAACACGCAGAAATCTGTGTTCGAGCATGTCATCTACGATTCCGGCGGCGTCGAGCGCACCTTCGCCGAACAGCTCGAAAAGAATGAGGCGGTGAAAGTCTACGCCAAATTGCCCAGTTGGTTCAAAGTTCCCACGCCGCTCGGCACCTACAATCCCGATTGGGCTGTGCTGGTGCAGGTGGACGGCGAGGAACGCCTCTACTTCGTTGTCGAAACCAAGGGCAGCCTGTTCACCGACGATCTGCGCGACAATGAGGCCGCGAAAATTGCTTGCGGCGAAGCGCATTTCAAGGCGCTCGCAGTTGACGAGAATCCGGCCCGTTACGTCAAAGCCACCAAGATCGACGACCTCATGGAGCATTGCTGACATGGGCGATGTTCCCGCTGACATCTGCGACGGCATTTGGGATGGTGAATGGATAAGTTGGGATGAGATTAACCAGCAAATCCAGTACAAGGAATGGCGGGCCCGCTATCCCAATGCTGACCTGTCGCTTGTACCGATCTTTGAATCGTTGATCGGTACTGCCGAAGAATATTACCAGCTCACCGGCCGACACCTCCAAGTGTATGGCGATATAGGTGAACTTTATGGGGCCATTACCCATGGCATAAAACTGCATCGGAATTATGCTCAGGGGTCTGATGGACGGCTTGGCAACGATTTAGTAGAAGTGAAAACGATCACACCTTTCAAGAGCTGCGATGTCGTTGAGATCAACATGGATCGAAACTTCAGCAAGGTCTTGATCGTGAAGATTAATTGCGATTTTGAAGTGTGGGGTAAGCTGATTGACCGCAAGGCGCTTCCCGCAGGGAAAAAGCGGGGAAATCGCTTGTGCATCAACTGGGCGCAAGTCGAAGCTAAATAGCGCCGTCTCGTTTGCCAGCGCCAGCTCACCCTCAAAAGAGGGTGAGCTGGCGGGCGGCGGCCTCGTGCTGCCGCCACGCCGGATTCGCGGCTTCTTCGTCCAGCCATGTGCGCACAAGGGCCACCGGCCCGCCCATGGCGGCAACGGCATTTGCCGTCGTGAAGTGCGAGCGATAGCCGGTCTCCGTGATGGGAAGCGGCGCGCGCTCGGGCGCGATGGCCTCGATTTCGAGGTGGGCCGTGTCGAGGCCGTAGTCGTCGGCAAGGCTGAGCCAGCGCGGTTCGTAGCTGATGGATATGGTCACGCCGTTCCAGACGGTCTCGTGATGCTCCGTATAGCGTTTGCAGAGGCTGCTCATGCTGCACCTCCCTCTGCGATGGGAAGTTGGGCGGCTTCGTCCTGAGCCGCACCGACGATGTAGAGCACCTCTTGGAGGTCGCGGCGGGCGTCGCCGGTAATGCTTTCGTAGTTGTCGAGTATAAAGCTGACGTGGTCAAAGATGCTGTTAAGCCCACGGGAGAGACGCTGGCTGCGGGTCATGCTGCACCGCCTTCCGCCGCTTCGTCGGCTTTCGGGGGGAGCAGAACAATGCGACCATCCAGCGGATAGAGGTCGAGTTGCAGGGTATGGCCGTCGCCGTTCTGGTGCGGCCAAGCGGCCCCGATGCGCGTCCAGTAGGATTTGCCGCCTTTGGCTTCTCTGACGTGCCACGCAATCAGCGCGGGCGCTTTGGTTTCGGATTTTTTCGTCATGTTTGTTCTCCTTGGTTTGCATTTCCCTTTCGGGCGTGCCCACGGAGAGCCAGGCGCGATGGCGCGGCGTCACACAGGAAAATTGGGGGGACCGGACGCCTGCGAACGGGGGAGCCGAGGCTTCCTGTTGACGGCAGTAGCGCCCGCGCATGGCAGGGGGGCATGACGCTGCCCGATGGGGATGCAAATAGAACAAGGGGAATTCAGGACGGAGCCGATAACAAAGCCAATGCCTGCAAAGGGAGAGTGGCAGTTCAAAAGGTCAGCGGCATATCCTGAGATATAGCGATTTTGGGGTAAGGGTGGCCTGCATGAAGGCAGGCTCCGCTATCCCTTGCCTCTGGTTCGCCAGCGGCTGAGGCAAAGTCTTCGCGGAAAGACGCGATCACGGGGGCGCTTGAAGCTCGGCGCGCCTTTTTCCCGTGCCCGCTTGGCCGGACTCCACGACCGGGAAGCGCCAGCGGCGCGTCGTGACCTCCGGCAGAAACGCATAGCTCTGTTGCATCGGCCATCGAACTCGATGGCTGGTACGATGCGCGCTAGCGTTTGGGGCGGTTCGGCTTGTCCGTCTGCTTGGCTTTGATGGACTGCACCTCTTTGGCCTTGGCTTCCAGCTCGTCGATTTCGGCGTTCATTTCGGCATGCATCGCATCCCATCCGCCGATGCCCATAAGCACGCGGTCGGCATGTTTGATGGTGTTCACATGCCCATAGTGCTGCTCGATCATCTTAACGGAGGTGCCCATTTGTTGGGCGAGGATATAGACATCCACCCCGGCGGAGAGCCGGAGCGTGGCGTAGGTATGGCGGAAGCAATAGGTCGTGCGGGGAATGCCGCTCGGACCCTCGCGAAGGTCGGTGTATTTCAATAACTCTTCGACGGTATCCCGATAGAGCCATTTTGCCGGTTTGCCGTTGATAATCGTAAAGACATGGTCGTCCGGCTTGGTCGCCTTGGAAAGCTCGCGGATGCGGTCGAGGTATTTTGCGACACTGATCGGAGCAATCAGCTTGCGGGTTTTGCCCTTGCCCTGAACGTAGAGGACAAGGATTTCCTGTCCGTCTTTGTCTTTTGCGGTGGTGATGTCCCGCCAGCGCAGGTTCTTCGCTTCCGGCGGGCGCATCCCCGTGTTGCACATGATGAGAATGAAATTGTAGCAGACTTGGCGATACCAGACGCCCTGCGGCGTGGTCGCCTCCTTCATCCACTTGCGGCCTTTGGTGTGCAGCTTGCGGTATTCCTCAAGCGTGAACTCGTCACGGCGGTTCGATTTGAGCTTTGGCATGCCCTCAAAGCGATGATGCGCGGGAACATACCGCTTGCTGATCGCAAAGTTCATGATGGCTGCGAAAATGGTCATCTCGATGCGAATCGTGGAATCGCTGATGACGCTCTTGCGGCGGCCTTCGCCGTTTTCGCGCCGCCACAGCGGATATTCTGACCAGCGGTCTTGCGTAACCAGATGAATCTGTGTGCTGCCGACATAAGCCTTGAGAGGCCCGTCGATCTTGCTTCTGATATTTTTGCAGCGGGCTTGGCTGACCTCGCCCGCGTTGGCGCGCCGCTGTTGGGCGTCGGCATATTCCTCCGCCACCTGCGAGAAGGGGCGGTTGAATACGGGAACATCGTGTTTCACCCGAAAACGGATATCGGCATACTCGTCCATCGCGCGGTCACGCGCGGTCTGTCGGTCTGCCGTCCGTAGCGAGATCGTCTTGTAGCGGTCTTCGTTCTGGATTCTGATCCGGCAGTAATACTGGTCGTGCCCGACGTCGCCGCGTCGGAAGATGATAAGGCCGGGCTTGATCTGCTCTTTATCGAGGATGAAACTCATTTCTCCGCTTCCCACTGTGCAGAAACTGTGCAGATTGGCGACGTAAGCGGTTGATCTTCCGTGCCTGTGTAGGTTCTGTGTGGGTCATTGTAGCAAAAAATGTTGTTTATTTGTAGTATCTTGTTATAATCCCTTCACCCGCTCCAGCCATCGCCCGGGCTTAGTTCACCCGATATTCAGCTTGTACCAGAACACCCGCTCGCGGCCGCCGGCGTCGACCACCACCAGCTTGATGATCCACACGTTCGCGCCGGCAAAGAGCCCGGCGTCGATGCGGCCGATCTCGCCCTCCGTCACCGGCTTTTTCAGCTCGATGCCGGCGCTTTTCCAGGCGGTGGGCGTCTCGCCGGCGCCGATCTCCACATAGGCGCGTTTGAACTGGCGGGCGTCGGCGCTGCCCTTGACCGCCAATTCCACCTTGCCGCCGTCCTGGACGATGGCGACGCCGGAAATTTCCGAGCGGATGAAGAAGTCGGGGCTGACCGACAACGCGGCGCGGGCGTCAACCAGGCCATAGCCGGTCAAGTTATCCTTGCCCGGGGTTTCGATGTCGCGCGCCGATTGCAGGAGGATATTGCGCAGCTCCGCCGCCGTCAGCTCGGGGTTCTTCGACAACACCAAGGACGCCACGCCCGACACAATCGGCGCGGCGAACGAGGTGCCGCCGGCGCGGTAGTAGCGCTTGTCCTCGCCCACATAAGCGTCGCCCGGCTTGTAGTCGACATCGGGAATGTCGCGCATGGTGTCGGTGCGGCGCGCCCGCAGGCTTAAGATGTCGAGGCCCGGCGCGGCGATGTCCACATCCTTGCCCCAGTTGGAGAACGGCGTGCGCTTGTCCTGCCTGTCGGTGGCGGCCACGGTGATCACGCTGCCGTGGGCGGCGATGCCGTAGTTGTCCACCTTCTGGCCCTGATTGCCCGCCGCCGCCACCAGAAGCACGCCCTTGGATTCGGCGTATTGCACCGCGGCGCTTTCGATCGCCGTCACTTCCGGGCCGCCGACACTTAAGTTGATGATGCGCGCGCCATTATCCACCGCATAGACGATGGCCTTGGCGATATAGGAAGCGCGGGTGTTGCCGAAGCTGTTCAAGCCCCGCAGCACCATGAGGCGGGCGTGGCTGTTGATGCCCGCCATGCCGACGCCGTTGTTGCTGTGAGCGGCGATGATGCCCGCGGTGATGGTTCCGTGGCCATCGAGATCCCAGGGTGTGTTGTCGTTTTCAAAGAAGTCCCAACCGATGACGTCATCGACATAACCGTTTTTGTCGTCATCGATGCCGTTACCGGGAATTTCCTTGGCATTGCGCCACAGATTATTCCAATCGAAATCGAGATGGTTCCAATCGAGGCCCGTATCGATCACCGCAACCACCACCGGCGATGGCGATTTGCCCAACAGCTCCCAAGCGGAATCCTTCTCCGCCGTCAGGCCGACGCGCTTTAGAGCCCACTGGTTATCGAAATTCTGGCCCCAGGCGCCCTTGCCCAAATAAAGCGGATCGTTGGGCGCTTCCTCCTTGATACGGCAATAGTTGGTTTCCGTCTGCACCACGTTTTCGTATTGCTTGAGGATGTTGACCACCTGGCCTTCGGCATTCTTGACGTAAGTTAAGGTGACGAAGGTCTGGCCGCCGATGGTGTTGACGTCCGAGACATGCTTGCCCATTTTCTGGATGATGTCCTTGACGATGGGAGCGCTCTGCGACCCCGCCACCTGCACGTTCTTGCTGGTTTGCGTGGTGACGTCGATATCAGCCTGCAACAGCGGCTTGGCCGAACCGCTTTTGGCGGTGTATTTACGCGCCTTATCGACCATGCACTTCAACGTGCCGCAGCCCTCCTTCAGCCATTTCTTGGCGCCCGGAGAGAGGGCGTCCATGGGCACATCCAGCGCCAGATCGCCGTTTTCATCGGTGCGGCCCTGAATGGGGTCCTGGTCATGATCGCTCGTTGTATCCTTGGCGACGCCGGGGCCCGGCGCCACGCTCGCTAACTGCGACGGCATGGCGAGTTTGACGTTCTCGCCCGCCACCGCCTCCACCGCCGTGCCGCCGCCATCGGCCAGCACCGTGCGCTTGGCCTTGATCACCACCGGCACCGTCGGCTCATCGCGCGGATCATCGCCGCCATCCGTCGGCTGATCCTTGGGATCGTCCTGATCGCCGCCGTCAGTGGTGGGAATGCCGCCGGGCAGATCCCGCGGATCATCGCCATCATCGGGCGTCGATTTTTTCGGACAATCCTGGCGGCGGTGCGCCACGTCTTCATCGATCTGACGGATCTGCTGCGCCAAATTTTCGATCATCTCCTCGGATGAGCCGGACGTATTGATCAATTTTTCCAACTGCGACGTCAGATTGTCGCGATGCTGCAACAGGCTGGCGATCCAGCGCTCGCACGGCTCATCGGCATCGCGCGGATCATCGCCGCCGCCGGACGGTTGATCGCGCGGATCATCGCCGGGAGTCCCGCCGCCCGGGCCATCGTGCGGATCATCGCCGGGCGCGCCGCCGCCGGGTTTCGGCTGATCGCCGCCACCACCAGGCCCATCACTCGGGTCGTCGCCAGGCGCGCCGCCGCCGGGGCCATCATGCGGATCATCACCGCCGGGGCCGATGGGCGTGGACGTCGGATTGCCAGGCCGGTATTCGCACCAGGTGGGTGAGTCGGACGCGATCTGCAGCGCGCCGAAGCTGCCGGGGGTGTAGGAAATCGGCTGCGAAGTGTCGGGCATATAGCCGACGCCGCTGCGATTGCCTTGTCCGAACGGCGGGCATTGCAGCCCTTCCTCCTTCTTCATTTTGTCGATCATCTCATGCAGATCGCGCTGTACTTGCTCTGCGCCGTAGCCAGGGCTCCAGATCATATCGCGACTATTTCCGGTGCCGAACGTATCTCCCGCCGCGCATGCGCTGCGAATGCAGTCGCGCAGGCAGGCTTGATACTTGGCCCACCAGTATTCCGCCTGCGCCCGGAAGTTGTTGGCCCTGGCGGTCTGCTGCTGCGCGCCAATATCGGCCGCTACGGCGGAGGCATCCTTTTGCT
This sequence comes from Sphingomonadales bacterium, assembly GCA_019455285.1. Classification (GTDB taxonomy): domain Bacteria; phylum Pseudomonadota; class Alphaproteobacteria; order Sphingomonadales; family Govanellaceae; genus PRO5. Next base: position 47,668 of record JACFMS010000002.1, read on the forward strand.
CCGCTTCCTGCCGCGATTTATTGGCGTCGCGCTGACCGCCTTGATCCTCATAATTGCGCACCGCGTCCTGGGCGGCATGGTAATCTTTCAGGGTAGCGCCATGACTCTGCAAGTTGGCGTCGGTCGGCGGCGTCAATTCGCCGAGGCGAGCTTTGGCGTCTTGATACCTTTGCTCGCCAACCGCCGCCTGCTGACGCAGCCGCGCCGCATCCGCCCGATGACGTTCGGCATTGGCGCGTTCAGCATCTGCCGCCGCCTGCGCCTGCTCGGCGTAATGCTTGGCGTCCTCATATTGCTGCCGGTCACGCAAGCAGCCGCGATTGTAGACGCAGATGTAATCCGCCGTGGTAAAGCCGTCAGATGGAACAAAGCCGAAACCGCTGTCAGTGTCCTCCTGCGGCGCTAATCCTGTTCTGCTATCGTCTGCCGGCTCCCCGCCGTTGCAGTTGCAGTCGGCAGTGGCGTGATACTGGCCCTGGCCGGCGGGCCGCACCTCCAGCTTTACCGTGTCATCCTCCACTCGCAGCGTTTTTTGCAGCGGAATGGTGACATAGACGTTGAAGGCGCGCATTTTCAACGGCCGGCCGGATTTGCATTGGCAATCGCCGGAGATGGACATGTTGTATTGCAGGCCGGTATCGCCGCCCCTAGAAATCCAGAACGTCATGGTCACCGGACCGCAGGGGTGCGTTGTGGGATCGGGGATATCCAACAGATTCAAAATGCCGCTGCCCCAGAAGCCGGCGCCATAGGTGCGGTCAGTAACGCCGGTTTCCACTTCCTCCAAAATCTTGTCGTAAAGCTTGCCCGCCGCCTTGCTTAAGAATTTCTCGCCGACGGTGTTGACCGCCTCGTCGGTGAAGCTTTCATCCAGCACTTCTTCCCATTTCACCGTGCGCGACGCGCCGGCGTTGGCCGCCGCGCCGACGATGGATTTGGTCAAGGTCTGGCCGGCGTTTTTCAAGAAATCTTCCGGCGAGCCGGCATCCAGGGCATTCATCACCATTTCGGCGCCAAAGGACGCCATGCCGAAGCCGTAAAGATCGGCCACGTCCTGGGCGATATCAATGGTGAGTTTGAAGGAATCCCAGGCTCCCTTGGCGATGCCCGACATCTTGACCATGGTCTTGGCCATGTGAATGGCGGAGGAGGCGCAATCGGGTTGGGTGTTTTCGGCGAGCGTGCAATAATTTTCGTTGAAGAAATCCGGCATCTGCGCCTCGACCGCATCGAGCACGCTGTCCGCCTTCACATCCACGTCCACTGTGACGTCGGCGCGGGCCGGCGTCGGCATGTTCAGCAGCGATAAGACAAAAAAGGAGAGGGTCGCCAGCACTCTTAAGGAAACGTACTTTTTCATACCCGAAGATATCGTACGCTGCATGGCGACCCCCTCACCCATATTGAGCATATGTGTCATGAGCGGCAGCAGAGTGACTGCCGCTCACGTCATGGCTTCATCAGAAATTCACTTTCAGGTAACCGCCGGCCCGCCAGATGGAGGAGCTGCCGGTTTCCAGATGCGTCGGGTTGTTGTCCACGAACAGATCGTCGCCGGTGGACGGATTCCACACCCGAGCCAATTTATCGAGATATAGGTACGAGGCGATGAGGCCGAATTCCATGCCCTCGCCGACGCCAATGCCGATCATAGCGTTCAGATCGAAGCCGAAGGAGAAATCGTTGTCATCATCATCGATGTCAATCGTCAAATCCTGCTGCGGCAGCGCACACAACGAGCATAGATTGTGCTGGCTGGAGCGCAGCGAGGCATCGCGGTAATAGCCGATCAGCCCGGCGCCGATGCCGGTGCGCACGCCGTTGGTGTCATGATCCATGCGCACGCCCAGCTCCAGCCCCCACAGATCTTCGTTGACCTTCTGGCGCGCCGTGGTGGAAATGGCGTTGCCATAGGCTGGGCTTGAGATCGAGCTGGTGTGAAGCTGATCGATGTTACTGTAAAACAGCTTGCCAAACGGCGAGAAGCCGTAGCCGTTGTTGCCGCCGGGCAGCATGAACCGGGCGAACAGCGACTGGTGATCCACTTTCGCGCGGGTCGATACGTCAAGCCCGTTGTCGCCCAGGAACAGCCCGGTCGAGCTGTTGGGGGCAAAATCATGATAGACGATGCCGACATCATCGGTATTTTCCGCAACCGACGCCGAGCTGTTGCCATCAGCCTCGCCATACATGAAGCCGAAATCCAGATAGCCGCCCATGACATTGGGCAGCCCAAGAACCGCCGCGCCGGACCAGCCGCCCAGACGCTTCTTGCTGCGGCCGATAAAGCTTTCGCCGCCACTGGTGATGCGGGTGCCGGCGCCGACCCGCGGCGCCTCGAAGCTTTCGTAAGCGCCGAACGCCATGGCGGTCGGGGTATCGGGGCTGGTATCCCGGGCGGTGGTCGGCTGCGGCGCGCTGCCGACTGCCATGGCGGTGCCGGTATCGAGGTTGACCGCGATCTTCTCGCCAGGACCGGCGGCGGGTACGGCGATGGTGGCGCGGCTGCCGTCGCCGCGAGTGACCGTCAAGGTGCCGCCTTCGCCGGCGGAACCCGGGAACACCAGGATGAAGATGCCGTCGCCGTCATCGTCGTTTTCCTGCACCGGCACGCTAGCGCCGCTGGCGGTGGTGAAGCTCAAGCTGGTGCTGGGAACGGCTTGAGCATCAGCGCCGCTTAACACCATGGTCTGGTTGTAAACCGCCCAGGCCGGGGTGCTGAGCAGGCCAAGGGCTAGTACTGACGCAAAGGATAAGGATGTTCTGCTTTTCATGGAAATTTCTCCCTTTTATGCGATCGATAATGCTCGATACTTGCAGAAAATAATGCTTATACTACCAAAAAGAGCAAGAAATTGTCTCCTCGGACTAGTAATCCTACCTGGTTTATCCCATGACGCAAGGGGAGATGCCGGTGTGAATGGGCGAGATGCGCGACGCCGTTACCGTCAGCGATCGCGCAAGCGCTTCAGTTCTTGTTGCATTTGCTTGGCCAGACGAGATCTGTCATATGCCCGAGCCAACCTTGTTCCGCCATCTTGAAGACGCGCATAGAGATTATGGTCCGCTGCTAGCCTAGATACCGCATCCAGAAAAGAAACCTCATGTTCAGGCTCAAAATAAAGGCCGGCCTCAAATTGCTCCACAATCTGACGGGCCTGGCCATCGACGCCTAAGAGAATGGGTTTCTGCATGGCGGCCGATTCAAAGATCTTGGAAGGAATGACCGTCTTGAAGGTATCGGACCGCCGCAGCGGCGCCAGGGCTGCATCCGTCACTGAAAGATAGCGGCCCACCTCCTCTTTCGGTACCGGATCCAGAAAAGTCACGTTGCTAACTTTAAGCTCAGATGCCAAGCGCACCGCATCAGCTTTTGCCGCGCCGGCGCCGATAAATAAGAAATGCACGGATGGGTGATCAATCTTAGCCGCAGCCCTAATGATAAAATCCAGACCATGGGCCAAGCCGTGCGTTCCGATATAGCCGATGACGAACTTACCATCAAGCTTGAGCGCTGACAGCAGATCATGGTCTTTATCTTGCGGTTGGTAGAGGTCAAGGTTGGCCCCATTGGGAATAACCGTAATTTTTCCCGCGTCAATGCCGCGACGTTCGAGGTTTTCCTTAAACGCCCATGTAACGGGGACGACAAGGTCCGCATCTCGGTACATGAAGCGTTCTATTTTTTCCAGAAACTTGATCAGCAACCCGGCTTCCATGGCGCCAACGGCCTTGATGGATTCAGGCCAGAGATCACGCAGCTCAAACACCCAAGGCTTGCGTCGAATCTTGGATAAGGCAAAGCCCGAAAATGTTGTGAAGAATTGCGGCGACGTTGCAATGATCACATCATAGTCCTTAAACAGCCCCGCCCAGAACGAGGTAAAAGCAAAGCTGAGGTAATCGAGGACCCGTTTGGCAAAGCCTTCATTCGCCGTGATATAGGACCATACACGAATAACCTCTATACCATCCATGATTTCGCGCTGACAGATTTTATTGCGATAGCCGTCATGCACTTTTCCCTGGGGAAAATTCGGCGCGCAGGTGATCACGGTTACCTGATCGCCGGCGGCCGACCATTGCCGGCAATGCTCATAGGTGCGCGTTGCCGGCGCATTGACCTCCGGCGGAAAATTATCGGTGATGAAGAGGATTTTCATACGATAATTTCCGTTCTCAGCGATTTCCGAAACGTTATGACGGCAACTTTTGCCGGTATACGTTTGTTAAATTCCGGCGCATAAAAATAATCCGTGATTTCGATCTTATCCGCGCCAGAAAAAATAATCCCAAAATCCTGACATACAATTTTACCATCTCTAACTTCAGGATTTGCATCGGGGTGAAAATGAAGTCGCGCCCGGCAAATTGCTCCTGCATGAGTGCCAGTTATATCGTCTTGAATGCTAACAGTGTGATCTGAGAAGTTGAATCTTCGATGATGCGTATACGCACCCCTGCCATAGCTTTTGATAATCCCCACCGCCTCATTATCCGATATTTTACGTTCAATAATTTTTGCGCGTCGGGCGACGCGGAACGACGCCCAGATTTCGCTTTGCTCCCGATCTTCAACTTGCACCGTATTGTGCGCCGCCGTTCCCCGTTCAGACAACCGGGCATCCCCCATCTCATAGGTAGACGTTCCCGTGTCGACAATGATGGGCTGGCCATTGGCATAAAATTCGAAATTTAACATATCGCAATGGCCGTGACCGGGGATATAATCCGGCCCAATAGGGCCGATATCACCAAAAAAACTGAAGTTTTTGCCCTCATAACGAAAATAACCGCTGTGCGAAAGATCATTCATGCCCGGCAATAACGCTGCTGGTTGACTGATGCCTAATCGTTCTGCATAATCACTAAGTTCTTTATAGGTTGGTGTAATGCCATACGCGGCATCATTAAATAGCGGTGGCAGACCATCTGGTCGCGTCATGACGCAGAGCCATTTTAACGCTCGTACGGCCGCACCAGCCCATTCATTAGGAACAGGCACTGAGGCCATCCGCATGATGTTAATAAGATCAAGCAAATCTTCCGTCAACAAAGCATGATAAGTGGTACTCAACTCAAAATGTCCGCCATCGGGGAGAAACTGTTCCTTAACTTGATCACAAAGGATTTTAAGTCCCTTGTGCAGCCAGCTCTCAGCTTCTGTACCTTTGAAAAAACTGCCGGCAAACACCAAGGCCTTGGCGTTGGCGAATAGATGATTGCCAAGAAGATGGTATTCCAGACTTGCACACAGAAATCGCACCTGCACCGCCAGGCTCTGCATCGCATCAGCGGATAAGCTGCCGCCGGTCAGCGACCATTTGATCCAGTTGACGATACGAAGCGATAAAGGGTAAGGCTCCCAGCCAGTCCCATGCCCAGTTGGGTTATCCCGTAGCCATGCGGCGATCAACTGCTCTTTAAGGGGGGCCGGCGTTTTCGCGCATAACAGACCTTCGAAATAGTGAAGATTGTAGAGCCAGAGTTTTGGAATACCCGCATTATTCCAGTCCCTCGGCAACAAAAGTTGCCTCTCTTCATTCAAAAAGATGAAGCGACACTCTCCCAGATACGAGACAGGCTTATTTACGAAGGTTCGTGTAGAACCGGCCAAATGGCGCAACGGGTAAGCTGAAGTTGATATCTTCTTTGGCGGAAATAATTTTCTATGTATCCGGTTTATGACCTGGACAGGCCGCAAGTGACGTAGTGTACGCCAGTAGAGACCAATCTGATACGCCCTTCGTATCATTGGCGTCAAGATTTCTACCTTTGCTGCTCAATCATTTCCGCCGCCTTTATGCAGATAGCAGAGACCTCCATCAACTCCTCATAAGGAATAGGAGAATCCGCGCCAGCGACGATCCCCTTGATAAATTTCTCGCAACACGCTTGCTGGCCTTTATCCTGGCGGAAAGTCCTTACTCCAACACCCTTCTCGCCATACCCTTTCAGCTGTCGGAAATTATCAACAACATATATTCTTCCCTCTTGGAATACCTCGATTCTTTCCTTTGGGAATGAGCGATGCCCATTGGCAAAGTAATGAATGGTCGCCAAAGATCCATTGGCGAACCGCAATGTCACTGAGGCTATATCATGATTGTCATGAATGCCCTTTGGCTGGGACATAGCCGCAGAAGTAACGTCGACAATGGACGACGCCGCCAGAAATCTCGACAAATCGATAAAGTGGCAAGCCTCGCCGATGATGCGGCCGCCGCCCAGTTCCGGATTCTGCACCCAGGAGTCGGACGGTATCGCCCCGGCATTACAAGTATATACAATGCTCATCGGAGCAGGGGATTTACCCAAATGCGCCTTCATTTTTTGAATTAGCGGCGCAAAGCGGCGATTATAGCCCACCATCAAACGAGGCGTCGATCCGCACTCATAGGCAGCGCGATACGCGGCATCAATCTGAGAAAGCTCATCCTGTCTCAACGCAAGCGGCTTTTCGACAAAAACATTTTTCCCTGCATTAAGCGCCTGGACTACGTAACGGGCATGAGAATTGTGCTGGGTACCAATGATGACCGTATCGATCTCAGTATCGGAGAATATGCTATCCGTGTCCGTAGTACTGTATTCGAACCCCAGCTTGCCGCCGTGATAAGTTCCTGATACCCCTTGGGCGCTGGCTATCGTTTTCAGCCGAGACCCAGTTTTAGCAAAGGCAGGCAATAAAATACGCCCAGCATAGTTACCGGCGCCAAGTGCGCCTATGACTGGCTTGGCGATCCTAGAAATTACATTAGCGGCATTTCGCAATTTCAAGGTGCGGAGTTCGACCGCACTATCCGTTTTCTGTACCGTACCATAGTCGAGAATAATGCCAAGCGCCGACCTATCATTCACCAATAAGTCATAGGCTTTCGCCGCATCCTCGAATGCAAAGCGATGGGTGCGCAAGGGCTCTAAGCGCAAACTCCCCGCAGCCATCATATCCAGAACAGCTTCAAAATTACGCTTTTCCGTCCAGCGCACGAAGCCAATCGGATAGTCATGCCCTTCCTGCTCGTATGTTGGGTCGTAACGCCCCGGCCCATAAGAGCAAGATACCTGGAAAGTTAGTTCTTTTTCATAAAAATCAGCGCGTTGCAACTCCAGACCAACCACCCCCACAAGAACGATGCGGCCACGCTTGCGGCACATCGACGCCGCTTGGCGCATGGGTTCGTTGCTCTTGGAAGCAGCGGTGATGATGACGCCATCTACGCCATGGCCACGGGAAAATCTCTCCGCAGCTGAAATGGGATCCTCGCCAGCGCCAAGATTGACCACCTCGGCACCGAATTCCTTGGCCAACTTAAGCTTCTCGGGATCAAGGTCGATACCAAGCACCCGGCAGCCCTGCGCACGTAATATCTGGACCGCCATGAGGCCAATCAGCCCCAACCCCGTCACTACGAAACATTCGCCAAGCGTCGGCTGCGCCAACCGAATACCTTGCAGGGCGATGGCGCCAACTACCGTGAATACTGCGTCGTCATCAGCAACGCTTCCGGGTATGACGGCGCAGAGATTCTTGGGCACGCACACAACCTCGGCGTGACTGCCATTTGACACAACTCGGTCACCGACCTGAAACTCAGTCACCCCCTTACCGACTTCCAGCACGATCCCGACATTGGAATATCCCATGGGCAAAGGCTGATCGAGCTTGGATTTGACGGCATCAATGGTCGGCATCAGCCCGTCCGTCTTGATCTTATCCAGCACCATTTTTACTTTTTCCGGCTGCTGGCGCGCCTTTTCCAAATAGCCGGCGCGGCCGAAATCTACTAGCATTCTTTCAGTGCCGGCGGAGATTAAGGTACAGGAAGCCTGAATAAGCAGATTGCCATGCCTTACACCTGGCGAAGGCACCTCTACAATTTCACTACTACCATCCTTCAAACTTTGCAGTAACTGCTTCATACCCTTGCGCCTATCATAGCATCAATGCGTCTTTTTCCGAACGAGACGGATAATTGATCAATACTGCTCTATATTTTCCTTTAAACACAAATAAACTCCCGGCGGCAGCTCCTATAATGCCAAACCGGCGAATGAGGGAGCGAACGTCATCCAGAGATGATGCGCCACCGAGGGCCGTTATTGGCAAAGACGTTTCGCTCCTGACCCGTTCAATGAGGTCTAGGTCGTATCCCTTCATTTCGCCATCACGATCTATTGAATTGATCACAATCTCGCCTGCACCCAGTTTCGCAACCTGCCTAGCAAAATTAGTCGGATCAAGGCCGGTTGCACGCGTACCGTTGTGTGTAAATATCTCGTAACGTCGCAGCAAACCTGATTTCTTCACGTCCATGACGAACACAATGCTCTGACTGCCAACCCGCACCGCCGCTTCTGAAATCAACTCCGGCGTTTGAACAGCCGCTGCACTTATGGCTACCTTTTCCACGCCCAGGCCAATAATCTGTTGCGTCTGCTCCACTGTCTTGATGCCGCCTCCATAGCAAAGAGGCATTCGACATTCAGCAGCGAGTCTTGCAATCAATGCGTAATTGGGCTCCCGCCGTTGCACGGTTGCGTCAATATCTAGAACAATTAGCTCATCGACCTCCTTTTCGTTAAAGATACGGACGGCGTTTATTGGATCTCCAACATACTTGAAATCGCTAAATCGAATGGTTTTTACCAATCCGTCATTCTTAATCAGGAGACAAGGGATTATTCTTGGACGCAACATCGGTTACAACTCAGCGAAATTTTTTAGTAGTTGAATGCCCCACCCATGACTTTTCTCAGGATGAAACTGTGTGCCGAAAACATTACCCGATCTCACGGCTGAAGGAAAATGCCCATTATAATCCGTTTCCGCCAGAATATCCTCCGGATTTGCTGGCGCGAAGTAATAGGAATGAAGAAAATAGAAACGAGGCGAATCTATGCCCTTGAAGAGACTAGAGACATCACGGGGAATTACATCGTTCCACCCCATGTGAGGAAGATGGGTCTGCTGAGTAAATGCGCTTTCATTAAACCTGCGTACTTCCGCATCAATCCAACTCAATCCATTCAATCGGCCTTCGTCACTTCTTTTGGCCATCATTTGCATGCCTACACAAACCCCAAGTACGGGTCTTTTCTTCCTCAGCACCAAACCGTCCAGACAGTCACGCATTCCAGATGCCTCAAGCCTGCTCATGGCCCAGTCAAACGCCCCCACCCCCGGGAGTATGATTTTCTCTGCTGTCGCCAGCTCCTCTGGAGTTTCTACAATACGCGCTGGTATATTCAAGCGGTTATAAATGTTGACAAATGCCTGAATATTTCCCAGACCATAATTGACAATAACAATCATCTCTTGCCGCCGACTTCCAGCCTGAGCATTTTCATTACCCACGCGCCCCAGTCATAAATCTGCCGCTGTGACTTATAATCACGATATGTTTTTTTTGGTAAGTTCAGATAACTATTCAACTCCTCCACGCTTATACCCAGTTTGCTCGCCACATACTCTATGTCATGTCCGATCGTTGCCTCGTCGTAAGGAGGTAGCTTCAATTTCTCTAGGGCCTCTTCGCGAGTCATCTGTCCCGTCAGAATGAGGCTGGAATATTGAACCCTCCTGACATCATAACCAAACCGCGTCGGCAACCAATAACTCTCATAAAATCTTGTGAAGCGTGACTCAAAATGCTTCTGCGGGTAGGGCTGCCAGCCAAATTTTTCGATCAGCAGATTCATTGCATCTTTCTTGACGTATGGAACAAAATTAAGCGGTCTGACAACCCTTATTCCCTTGATGTAGGGCAAGAAGATTTTATGCCAGAGAATCGATGTTACTGGGAATTTGGCAAGTGGACGTTCTCCAAAGTGATTGTGAATATCGCGAAGCTGCACTGAATCGGACTGATAGTACATCCATTCTACTGGGTTACGGACACATTCTGTCGATAAGTTTGCGCCAGTGAGAATATATTTGACTTTGTACTGCTCCGCAAATTTATACATGGTTGTAAAAAAAGCATGATCTTGTGGCGTATCAATATGGGGAACACCAGACTTAAAAAATGCCAACTGAAGGTCTTTCATCTCCTCCCAATCAATGACTTCCGTATAAAGGTCGAGTCCTAACCCATCTACCAGTTTCTCAATATTATTGACCGCTTCCTGTGAATTCCACCCCGCATCCACATGGAAAACCAATGGGCGCAGCCCAAGCTTGTCTTTGGCAATATAGGTCAGATACGAGCTATCGATGCCACCACTCATGCCGATGATGCAGTCAAAGTCCTTGCCTCTTCCTGCTGATTTTATCTTCTCTATTATAAGTTCAAGTTTTCTCTGTCCTCGTTCACCAGTTCGCCAATTCGACAAGGTATGGTGATAAAAGGTATTACAATGGTCGCAGACCCCCTTCTCGTCGAAGGTTATCATGGAATCTGTGGTATCCATTACGCAATTGGAGCAGATTTGGTATTGGCGAGCCATTTGTTACCTACTAGATGCTTTTCTCGAATACTTTCATGTAGCTATGAAAGACCTGCTCCCAAGAGGGCAATGCCCGCAGAACTTGTCTTCCCCTTTGGATTTTAAGCTGCCTGCCTTCAGGATCATTAAGACTTTCCAAAATTCTATCCAAGATGTTACGGTAATCAAGTGGGTCAAAATAGTAAGCCGCATCCCCACATAAGTCTTTAGCAAAGTCTAGATCACTAGTGTAAATTGGCTTTCCATGGAACATCGCTTCCACATATGTACCCGAAAACGATTCCAATAAGGTTGGCATTAATAGCCCATCGGTTTGAGCATAGAGAGAGGGGACATCATTCATTGCGACAGGCCCGACATTATGGATGATGTCCTGCAACCCACGTCGCTTCACCTGCTGTAAAAACTCTTTCGCTTTGCGATGTTGTTCGGGAGAGATTGTAATAATAATACGAATCTTCTCACCACGAGCGAGAATTTCCTCTGCCAATGGAAGGAATATCTCTATATTTTTGTGAGTATAGTAATGGGTCAGATAAAGCAACTTTACGCCATCACCTAATTTGAAATCATGTGTGAATTTCCCTGTAAGGTTATCTAGAGACACAGCGTTAGGAATCACTTCTACGTATTCCAGATCATATATTTTTTCTAGACGACGCTTTATCAGACCAGTTTGAGCGATCATTAAATCCACATACTTTAAGTTCTTCTTAAAATAAAACAGCTTTGCCTTACGTATTAGCCAACCCTTAAAGTCCATCACCTTCCATGCGTAAGAATCTGGGAATACTGCATAGGACCAATCAAATAAAAAAATCTGCGTAGATGGGGTTGGCATAGGTATATCTGCCAGATTAAAAACCAGATCACAGGATTTATTGCGGACTATTTTAGGCAATATCCAACAATTCACCAAGGGAAGAAGCAGGGTTTTATTATAGATTTCTGGAAAATCTAGGATACGAATATGTTCACATTGGAATGGTCTATATGCATCAGCGCTCGGCGTCAGGAACCAATAACGATCTTTAGTAGGATGCTGGTGTAATAGAGACAAAAAATTGGTTAGGATGCTTTTGCCACCCCCGCTTTTAGCGCTTATTCCGTTGACGAAGATTTCTACCATCTTTATGGTCTGTACTTCAGCGCTTGCAAAAATCCTTCTGCCATTTTTTCCACCGTGCAATACTGCGAGTAGTAAGCATATGCCCCTTCCCCCAAAGAGCGCGCAAAATCCATATCTACTGCCAAACGCAGCATATGTTCCGCTAAGGATTGGGGATTGTCTTCACTAAGTATTCCATTCTCCCCCGATTTAATATTGGCCATTTCGCCACCGGAAATCGCGTTCTTCTTAGTGAGGAAAGGAACGCCAAAAGCCATGCTCTGCAATACGGCAAGGCCTGCCTGACCAAAAGAAACAGAGGCAATAGCCTCTTTATAATATTTTTCCAAAACCTTTGGATTATTTATTGATCCTGCCAAAACAACTTTATCTACTAGACCTTCTTTTACAATCAAAGACTGAAGATTTTCCCGCTCTGGTCCCTCTCCAATAATTATATATTGTAAGTCTCGCCCAGTTTTTTGTAATACCTTATTAAAAGCTTGGATAGTTATATCGTTTTGTTTGCGAGCATCTAAAGAACCAACGTTGATGAATTTATTTTTGATAGGATATGTAAAACAAGGAACCCGATCAGGAACATGAAATGTGTTGTTGGCTAAAAATAACTTGTCGCGTTCCAATCCGAGCCTATTAAAATACTCCAAGGAGAGGTGATTATAAAAGACGATGGGATTATCGCGATGGGCAATCCAAAGCTTTGCCTTAAGGGCAAGGGTGCTTGCTCCTTTATCCAAACCCCACCATATCCAGGGGATTTTATGATCCCATCTATACATCGCCAACATAATATTTAGCCAGCGTACATCGAACATAGCAATAATTGCTTCGATGGGCAGCGTTGAAAGCGTCTCCAATAGCCGCTGTTGCCACCAAAATGGGCCAATTTTTCTGACAGGTACTATAATTTCTTTATATTTATCACCTGGATTACAATTAGGTTCGCCTGAATGAAGAACGGCAACCTCAAAATGTTTGCACAGCTCATTGTAAAAGGGCCTTCGATAGTGCAACAGTTTATTTTGAATAACCAGGATCATTTAGTATTTGCCCCAGTAATTGAAAGATCCAGCCAGAGAACTATTATTCAAAACAAAATCTTTATTTATTCTGCCATAATAAATAATTGTGGTCATCCAAAGAAAATTTATTAAATCCAAAGCTACAAATACGATCAACAATTCGCTTAGTATCGGCCTCACTATATCGAGGAACAGCATGGTGGTGAAATTCGATAAATATCTGTTTGAAGGGAGTAAGGTCTGCTCTATCTACTCTATCAAGCAATCTATACTCGGCCCCTTCGACATCAAGCTTTAAGATGTCTACATTAGCCACGCCGATATGCTTCAATAAGGAGTTTAATGTCATCGCCCTTACTTCATAACTTATTATTTCGTCATCTCGTACATTCTTATGGTCGTTCATTAGCGAACCACTTTCATTAGTCCGACTCTCATGAAAAGTCAGTACTCCATCTTCAGCGCTAATAGCAAAAGGAAGAAAAATAAAATGATTGCTGTTCTCTTTCTCAAATTTTTCTAAAGCATGTCTATGCTTCATTGTAGGATCAATAGCGTATGCCTTAACTCCGTACCGCTCTATCATCATCCGGGAGAAATCAGCTTCGTAGCTGCATCCGGCATCAATAACAACAGAATCTGGCGTTAAGCGTGGTATATATAAAAAATTGGGTTTTTCATATATAAGCCCTATTTTCCTAGCCCCCCAAAGTCTAACAGCCTTCTTTGAGAAGCGATTAATTTTATGCATTACTCTTCGGAAGATTTTCATCATTGCATCGCCCCAACTTGATTTTTCTTAACCCTGACATTATCCTGCAAGGAACCCCAATCCCTTGCAATGGCTGCACCCGATTGCATAAATATTTGATCCCATAAATGCACTTGATACAAACGAAAAAGAAAGCGTTCGTATTTAGAATTTAACATCCCTTCGCCCATCAAGAAAGTCGATAAGCTCTGCGTAAAAATTGGCCACTTAAGAATAGAAGAACTTCTTAGTTTTTCTATTATTGATAGTTTCGTTTCTTTCTTAATGTCTGAGGAAAAACCGATTTTTTCACGATCGAGGGTGTCCTTGAATTCTCGATAAATAGGGAGCGTGCGTATGGCATATTTATCAATAGCATTATAGAGTTTTAATTTCTCGTCATGCTGAAATACAAAGTCCACAAGCCTGTGGTCCATAAAAGGAGCTCTGTTTTCAACCGAGGTCCTCATAGCTACAATATCACCATAAAAAAGCAGGTTCTCCAAGCCGAGACTATGGTGCCAGATCAAATAACGGTTTAAGGCATTGCTATTACGCACCTTAGATAATTTCCTTACCACAATTTCTTTTCTAGGTTCTGAACTGAACTTGCGGAAAAATCGCTCATAATCATAAGAAATTCTCATAAGCCTCCTACCAGAGGAGGGAAGAATATTACGCAAGTAAAGAATAATAGCCATCGTAAAACCAAATCTAAATTGATCTACGAGACAATAATATGCTTGAATAAATTTCCCACGAAAAAAGAACCAGGGAATTACCAGCATGAAATAATTTTTATACCCTGCGAGAAGCTCATCGGAGCCCTGTCCATCCAGAGCTACTTTAATCCCAGCTTCAGCCACCGACTGGTACAAAAAATCGACAGAAACAATAGCCGGAGACGAATGGCCTCTACCCATATGTTTAACCAAGCGCGCCAGCCGTTCTTTGTATTCAGCGGCTTCTTGAGGCTGCTCTCGTATCGTTAAAGACATATGTAATTTATTAGCTATTTTTTCCGCATATCCGCTTTCGTCGAACTTATCTCTAGATCTATATGTAAACGCTGGAATATCGATATCGGCGCCCGCATACTTCCTAGCATATGCAGCTATAATAGTACTGTCCGTGCCCTCGGAAAGAAGAATGCCAAAGGGCACATCGGCCCGCAGCCTTACCCTGATAGCATCCTGGAGTAATTCTGAAAATTTGCTGAAAGAAGAGGCATCAGTCTGCCAAATTTCACCTGACCAATAATCCCAATACCTAAAACTAGCACAATGCCCTGCAGCATCTATTTCGCAATAGTGCACCTTGGGAAATTCCTCAATTCCCTTAAAGAAAGTGCGCCCACCACCCTCATAAGTTCCCTCTTGGAGAAACTTCTGGATCAATTCATAATCGATTTCTTTATCTGAGAGCGGGGCTAATTGCTGAAATTCACTAGAAAAAAATACGCTGTTACCTTTTTGCATTACGAAAATCGGCTTCTGACCAAATCGGTCACGCGAAACCGTCAGCGTTCTATTCTTTCTGTTGTATATAACAATAGCCCACATTCCATTAAATTTAGTAAAACAATCATTCCCCCACCCATGGAAGGATTTGATGACAACCTCGGTATCAGAATTAGTTTCAAATGTATAATTGAGAGCACGAAGTTCTTCGCGAAGCTCAATGTAATTAAATACCTCGCCATTAAATATAATGACCAGATCTTCATAAAATAAAGGTTGATTGCTTTGCGTCTCCAATCCAAGAATTGAAAGGCGCGTGTGTCCCAGAAAACAAAAGCCATCATTAAAATAACCGATATTATCAGGCCCTCGGTGTGATGCGACTTTGGTCGCATCTATCAATTCTTGTTCAGCAAGAATACAATTTTCTATGTTGAAGGCTGCGAATATTCCGCACATTGTAACGAGCTCTCATTCTAACAGTTAAGGCGGGATTGATAATACCTATGCCCCACAAAAGTAAAGACATAAAGAAGACCTCTATACCTTAGTTAGGTAATATATTCTATAAAAAAATAGCTAAAATTACAGGATATTTTTGCAGTTAGATTATGTTCATCACAAGCGATCTATCCTTCGCAAAGGAGCGGCGCGGCCAAAAAAATGAGGCTGCAGAACAGAAGCCAAGATTGAGTTGAGTGAAAAGACCTCTCGTACCCTAAGAGCAACAACTGTCATATAATGATACCTGTTTACTCAGCCAAAAAGAGGCAGCAAGTAACCATCGATCTCCGTTTTAATTTTGGAAAATGAGTATTCTTCGCGCATTCTAATAAGGTTTGATACAAATATCTCTCTAGTTTCTTCTGCCTCGTATTGTAAAAAATAGTTAGGCCAGTCATGATCTTTCTGAAAGTCGTACATATAACCCAAATCACCATACTGTTGAGTGAACTCAATGATGGGATGTATTTTGTTTGATATAAATGGAACCAGATTCGTTATGCAATCACATAAGTTACCGCTCAACTTCCCTTCAAATGCCAGGTCATGCGGTAGGAAAATGTATGACGATTCTTGTACTGTTTGCAGATAAGTTTCATATTCCATAAATTTATCTATAATCTGTACATTACTTCTACTGCGCAGATCATCAATCAATCCTTTTTCTAGATTTTTTCCAGAATTATATATTTTATAAAAAAACTTCTTTTGAGTATCTGCTCTAATTAACTTGACAAAGTCATCGATAGGTTTTCCTAATTTCAGGGGGCCATAAAATGAGATGATCCGTTTATTAAAGGATGTTTTTGGTTTCGTATAATGCGCGATCATTAAATGATATTTTATTTTAACTATTGAATTGATATTTCGTGGTTTAATGTACTTGTATATCAACTCTCTTTCAAATTCACTATGACAGAACACAAAATGGCACCTTTTAAAAATTAAGCGAAGTAAGAGTCTCAGCGCCACCCCTCCCCTTATCAATCTATCTTGTGAGATATTATTAGTCAGAACAAGAATGTATTTATTATTACGAAACATATTTATCATCAGGAAAATAAGTAAAGATACTTCTTCAAATCCCTGCACGAGCACAAGGCTATTTCTTGGCCTCGGGGCAGTAAATACTCTCTCAATCAGTGACAGCCTATTGAGTGAAAGAAATTGTTTGAGATAGTCTGGAAACATCTTAATGCTAGAAGCAAGATCAGGGCAATCACGCAAGATCTTATGACGTGAAAACTCTGAAGTTACAAGGGTTGCTCTTATTTTGTTACTCTTAAAATACTGCAACCAGAATACTTCGTCTAATAACAGATGCATACTCTTATCATCATCCGTCAATAAGCCAAAGACAACGATTTGGCTACGATGACGCTTCGCTGCAGTAATATCCATATCTTCACAAGCCGTCCCTGTTTTAACTGGAAAATTATTCATTTATAGAACCACCGTTCATATTTTAACAATCAAATGCAACGGCCGCCCGCTTTCAATCAAGAAAGAGATGCCTTCATTAGATATGATTTATCGTTATCATCTGGTGCGATGATAAATTTATTGGACTTATAAAGTGTTATTGCATTTATATTATCGCGGTCAACGCGCAGACTAAGTTCCGATACTCCACGAAGTTTGGCGATTTCAATCAGCTTCTTTATTAAGACGGTACCCAAGCCTTTTCCCCGATATGCTTCTGCGATGCAAATTCCCAGCCAAATATTTTTTCCGTCTTTATCTAAATGACCATACCCTATCGGCTCTTCATTCAAGAAAAGCAGAATTGTGGCGACATGGTTTCTGATGATATCAAGGTTCCGCGTAGAAAAATACCTAAACGATTGAAGTGATGAGCCAGCCAGATTTAAAAATTTACCGAGCATCGCTATATCGTCAGGTATATTCTCTATTTCTCGAATACTTATTTTACTTATTTCCAATGAAGTTCTCCGTACGCTAGCTAATCGCCGTAACTAACTTTTCGCAAATATAGTCTATTTGCGCATTTTGCAGAGACGCATGAGATGGCAATACAATAACATGCGAAGCAATCTTATTGGCAACATCTAAAGTGGAGGTGCAATATTTCTTATATAAAGGCATTTGTTCAGGCGTATAAAATCCAGGTCGACATTCTATGCCTGATCCTAATAAATGTTCCAATAATCCATCGCGCGTTATATTTAGCCCAGAGAAGTTTATTTTTATGGCAATCGCCCAAATAACTGGATCACAGTTCTTAGAATATCCCTGAAAGGTGATATTCTTTACGTCCGACAAGTTTTTTACATAATGTCGATAGACCCTTTGCTTTTCGTGAATTATTTTCTCATGCATCTCAAGCTGAGCTAAGCCTATGGCTGCAAGTACATTCGATAAGCGAAAATTATTGCCATATTGCTCATGCCAATAATGCACCTGTTCTCTACCTAAGCCATGGCTGCGTATTAATCGCATTTTATTGAATAGATGAAGGTCACTACATCCAACAACGCCCCCCTCACCACTTGAAATTGTTTTAGTGGCATGCAAACTGAATGTAGAAACATCGCCGAAAGTGCCACAATACTGACCACGATACTTTGTGAAAATAGATTCCGCACAATCTTCAATCAATATGAGATTATGATTACGTGCAAAGCTGGTAAAAGCGTCTATGTTTTCTGCAACGCCATAGTTATGTATAGCCACAATAGCCTTTGTTTTGCTTGAAACAAGGCCAGGCAATATTGTCGGATCTAAACACCAATTTTCTTTAGATACGTCAGCGAATACAGGGAGTGCATTCATTTGCAACAGCACGTTGGCCGCCGCCATAAAGCCAAATCCCGGAACAATTACCTCATCTCCGGGTTTGATTCCCAAACCAAGGAAAGCCAATTGCAGCGCTGAAGTACCATTTGATACTGTAAGGACATGAGGAAGATGCAAATTATTCTCGAATGCCTCCTCTAGTCGCTTGTTATAAACTCCCCCTGAGACCCAGGTAGAATCTAATGCATCTAGAACATATGACCGTTCATGTCCCCACTGCGAAAATTCGGACCATGGAATGCGTTGGCTACTTTTCATTATAGATTACCCTTTTTTCCTATTATTCTACTGCGTTTTGATTTTACCAATTTAGTTTATATTCTGGTCTAAGTTGGCGAAGCTGAACGGAAAACCGCACGATATATAAAAGATAGGCGAATGATGGATACAATAGTTTGAAGCGCCTGCACAGATAGTATTACCATTACAATTTCAGAGAGCTGTACCGTCGAAGGGAGCATTTTAAGAATGCTCAGAACAGCTAGGCCAAAAAAAACTGATATAAATAGATATTCATTTCTCGCGCCAAAGCCTATCCATAATATCGCCAAGAGAGCATTTACATTAATCAATATAAAAAATAATGAAAACTGTGGCATGAGTTCCTTTAAAGGCCCATACTCTTGTATAAAGAGCAAGCTTACTATTCCTCCTCCATATAAATAGGTAAATATAGCCAAAACTATTACTGGCAACGTGGTTAAAAAAAGATAAGAATATATTTGCCTCCATAAAACAGGCAACTCTCTGTCAACCAACGCGCTAAACAAAGGTAAACGCCATACTCTATCCACTTGAGCTTGAAATATCGAAATGAGAGCCGTGAGTTGCATGCCGGCAGAAAAGATGCCAAGCGGCTGTAAACCCAACTTGTCTTCAAGTATGATCCGACTTATGCCGCCATAGGCGAAGCTAGATAGAGTAATCAAAACTAATGGTAGGTTGTGATAAAGTATTACAGTTAGATTCTTTATTTTTGGAACAGAATAGTTTTTCAGATTATCAGAATATAAATTATATTGAACCCCAAGACTAATGAAAGTTACGGTGAAATAAATAATAAACACATGAATTAACTGTAAGTAATTTATAAATATTAACGTAAAGACGAGTGCTACATAGAGTAATCGCTCTATCATATAGATAAAAGAATATTTAGTGTTTTGCCTCTTTATCTCGCTAAAGAAAGATAGATTAATGGCGCTGATACTAAGCGCCAGTATACCAAGTAAAATCGTAAATTCCACTGATGGCCACAATAATAATATAATGATGACTAAAACAAAAATGACGCATCTAAATGTGATGATTTTATTATAAATACGTTGATGATCTGCGCCACCTGCGGCCATCGTTGGAGCTGAAATATCAGTGGCGTATATTACCAAAACCTGAATTATGGTTGCCACTATAAGAATATATGAATACAGGCCAAAAGATGTTGCGCCTAAGTAGTTAGCAAGATTAATTGTCAAAATATATGATGCCGCTGATCCTATGACGCTATTATTAACGAGAATAGATAACTGTTTTATGTAATTTTTATACATAATGTATGCCCACTTCTAAATATTATGGAGGGTGGGAATCTTATGCATGTTTATATCGCCTGCCGCACATGACCTGATGGGAGAGATAATGCTGATTTGAATGGATCTTGAGTACTAAGCACCGCCAAAGCGATCAATGCAATTGCTATAAGCCCTAACGTACTGAAGCTGGCGCAGGTAAGAAGAACGAATTCTGTCATTGACAAAATCGCTATACTTTCTTTTTTTGAAAACATCCTATTAATCACGAAGAAGTAGGTCAATACAATTGAAAGAAACCCAAATCGTAATCCAATATCTATCCAAAAATCATGCAGATTATAAAATATCCCCTCATTAAGTTCCTCATCACTAAAAGCCGTGCTGTACGGGGATACAAATGAAAAATCGTTATTGCGATCTATCAAGCCAGAACCAAATCCATCTCCGATTAGTATACTAAGAAAATTTCTATCAAAGAAAAGTTGGTGCTCCGTGTATCGAACCGGGTCAATCAAATACAAATAATCCATCACACTGTTTGTCTCAAAAAGTTGGTAAAAAATGCCCGCGACCTTATAGCTTTCTAATTCTAGGCTGGAATAAGACAGGCTAATTGTAGCAATAAACACCAAAAATAGAATGCTGATGATATTGTAGCCTTTAATAATCCGCCCTCTAAGCAACGCAATCACACAAGCGAAAATATAGGCCAGAAATATCATACGCGTTCCATATGCCAATAAAACGACCGCTGTCATTAGCCCAATAGCAACGGCCAACCTTATGCGACCGCTGAACATATAATAAAAGGTTGGCAAGACAATTAGTGATTTTAGCGAGTTATAACTAAGGTAACCATCTCTATCCAGGCTATAAAAAAACATTATGTTAACTAGTTCCGCCGCTATATAGATAGTGAGAAGTTGCGCAATGAACCCGGTATCTATTGCATAGGTAAATGAAGTAGAACTTCGGCACAGAACGAGGAAAGCCAATATCGTAAGTAAAAAATCCCTAAAGGCAGTCTTGTAATCAATGGGATTATCATTGAGAAGCGTTATTGCAATAAGGACCAAAAAGAAAAGTGAGAAAATAAATACCCTTCGTATATCAAATCGAGCGCCCTCCAACATGCTCAATATTGCCGTAACATATATCACGAAACGCACAATATTATTGGTTTCCGTATAGATTTTTCCACCATTATCAACGCACAGAAAAAGCGCAATTATAATAAGTGTGTTGCTAAGTTTCTTATTATAATCATGAAAATAAACTGCAAATGTAAAGGGCAAAAGAGCTACATAGGCGTAAATATTACTAAGAACGAACCGTTGCGCACCAAGAAATACACAAAGCACCATCAACGCTGGAACTGTTGCGTGCATATTAGCTGCAAAAGCTGATTTTCTATCTATCATTGGCTGGCGTATAGTGGATTATTAAACCGTTATGTTTGGTCCATAAGATTAGTGATCCTCGATTCAATTAAGAAGGCCTCCCATCTTCGGATAAGACAACCCAGCAAGAATAATAGGCATCCCGCCAGATCTGCTTAGATTAAGCATTGCACCAGCTAAAATCCGGTATGAACCGAGATAAAATGAACTCGAACTTCTAAGCATAATCATATTAATGGCCTGCTGCTCTATTTATCATTAACTGGTCAGCCCAACATGCAACGATTACTTTGTCGTTACGATCTCAAAGTAAGGTAGCGGAAACACAAGGGTTCTGCCTTTCAACCTCGGGGCAAACTCGAAGAATTTTCTAAAGTGCCAAGGTAGAATAAGCAGGTAATCAGGATTTGTCTTTAATACTTGATCTTCCGACACGATTGGAATCAATGACCCAGGTGTAAAAGACCCGAACTTATCCTCGTTGACTTCACCAACGCACTCTATTAAATCTTGCCCAATGCCATAATACTGCAATAGAACGTTGCCTTTTGTCGAGGCACCCAAACCACAAACCCGTTTTCCGCTGGCCTTCGCCTCCGTTAAAAAATTCAGAAGCGATGCGCGTTCCCTATCGATCCTATGCCTAAAAGTATCAACCGCTACAGTTGAATTGAGACCCAGGGCATTCTCAGTTGCCAGAATTTGATTAATTTTGTCGTGGTCGACCTCATGACTTGAATCTACCTTTGCAGCGGTAACTGAGAAACTCCCTCCGTTCACATCGTTAAATTCTACATCCACGATTTTTAGTTTCGCTTTGTGTAAAATATAAAGAATTTGCCTCAATGCGTAAAACTCTAAGTGTTCGTGACAAATAGTATCAAAGGAGTTCGCCTGCAGCATAGCTGGTAGATAACTTTGTTCAAAAATCCACATTCCCTCGTCGTGTAGAGTTGATTCTATAATCTGTGCAAATCCCACGGGATCCTCAAGATCATAAAACATAGAGAATGATGTAATAATCTTAGCTTTCTTCCCATCCAGAAAGTCGTGAATTAAGGTTGATGAAAAGAAATCTGAGATCAGTTTGATTTCTGGTGGGTAGTATTCTGAAAATTTAATACCTGTTGGGTCTACTCCAACTAGCTGATATTTTCCCGTTGGATATGCTCTTAAAGTGGTTGCATCGTTACTACCTATGTCAATTACAAGATCGCCATCTCTGAGAATATCAAGCGCGATTATATTGTGAACTTTATCCTGTAAATGACGAACCATACTGGGATTCAACCCGGATCGATAGCCATAGTTCATGCCATACATTTCTGATAGATCATAACTTTGCTTCAACTGCACCAAACCACATCCATCATGGGCCGAACAGCGCACAAGATCTAAAGGGCCACTCGTTATATGATCTTCAATTCTTTTAGGGAAAACACCGGTTAGCGCCTGCTCACCTAGGCTCATGATCGGAGAAAGTTCATCACTCCCACAAACGCGGCATTTAGAGATATTTTTAATCATAGGCTTAGGACCCTCCATATTAAATTTATGCTACAGATGCTATTTTACTCATGATAATTCTGGGTCTTATAGCCATGATCCTTAATCAGTCTGTCTCTCTTCGCGTCTTTAAGATCCTCTCGCACCATCTCAGCGACTAGATCGTCAAATGTTGTCATCGGTTTCCATCCCAGTTTTTCTCTTGCCTTTGATGCGTCTCCAAGAAGAGTATCAACTTCGGTGGGGCGGAAATAACGTGGATCCACAGCAACGATACACTTTCCCTGCGCATCGTAACCTTTTTCATCTATCCCTCTCCCTTTCCAGGTGATTGACATATCCAGTTCCTTGGCAGCAGCATTAACGAAGTCACGCACGCTATACTGCACACCTGTAGCTATAACATAATCATCTGGTCTATCCTGCTGCAACATCAACCACTGCATTTCAACAAAGTCCTTGGCATGCCCCCAGTCTCGCTTTGAATCGAGATTGCCAAGGTACAGACAGTCTTGCAGACCTAATTTTATCTTTGCCAAGGCACGAGTAATTTTGCGCGTAACAAAAGTTTCCCCACGAATGGGGCTTTCGTGGTTAAATAATATACCATTGCAAGCATATAGCCCATAAGCTTCCCTGTAATTTACTGTAATCCAGTACGCATACAATTTTGCTACCGCATAAGGACTACGCGGATAGAATGGCGTCGTTTCTTTCTGGGGTATTTCTTGCACTTTTCCGAACAACTCAGATGTGCTTGCCTGGTAAAATCTGGTCTTCTTTTGCAAATTTAAAAAACGGATCGCCTCTAGTACTCTAAGGGTGCCAAGCGCATCAGAATTCGCTGTATACTCAGGCTCTTCAAAACTAACCGCCACATGCGATTGCGCCGCTAGATTATATATTTCATCTGGCTGGACAACTTGAATTATTCGCACTACTGAAGAGGTGTCTGTCATATCGCCATAATGAAGAAATAACCGAACATTACCTTCGTGTATATCACGGTATAAATGATCGATGCGGTCAGTATTAAAAAGGGATATTCTGCGGCGCAGGCCATGGACCTCATATCCTTTCTCGAGCAAAAATTCAGCAAGGTACGCCCCATCTTGACCAGTAATGCCTGTAATCAACGCCTTCTTCATTTTGGTTCTTACCCCACAATCTATTTGCAATTTGCAACTCCTGTAAACAGCCATTACATCTTACAATGCCACTCTGACCAAAGAGCCGCCGAAACTAATTTCCCTGCACTGGGCTTTCTTATGTAGTTGTTAATTAGAGCGCACATTGATGCCCCTCTTGAGCTAAGAGAATAGCCGCACCTTGCCGATGTAAGCTGTGATGTTCACTGGGCAGTTTGATGTCGCTTTATATTTTCTTGCCGTGCCAGTTCTTCCTGCAGAGCCTCGATCTCTGTTCGCAAGCCCTCATACTCCTGCATTTTTCGTTTAAAAAACCGAGCTGTCAGCGCTGCATTCTCGGCAAGACCTGTGGGCGTGAGCAAATAGGCATGCCTGATCTTATTCTTACTATGACCAAAGTTCTGCATTTTGACCCACCCCTTTTCTATTAGGGCCCGCAGGCAATAGTTAACGCCCCCCAGACTGATGCCAAGGGCCAATGAGAGTTCGCGTTGGGTCATGCTCGGATTGTCTTGCAAGAGCTTCATCGCTCGAAAGTAAGTATCCTCCTGAAGTCTGGCCTGACGGCTTACCATGCAATACTTTAAACCTTTTTCTTGGATCGTATTAACGATTGGCCATGTGCTCTGTCAAAGTGTCGGGGATTTTAATTATGTACAAGATTGAACAGCATACTCACTATAAAGCACTATGTATAGATATAAGGCTGATTTTTTCTGCTCTTCGGCATTTGTTTTATAACTCTAATCTTGACCAGGGTGCCTAAAGTAGGCTCAATTTCACTCGGCACATCGAGAAATTGATGATAGCTGAGATTTTGGCTCCGTGCCTATGGCAATAGAGGGTTATGTAGGCTAAGTGGGTTTACTCGGCGTGCAAACAGAAGAACACTGGTGGAAAATTTTTAATGATGCAACATAATCATTCTACTCCTAATACTTATGATCCTAAAAACCAAGAGATAAGTATTGCAGAAATATTGGGTGAATTATGGAAAAATAAATCTATTTTATTATTTTCTATTTTTTCCATATTATTATTATCAATACTATATCTTCATATTGCTACTTATAAATATACGGCTGAAATAAAGATATACC
The DNA here is from genome assembly GCA_019455285.1 of Sphingomonadales bacterium. Classification (GTDB taxonomy): domain Bacteria; phylum Pseudomonadota; class Alphaproteobacteria; order Sphingomonadales; family Govanellaceae; genus PRO5. The sequence continues at coordinate 72,486 of JACFMS010000002.1, forward strand.
CAGTTCAGTCGCCTAGTGGGAACGGCATTAGCAGACAGCTAGGGGGACTGGCCTCTTTGGCCGGCGTTAATCTGCAAAACAGCCAGCAGGGATCGCCTTTTGAATTGTATTCAGAAGAAATTTATTCTCGCGAGATCGCTAATATTTTGAGTGCCGACCATAAGTTAATGAGGGTTATCTACCGCAGCGAGTGGGACCCCGAAACATCCCAATGGAAACATCCGAAAGGTATTCTTTCCTCTCTGATTGCACCCCTCAAAGCCATCCTCGGCGTACCCTCTCGCGAGTGGCAGGCCCCCAATGGGGCAAGGTTACAAGACTATATTAAAGCAAATGTAAAGCTTGAAGAAAACCCCAGAAAATCTACCGTCACCATAAACTACACCAACCCAGATCCTCAGTTCGCGGTAAGGTTTGTCAACACGCTTCATAAAGCCACCGATGAGCGGCTGCGCCAAAGAGCCTTGGAACGATCGACAAAATATATAAATTACCTAAGCAACAAATTGCAATCCACCACCGTCACAGAATATCGTGCAGCGCTGGTCGCTATCTTAAGCGATCAAGAAAAACTCAGTATGATAGCCAGTTCTAATGTACCCTATGCGGCGGAATCGCTAGGTAGCGCTATTGCTTCGCTCAAGCCGACGCAACCTCGGCCCCATCTCGTATTAATGGCAGGCGTTTCCATTGGATTGATAGTGGGTATATTGATTGTACTGGCCCGATGTTATGTTTTCGGCGATATCCAAAAACAATCCACCCCCTCTCCCCTTTCATAATCCCGCTCCGCCGTCTTGCCCAAAATGTTGGGCAGTTCTTTGGGGGCGAGGCCATAGCCGGGGCGGATGCTGCGCACGTTGTCGCGGGTAAAAACCTCTCCCTTTTTGATGTCCTTGACCGCACAGAGCGAGCGGCGGAAGATCAGGTTGCCCTTCTCGCTTTCTTTGCGCTCGTAGCTCACCTCTCCCAATGCCTCCCAGGCGGTGCGGGCATCCCGGACCAAAGCCGCCAGCTCGCCCGGCTCCAGCGAGAAACTGTCGTCCGGGCCGCCGCCGTCGCGGTTAAGGGTGAAGTGCTTTTCGATCAGGCACGCGCCCAGCGCCACGGCGGCGATAGCAGTTGTATTCCCAAGCGTGTGATCTGACAAGCCCACCGGCAGGCCAAACCGCGCCGTCATGTCGGGCAGGGTGCGCAGGTTATAATCCCGGGCCGGGGCGGGATAGCCGGAGACGCAGTGCAATATCGCCAGCTCGCGGCAGCCGCCGCCCTTCGCCGCCGCGATGGCGTCCTCGATTTCCGCCGCATTGGCCAGGCCAGTGGAGATGATCATCGGCTTTTTCGTCTGCGCCACATAGCGAATGAGGGGCGTGTCCACCGCCTCGAACGAGGCGATCTTGTAGGCCGGGCAGCCGAGCTTTTCGAGGAGATCCACCGCCGTCTCGTCAAACGGCGAGGAGAACATGACAATGCCCGCCGCCTTGGCCTGGGCAAACAGATCAGCATGCCATTCCCAAGGGGTGTGCGCCCATTGATAAAGCTCGTAGAGGGTCTTGCCGTGCCACAGCCCGCCCTCGATGCGAAACTCCGGCCGGTCGCAGTCGATGGTCAGGGTGTCGGGCCGGTAGGTTTGAATCTTGATGGCGTCCGCGCCCGCCTTCTTCGCTTCCTCGATGATGCGAAAGGCGGCGTCAATGGAGCCATTATGATTGGCCGACATTTCGGCGATGACATAAGGCGGCAGGCCCGGCCCGATCTGGCGGCCAGCGATGGTGATGGTGGCGGTCATTCCTTGGCCTTTTCGATTTTAAGGACATAGCGATGGCCCCGCAGAGTAAAGAAGGCGGGGTAGCGCGCTGGATCGGCGATCCGCAACAGATCAAACTGCTCGGCCAGGGGGCGCGCCGGGTCGATCTCGCTCATGGCCGGGGTGCGGCGGGGATAATAGGTGGGCTCGATGTTGGCCGCCTGGGGCACCGGCTGGATGGTATCGGCGGCGGCCACCGCGAAATCCATCAAGGCGATTTCGGCGGAAAACAGCTTGGCGTTGATCTCGTCCGTTAACTCATGGCCTTCTAGCGGCACCGATACTTTTCGCCAGATCGCCCCGCTGTCGACCTTGTCGGCGGCTTCCAGCAGGGTGACGGTCAGATGATCGGCGCCATTAAGGATCTCCCACACATGGGGGCTCCAGCCGCGACCCAAAGGCAGATCGCTGGCATGGATCACCAGGGCGTGGCCATAACGCGCGCGCACCTCTGCGTTCACGATCTCGCTGCACGAGATCAAGAACAACAGGTCGCCGCCCGCGGCGTCGGCGACGCCGGCAATGAGCCGCGCCTGATGTCCCGCCGCCGTCTGCCGTTGCCCCCAGGATTGCAAAAGCGGGCGGATGGGGTGGTCCGCGCCAGTGCACAGCACGTCGATCTTCATGCCGCCTCTCTTACCATGGCTTGCACCGCGTCGACCACCCGCGCCGCGCCTTCGCCATCGCATTGCGCAGCGACAGCGGCGCTTAGGGCGGCATAGGTTTGAAGATCAAGGGTCAAGAGCCGACACAGCGCATCCTCATCCAGCTCATCGGGCATCAAGGCGTCAACGAGCAGCCCCGCCGTCTGCATCCGCACCGCCGCCGGGCGCTGGTTGTCGGCCACAATGAGCGCCAGCGTCGGCAAGCCCAAGGCGCAACGCTCCCAGGCGGTGCCGCCCATGCCGCCGATGGCGACGTCGGCGTCGCGCATCAGCTCGGCCATGTTTGACGCTCCAACGAGGACCTCAATGTCCATGCCTGCCGCCGCGCGCCGTAACGCCTCGACCTGGCGGCCATCGCCAATGACGGTGGTAACGATCACCGGCTGGCCGCCCCGTGCGGCCGCCAACAAGCGCACCACCCGCTCGGTGAGGTTTTGCGGGTCCATGCCGCCCAACGACACCAGCACCCGCCGCACGCCGGTAAAGTTTTTCCGCCGGGCCAGCGCCGCCGGCCGCGCCGCGGCGAACTCGGAGCGCAGCAGGGCATAGCGAGGCCCCGCCAGCACGCGGCAGGCAGCGGGGACCAAGGGCGCATACATCGCCGCCGTGCGGCCGAAATTCTGATCCAGCACCACATCGGCGTCATGACTCCGGTTGGCCAGATCATCGATGGCCATGATCCAGCTGACCGCTGGACGAACCGTGCGCTGCCAATCGTTACCGATGGCGTAATGATCGGTGAGCAACAGATCAACATGGCCAAGCTCGCGGGCGATGGCGGCGGCATCGGCAGCGTCTTGCTCCAGACGCGCCCCCAGCCAGGCGACATAGCCCGCGCCCGACGCATCAACCACCGGCAGCAGCCGGCACTCATGCCCCTCAGCCCTGATCAAATCCGCCAGATGGCCAGGGTGAGCGCGACAGACGAAAGTGATTTTTGCCCCTCCCGCGCGCAAGGCGTCGGCCAGGGTAAGCGAGCGCCGGACATGGCCGCTGCCGATGAGGGCGCCGGCGTCGACGCGCACCAGCACCTTCATGACTGCACTTCCCCGCGCTTGATCAGCGCCTCGTACATCAGTTCGGCCCGCGCCCAGTCATCGGGCGTGTCGATGTCCTGCACCCGCCAGCGCGGCAGGATCAAGGGGATGGCGGTGGGGCCGAACAACGACGCGCCGCGTTGGAAAGCCTCTGCTCTGCCCCAGTAGAATTGGCCGGCATCGTGAAAAGCTTCCGGCAGATCCTGGGAGCGGGTGTTGAGGTGTTCGGGGTAAAACATCTTCAGCCGGCCGTCGGAGCGACGTTTGAGCGCGCGCTGGATGGGCGAAGGAAAAGGCGTTACCGGAAAGCAGTAATCAGCGCCGCTCGCCGTTAACAGATCATAGGCGGCAAGAATGTCGGCCGCCTGCACGAAGGGCGCGGCGGCATAGATGCAGCAGACATGGCTTAAGTCTGCGCCTACCTTGGCATACCATTCGATGGCGTGGCGAATGACCGCCGCCGTGGTGGCGGTATCGTTGGATACCTCGGGCGGCCGGCGGAAGGGCGCTGTCGCGCCGTATTTCACGGCAACGTCGGCGATCTCATCGTCATCGGTGGAGACGATCACCTCATCAAAGCAGCCGGCTTGTTGCGCGGCGGCGATGGCGTAGGCGATGATCGGCTTGCCGGCGAATGGCTTGATGTTCTTGCGCGGGATGCGCTTGGAGCCGCCGCGCGCCGGAATAAGCGCCAGCTTCACGACAGCACCTTATGAAACGCCGCGACCACCTGGTCCTGCTCGGCTTCCGACAGCGTCGGGTATAAAGGCAAGGTCAAGGCTTCTTGATAGTAGGCTTCCGAAGCCGGAAAATCGCCGGCCTTGAAGCCCAGCTTGCGGTAATAAGGCTGCGTATGCACCGGAATATAGTGCACGTTGAGACCAATGCCTCGGGCGCGCAGGGCGTCATAAACCTCGCGGCGGGAATGCCGTTTTAAGCGCACCACGTAAAGATGAACGCCCGAATAATGCTTGGGATCGCGATAGGGCAGATCGAGCGGCAGACGACTGAGCGCCGCGTCATAGCGATCCGCCAACGCATGGCGGCGGGCGACGTACTCATCGAGCCGCGCCAGTTGGCTCAAGCCCAAGGCCCCTTGAATGTCGGTCATGCGATAATTGAAGCCGAGAGAGAGCTGCTGATAATACCACAGGCCATGGCACTCGCCCTCCATCTCGCTCCCCTCACGAGTGATGCCGTGGGAGCGAAGCGAGCGCAGGCGATGGGCGAGCGTATCATCGTTGGTCATCGCCATGCCGCCTTCGCCGGTGGTGATCACTTTCACCGGATGGAAACTGAAAACGGTGATGTCGGCATGATCGCCCGCCCCGATGGGCTTGTTGCCATAGCGGCCGCCGATGGCGTGGGCGGCGTCCTCGATCACGCGAAAGCCATAGCGCTGACTGAGCGCGCCAATGCTGGCCATATCACACGGCTCGCCCATGAAATGCACCGGGATCACCACCTTGGGCAGGGTTCCCGTCTGCGAAGCCGCTTCAAGCTTGGCCTCCAACGCCGCCACGCTCATGGTCCAGCGCTTAGGGTCGATATCGATGAAATCCACTTGGGCGCCGCAGTAAAGCGCGGCGTTGGCAGAGGCGACGAAGGTGATGGGTGAGGTCCAGACGATGTCACCCGGTCCCACCCCCAGCGCCAGACAGGCGACATGCAGAGCCGAGGTGGCGCTGTTCATCGCCACGCCATGACGCGCGCCGACCCGGGCCGCTACCGCACGCTCGAACGCCTCCACTTGCGGCCCTTGCGCGATAAGGTCGGACACCAGCACCCGGGCGACGGCAGTAACGTCGTCCTCGGTGACCTCCTGTTTGCCGTATGGAATCATGCGTCGGCCAGTTTGTCGAAGGTTCGGATTTCCTCAACCGACAGGAAATGCGGGTTGTTGCCGGAATGATACTCGAAGCCGAGCGCCACCGGTTGCGCTTTTTCGCCAACGGCATTGGCCATGTAGTCGACGTCCCGAGCATAGAACTTGATGGTGGGACGAATGACGAAATGATCGTTAAAGGCAAGGGTGAGATGGGAATCGTCGCCCGGGCACATGATCTCATGGAGCTTCTCGCCGGGCCGGATGCCGACGATTTTGGTCGCCATGCCGGGGGCTAATGCCGTCGCCAGATCAAGGATGCGGATGGAAGGGATCTTGGGCACGAAGATCTCGCCGCCGAACATGCGGGTGAAATTCTTCAGCACGAAGTCGACGCCTTGCTGCAAGGTGATCCAGAAGCGTGTCATCTCCTCATGGGTGATGGGCAGATGCTCTGCTCCGTCGGCGATGAGCTTTTTGAAGAACGGCACCACCGAACCGCGGGAGCCCACCACGTTGCCGTAGCGCACCACCGAGAAGCGGGTGCGGGCCGCGCCCACCGTGTTGTTGGCGGCAACGAAGAGCTTGTCGGAACAAAGCTTGGTCGCGCCATAAAGGTTGATCGGATTGGCCGCCTTGTCGGTCGACAGCGCGATCACCTTTTCGACATCGTTGGCGATCGCCGCCTGGATGACGTTTTCCGCGCCATGGACGTTGGTTTTGATGCACTCCATGGGGTTGTACTCGGCGGCCGGCACCTGTTTTAAGGCGGCGGCGTGGATCACGTAATCGACCCCCTTCATGGCCTGCATCAGCCGCGCCCCGTCGCGCACGTCGCCGATGAAGAAGCGCATCGCCGGATCGCTGAATTCCTGGGCCATCTCGAACTGCTTCAATTCGTCCCGGGAATAGATGATGAGGCGCTTCGGCTTATAGCGCTTGAGGATCGTCGCCGTATACTTCCGCCCGAACGAGCCGGTGCCGCCGGTGATCAGTACGCTCTTGCCGTTAAACATCTGCGCCTCACGCCCTAAAAACTGCTTTAAGGCATGAAGCTAAGGCCACATGGTAAAAATTGATTAAAATTGTCGGGGATTATTGAGCAACAAATACGTCCTCTGCCACCCCTCACGCCCCCTTGCCGATGCCGACGTAGGCAAAGCCTTTGGCCGCCACCTCGCTGCGCGCGTAAACATTCCGTAGATCGATCAAAAGTGGGTTCTTCATCAATGACTTAACCTTATCGAGGTCAAGCGCCCGGAACTGGTTCCACTCGGTGATGATGACCACGGCGTCGGCCCCATCGAGGGTGGCGTAGGCGTCCGCGCAGTAGGTGATCTCGGGCATCAGTTTCCGGGCCTCGGCCATGCCCTCCGGGTCATAGGCGAGAATTTCAGCCCCTTCCGCCCGCAGCGCCGGCACGATCACCAGGCTGGGGCTGTCGCGCATGTCGTCGGTGTTGGGCTTGAAGGTCAGGCCTAAGACGGCGATGCGCTTGCCGGCGACGCTGCCGCCCAGGGCGCGGCTGATCTTGTAGATCATCCGGCGCTTGCGCTCGTCGTTGACCTGCACCACCGCATCGACGATGTGGAGCGGCACATTATTCATTTCCGCGGTGCGGAGCAGCGCCACGGTATCCTTGGGAAAACAGCTGCCGCCATAGCCGGGGCCGGGGTGCAGGAACTTCGCGCCGATGCGGTGATCCAGCCCCATGCCCTTGGCCACGTCCTGGACGTCGGCCCCCACCACCTCGCACAGGTCGGCGATCTCATTGATGAAGCTGATCTTGGTGGCGAGAAAGGCGTTGGAGGCGTACTTGATCAGCTCCGAGGTCGCCGGGGCGGTAAAAAGCACTGGGGTTTCGTTCAAGAACAACGGTCGGTAGAGCTCCTTCATCACGCCGCGCGCGCGCTCGCTGTCGGTCCCCACCACCACCCGGTTGGGGCGCATAAAATCCTCGATTGCCGCGCCTTCGCGCAGGAATTCGGGATTGGAGGCGACATCAAAGTCTTTGCCCGGATGGGCCTGCCGGATGCGGCGGGCGATCTCGTTGGTGGTGCCCACCGGCACCGTCGATTTGGTGACGATCACCGCATAATGATCGAGCGCCGCGCCGATCTCGTCGGCGGCGGCATAGACATAGGTCAGATCGGCATGGCCGTCGCCGCGCCGGCTGGGGGTGCCGACGGCGATAAACACCGCGTCCGCTTGCCGCACCGCTTCGGCGATATCGGTGGTGAAGCGAAGCCGCCCGGCCTTGGAGTTACGCGCCGCCAAGTTTTCCAAGCCAGGTTCAAAGATTGGAATTTCCCCAGCCTTCAGCCGCGCAATCTTACCGGCGTCCTTATCGACGCACACCACATCGTGGCCGAACTCGGAAAAACACGCCCCCGACACCAGGCCGACATAGCCGGCGCCAACCACCGCCACATGCATGTAAGATATCCCCCTTAGCTTTAAGTATTCAGATCCAGGCTGCGGATAAAGCTTTTGATGCCGTCGCGCAAGTCGGCGCGGTCCAGCGACAGGGCGATATTGGCGGCAAGAAAGCCAACCTTGTCGCCGCAGTCATAGCGCACCCCGGAGAAGCGATAGCCATGAAACGGCATCTTGCCGATCATCTTGGCCATGGCGTCGGTGAGCTGAATTTCGCCGCCCGCGCCCGGCGCGCGGTCCGACAAATGGCGAAACACCGCCGGCTGCAAAATGTAGCGGCCGATGATCGACAAAGTGGACGGGGCTTTTTCCGGCGCCGGTTTTTCAACGAGGCCCTGGATCGCCACCAGCCGGCCGCGCTCGGCGCCGGGATCGAGGATGCCGTAGCGGTTGGTGTGCGCGCGCGGCACGTCCATCACCGCCACCAGGTTGCCGCCCACCTCGTCATAGGCTTCCACCATCTGCTTCAAACAAGGCGTGGGCGCATGCACCAGGTCGTCGGCGAGCATGACCGCGAAGGGTTCGTCGCCCACCAGGTTGCGGGCGCACCATACCGCATGGCCAAGCCCTAACGGCACCTGCTGGCGGGTGTAGCTGAACTGGCCCTCCTCGGGCAGCACCGAGCGCAACTCTTCCAGCGTTTCCGTCTTGCCGCGGGCCGCCAGGGTGCTTTCCAACTCATAGGAGTGATCGAAGTGGTCCTCGATCGCCGTCTTGCCGCGGCCGGTGACGAAGATGATGTCCTCGATGCCGGCGGCGCGCGCCTCCTCCACCGCATATTGGATGAGCGGCTTATCCACCACCGGCAGCATTTCCTTGGGCATCGCTTTGGTCGCCGGCAGGAAGCGGGTGCCGAGACCGCCCACCGGCAAAATGGCTTTTCTGACTGGCTGTTTCACGTCGCTGATCCGAGGTTTTTACGAGAAAGAAGGAAGGCTGCCGGCGCGTAAGTACTCCTTGGTCAAACGCTTGCCGAGCTCTACCGCCGGCTGATCGTAGGGGTTGACGCCATAAAGGCGGCTGGCGATCACCGTCTCCAGCATGAAATGCATCATAAGCGCGCCTAAGGATCGTTCATTGACGGCGCGCAGCCGGATGTGACGCAGCGGCCGGCCGCGTTCTTTCAGCACCGTAAGGGTTGCCGCCGCTTCCGCCGTCACCACATCGCCGATGGTGTGGCCGCGAAGATAAGCCAGATCCGGGTCATCGGCCAGGTCCGCTGTCAGGAGCGGACCTTCGCCCCGCTGGTCGGAGGTAATGACGGTGTAGAACTTATCCGCCGGACCATCGAGATAGAGCTGCAACTGGCTGTGCTGATCCACCGGTCCAAGGGCCCGCACCGGGGTGGCGCCGCGGCCGTCTTTGCCCAGGCTTTCCGCCCATAGCTGCTGGTGCCAGGCGGCGAAGCGCTCCAACCGGCAGTCGTAAGGCATCAGCACATTGATATTAATGCCATGAGCGGCATGCAAGGCGACGAGCACACCCGCCGCCACCGCCGCCGGGACGTGGTCAGGGCTGGGGGCCTGCCGCATCAGGCGAAAGGTTTCCGCCGCCCCGGCGCGAAACGCCGCCACGTCGAGCCCCACCACCATCGCCGGCAGCAGGCCGACCATGGAAAACACCGAAAACCGCCCGCCGAGATTGGGATCATGATCGAAGGTCGGCAGCCGCCGGCTTTCCGCGAAACGCCGCAAGGGGCTGGAGCTGGGCTCGACGATGACCGTGAAATGCTCGGCAATCTTGTCGCTATCCGCGACCTCGCGCAGCGCGGCGAAGGCGGCGATCAGCTGCGCCATGGTCTCCGCCGTGCCGCCCGATTTGGAGACGACGATGAAATGGCTGCGCGCCAGGTTCAATTGGCAGAGCAGGCTTGCCATGGAATGGGGCCCGAGATTGTCGAGAAAATGCAGCCGTATCTGCTGCTCATCGCGCGCCGCCTGCGGCCCTTTCAGGGCGCACAACGCCTGTGCGCCAAGGCTAGACCCGCCCGTGCCAAGTATAACTACTTCATTGAATTTACTAATGATTTTATCAACAACAGGGCGCATCAAGGCAATGTCCTCGCGCGCCTCGGGCAGGGTGAGAAAGGGCAGGCCGCCGCTGTCATGACCACGGCCCAGAGCCGCCATCGCCTCGCCCAGCGGGTCGGCATCCTGCGGCGGCAGCGGCAGGGGGTTGAAGATGGTCTGCTGATACATGGTCCTTAAGCCTTAGGTACTATTACCCCGGTACCGCCACCTGTAGCGGCCATAGTTTAATGAACCGACAACGGAAAGGAAACCGCCCCCTTGCGGGACCAGGCGCTTTACGCTACCACGCCGTGGAGCAATTCTGGCACAGACAGAACGGTCATTGCGAGGAGGCTTTAGCCGACGAAGCAATCCATCCTCAATGCGTTTTTTGGATTGCTTCGCCCCTAACAGGGCTCGCAATGACCATTCGATGTCATCTGGAAACACTCTAACTGCATCATTGGAGTACCCCCGGTGTCCCGCATCGCCTATGTCGATGGCCGCTATGTTCCCCACCGCGAGGCCTCGGTCCATATCGAGGACCGCGGTTATCAGTTCGCCGATGGCGTTTACGAGGTTTGCGCCGTGATGAACGGCCGCCTGTTGGACGAAGCGCCGCACCTTGATCGCCTCGACCGCTCGTTGCGCGAGCTGCGCATACCTCAGCCCATGACGCGCCCGGCGCTGTTGCGGGTGCTGCGCGAAGTGGTGCGACGCAACCGGGTGCGCCAGGGCCTGGTCTACATGCAGGTGACAAGGGGCGTGGCGCGCCGCGATCACCCCTTCCCCGCCCATGCCCGCCCGGTGCTGGTGGTCGCGGCAAAGCATGTGAATTTCGCCAAGACCGCTGCCCGCGCCGCCGCCGGCGTCAAGGTCATCACCGTGCCCGACCAACGCTGGGCGCGCTGCGACATCAAATCGGTGGCGCTGTTACCCAACATTCTCGCCAAGCAGGCGGCGGTGGAGGCCGGCGCGTTCGAGGCTTGGCAGGTGGATGAGGACGGCTATGTCACCGAAGGCTCCTCCACCAACGCCTGGATCGTGACCAAGGACGGCGTGCTGGTCACTCGCCAGCTGGGCAATGAAATCCTGCCCGGCATCACCCGCGCCGCCATCCTGGCCATTGCCAAGACGAGTAACTTGAAGGTCGAGGAGCGCCCCTTCACGGTAGCCGAAGCCAAGAGCGCCCGGGAAGCCTTCGTCACCAGCGCCACCAGTTTCGCCATGCCGGTGATCGAGATCGATGGACAGGCGATCGCCAACGGCGCGCCGGGATCGATCGCCCGGATGCTGTTTGCCGCCTACTGGGACAAAGCCAAAATCGAAACCGGCGTTGACCCTGACCTGATTTTAGGCTCCACCTTCCGGTAATGGCGGGGAGGGTGGCGGCGGCTGACGCCAATGCCGATCGCCGTCTCCGCCCCGTTTCCAGCGATGGCCGTCGCGCATCATGCGCCGCGTCAGTTCGCGCCGCGCCTCCACCGGCAGACGAACCGCCATTTCTTGCGTCGCCGCTTGAATTTCCCGCTGCAACAGGGCGTCCGCCGCCTGCACATCCTGAAACGCTTTTTCCAGCGCGGCAAGATCGACCGTTTCGGTAGCCAGCACGTCGGCCAGCGCCCGCCGCTTCTCCCGCACCTCGCGCACCTGATGATGAATGCGGTCGCGGTGCGCCGTCATGATCTCATCAACAGTGCGGCGCGCCGCTTCCGGCAGATCGGCGGTCAGTTGGCGCAGCGACATGTGCGGGCCTAAGATTTCGCGACGGTGATGCAGCGCGCTGCCGACGCCGATGCCGATGAGAAGAACATTGACGATCAGCGACGCGCCGAGCGCAACCTTCAGCCAACGTCGCGGCTTTGCTTGTGGCGCATCGCTCATGGCTGTCCTTCCTCCAATGAGGCAATGACATCGCCGTCATTGCCCAAGACATAGCCGCTCAGATCCTGCTCGTTAAAGAGCGGCACGCTGACAATATTGATGCCCAACCACAAGCCGACGAACGAGGCCGCCATCAGCGCCGCCGCCTGCGGCCAGAAACTGGAGAAGGCGATGGGGGAATGTGTCTTGGCGGGAAACTTCATCACTTCGGCGACCGGCGGCATGGCTGCGCTCAAGAGGCGCGCGCGCAAATCCGGTGACGGCGCAGCGACCTGATAACTGTCGAGAAGGCCATCAAGCGCGCGCGCCTCCGCCACCAGCCGCGCCGCCGCCGGCGAGGCGGCAATGAGCGCATCGGCGCGCCGCCGCGCCTCGTCTGGCCAGCGCTCCCGGCGCGCGCCATGACCGGCGATCAGGGTTTCCAACTCATCGAGCGTCATCGTCACCACCTTCATCCTTGTTCGTAAATCGGCAGCAGCGTCTCGGCCAACGACCGCCGCGCCCGCACCAGGAGCGCCTCCAGCGCCTTGACGCCAATCTCCAGGCTCGCCGCCGCTTCCCGGTTGCTCAAGCCCTGGTAATAGCACAGCACCACCGCCGCCCGCTGACGCTCCGGCAATTGTTCCAGCGCACCCTTGACCTGACGCCTTCGCAGGGCGGCCGCCGCCGTCGTCTCGGGGCAGTCGGCCGGATCGACGACCTCGTCAAGCCCGTCCGCGCCCGGCGGCAGACGGCGGCGCAGATGGTCGATGGCGGCGTTATAAAGTAGGCGATAGAACCACGGCCGGAACTTGCCCCGCCCTTCGTCCCAGGTGGCCGCCCCGATCCACACCTTGATGAAGGCGTCCTGCGCCACGTCCTCGGCCTCGCTCGGGTGGCCCAGCATGCGTTGGGCGAAGGCCGCCGCCGGCGACAAGTAGCGATCGATGAGCGCAGCATAGGCCGCCCGATCACGGGCCGCCACCCGGCCCATGAGCGCCTCATCCGTCGCCTCGTCGGCATCATTAGCCACGGCGGGCTTATATCCTCCGCGCAATCGGGCTCGTCCTTCGATGGCTTCTCTTGCTATATACGCGAGGCAGGCGATTATCCTGCGCGCAACCGGAAGGCGGCCCCATGGACATCTATCACATTTGGTTCGACTTGCAGGGCGGCGTCAAGGACGTCGAATTCAGCGAGCGTCTGGAGCGTTTCTTAAACGCCATGAAAGAGGCCGGCCATATCGCCGGCCATCGTCTGACCCGGCGCAAGCTGGGGTTTGGCCCAGCGGAACTGGGCGAGTTTCACGTCATGATCGAGGTCGAAGGGCTGGCCCAGCTCGACCAAGCGTTTGCGGCGGCTGCCTCGCGCGCCGATCCCGTCGAGCGGCTGCACCATGCCGTCAACAGCCAAGTTACGAACTTCCGCGCCGCCCTTTATCGCGATTTTCCCGACCCCATCCGCCAGCGCGGCCAGGAGAAGTTTTAGCAGTCGGCGGCGAAGGCGGCGCATCGGTTCGGTAACTTCGCCATAGGCCCCCGAGGGAATGCCGTAAGTCAGCCAAAATGTTGGAAGCCGTTGCCTACCGGGCGGCAGCCCACGCCTGACGAATTGAAGCCAGGTACCCGGCACGATCGCGCAACATTTCTTTAACCTCATGGGGAGGCGCCGCTGTTGCCTCGTGTTGGGCCGCCCAAAGGATCATCTCAAACAGCACGGGGGCTAAATCGATGCCGCGCTGCGTCAACCGATAGCAAAATCGGCGTGCATCCGCCGGATCACGGCGGCGTTGAACTAGGCCATGCGCCTCCAGCCTGCCTAGCCGATCCGTCAATATATTCGAGGCAATACCCTCGCCCCCTTCGAGCAATTCGCTGAATCGGCTGCGCCCTTTGAGCATCAAATCGCGCACGATAAGGAGGGTCCATCGGTCCCCAAATATCTCCAGGGACACGTTCAGAGGGCAGTCCGATCGACGCTTTGCGCCAGGTTCATTGGCCATAAGCGAAGCATAATAAAATCACTTGCGTTTTGCAATCTAATCAAGAACACTTGCAAAAAGCAAGTGAGTAGGGTGCAAACATGGGTACAAGCGATAGCGTCAAGATACTGGCCGAGAGGGTCCGTGCGATCATCGACAAGCCGACCGTCGTCAAGCGCATGTTCGGCGGCCTGACCTTCATGCTTAACGGCAACATGCTATGCTGCATCTCGACCAAGGGTCTCATGGCTCGCGTAGGCGCCGCCGCTGAGGCCGATGCGCTGACGCGCCCATTTGCGACGCGCTGCCTGGGTGCCGGCCGCCCGATGGCTGGATTTATTCTCGTCGATCATCGAGGCGTAGCCAGCGACACCGATTTGCGAATTTGGGTCGAACTTGCGTTGGACTATGTCGGCAACCTGCCTCCCAAGAAGCCCAAAACGCGCAAAACAAGTCCCCATAAACCAGAAATGACTACCCGTACATCCAGGAAAGTCTCATGAACGCATTGTCTCCCCCCTATCCGTTGCTGACAATCTTTGGTCTGGCCATGCTTTTTTTGGGCCTGAAAGCGCTCGTCCTTGGTACTGCGACGGCGGCGACGCGGGGGCGCATCAAGCAATTTATCAATCCGGAGGACGCGGCGTGGTTGAAGGGAACTCACGTCGAGCATGATTCCGAAGCGGTTGCACGAATCGGGCGCGCACACCGCAATGACCTTGAAAACTTACTGGTATTCGCAATCGCTGGCGCGATCTATCTTGCCGCGGGCGCCTCTGGGATTGCAGGCGCCATCTATTGCGGCCTCTTCGTGAGCGCTCGGCTGCTTCACACCTTCGCTTATCTGTCGAAGCGCCCCCTACTCAGGCGAAACGCCTATACTTTGGGATTCTTCGTCATTGCTCTCATGAGCATCCATGCCGCTGTTGCCCTGATCATCAATTAAATGCGAAAGAAACACACATGAAGAAATTTGCCCTTCTCACCATTGGATTTGTCCCCCCCACACCTGAGATCATGGCCGCATGGAAAGCGTGGCTTGACTCCATCAAGGACAATATCATCGAGCAAATCGGCCTTAGAAATGGCCGCGAAATATCGGCAGCGGGAACGAAGAATTTGCCGCTGAGTCTCGATTCCGTTACCGGCGTGATGATCATCAGCGCCGCGAGTCTCGATGACGCAGAGAAATTGGCGCAGAGTAACCCCTATATTTCCAGCATCCGTCTATACGAGGTGATAGGACACTAGCGCGGTCAGGAGAAGTTTTAGGCTTTCTTTCTCACCTCATAGAAGGCGGCGCGCAGTTGCTTCTCTACTTCGACGATGAGCAGCAGCGCGACGCCGACACCCACCACCGCCGCGCCGTCGAGGAACGAGACCGGGCGCGAGGCGAACACCGTATTCATCACCGGCGCATAGGTAAACGCCACCTGGGCGATGACCACGGCGCCGACGCCCAAAAGCACCGCCGGCGTACCGGCGACGCCCCGCCAGGTCAGCGCCGAGCCATGCACGTAACGCACGCTGAAAAGATAGGATATCTCCATCACGACGATGGCGTTGACCACCAGGGTACGCGATACCTCCAGAGATTGGCCCTGCGCTTGCGACCAAAAAAACATGCCGAAGGCGCCAGCCACCACCAGAACCGAGACGAAAATGATGCGCCAGATAAGATCGCCGCTTAACAGCGGCTGATCGGCCGGGCGCGGCGGACGGCGCATGGCGCCGGGCTCGGTGGGCTCGAAGGCCAAGGTCAGCCCCAGCGTCACGGCGGTGACCGTATTGATCCACAAAATTTGCAAGGGCGTGATCGGCAGCGCCAGCCCCAAGAAGATCGCCAACAATATCGTCAAACCCTCGCCGCCGTCGGTGGGCAGCGTCCATACGATTACCTTCTTGATATTGTCATAGACCGTGCGGCCTTCCCGCACCGCCGCTACAATGGAGGCGAAATTATCATCGGCGAGCACCATTTCCGAGGCTTCCTTGGCGGCCTCCGTGCCTTTCCGGCCCATGGCGACGCCGACGTCCGCACGTTTCAGGGCCGGCGCATCATTGACTCCATCGCCGGTCATGGCCACGGTCAACCCATCGGCCTGCAACGCCTCCACCAGCCGCAGTTTGTGCTCCGGGGTCGTGCGAGCGAACACATCTGTTTCCTGCGCCGCCGTGCGCCAGCCACCGTCGTCGAGCGCATCCAGCTCCTTGCCGGTTAGCACCCGGGGATTTTCCGCCAAGCCAATCTGACGGGCGATTTCCCGCGCCGTGACGGCATGATCGCCGGTGATCATCGCCACCCGGACGCCCGCCGCTTTGCATTCACGCACGGCGGCGATGGCCTCCTCCCGTGGCGGGTCCATGAAGCCGATGAAGCCGAGGAGAACGGCGTCCTGATCGACGTCGCCGAATTCCAGGGTCAACTGCTCGGCGGATGCCGGCTTGGCGGCGAACGCCAACACCCGCAATCCCTTGGCGGCCAGAAGATCGGCGGCCTCATGCCAGACGGACGCATCAAGCGGGCGGTCACCATCGCGATGGCGCTCATGGGCGCACATCTCCAGCACCCGCTCCGGCGCCCCCTTGATCAGGATGAAGCCGTGCTTTTCGTGATCGTAGTGCAAGGTAGCCATGAAGCGGTGCGCCGCGTCGAAAGGAATCTCATCACGGCGCGGCAGCTCCTTTCGCACCTCAGCCGGGTCGATGCCCGCTTTCATGGCCAGCGTAATGAGCGCTCCTTCCATGGGGTCGCCCTGCACGATCCATTGATCCTGGTGGCGGCGAACGTCCGCGTCGCTGCACAGCAGCCCGGCTCGGATCACCTCCATCAGCGCCGCATCACAAGTTGGATCAATGGCCTCGCCATCGCGTTCAAACGCGCCGATGGGCGCATAGCCGACACCGCTGACATCATAAGCGGCATGCGCCGTCGTGACGACGCACGCCGCCATTTCATTGCGCGTCAGCGTGCCGGTCTTATCGGAACAGATGACCGATACCGCGCCTAAGGTTTCCACCGCCGGCAGCCGCCGGATGATGGCGTTGCGCGCCGCCATGCGCTGTACGCCGATGGCGAGCGTAATGGTCATGATGGCGGGCAGTCCTTCCGGGATCGCGGACACCGCCAGCCCGACCACGATCATGAAGGCGTCGCCCAGCGCATACTGGCGAACCAAGTAAGCAAACAGAAAAGTCAGGGCTGAAACCGTCAAAATGATAATGGTCAACTGCTTGGCTAAGCCGTCCATCTGGCGGATGAGCGGCGTTTTGAGGGGCTCGACCGCGCCAAGGAGCGAACTGATGCGGCCAAGCTCGGTGTTCATGCCGGCGCCCGTCACCACGCCGCTGCCTTGCCCCGCCGCGACGAAGGTGCCGGAATAGGCCATCGAGCGACGATCGCCCAGCGCCGCCTCTTCCGGCACTCTCTCCTCCGCCTTGTCAGCGGCCAGGGATTCACCGGTCAGCACCGCCTCTTCGATCTTCAGGTTGCGGGCGCGAATCAAGCGCAGATCAGCCGGCACGCGGTCGCCCGCCTCGATGAGCACGATATCGCCGGGCACGATCTGGTCGGCGGGAATGGTCACACGCCGTCCGTCCCGCAGTACCGTGGCCTTGGGGTCGATCATGCCCTTGATGGCCTCCAGCGCCTGTTCGGCCCGGCCTTCCTGCAGGAAGCCGATGCCGGCGTTGACCAGCACCACGCCAAGAATTACCGCTGCATCCACGGCATGACCGAGAAACATCGACAATGATGCCGACGCCAAGAGGACGTAAATCAATAAATTATGGAATTGCCGCAGCAACCGCTTCAACGGTCCCTGCCGCTTGGCCGACGGCAGGCGATTGGGCCCGAATTGCGCCAGACGGGCGGCGGCTTCTTCACTGCTCAGGCCCTGCGGCGAGGTGAGCAACGCCTGTAACGCAGCCTGCGGCTCCCGGGCATGCCAGGGTAGATCGCGCCCCGGGGCTTGCTGCAAGGTCACGCCGGGCGCGGGTTCGGTCATGCTAAGACGCTCCTGCTTTGCCTGGGTCTGCATCAGGTCAAAGAGTAGCCGCCTTCAGCGTAAGGCTCCACAGGAATTGGCCGGGAGAAAGCGGACGGCGGTTATTCCACCACCCAGGTGCGGCCGGATTTTAGAACCTTCTCCAGGCTGGCTCCCGATTTGGCGGTGCGCGCCGCTTCCATCTGGGCTTCCACAGCCTCTTCATATTCCGCCGCCGGATTGCAGTAGATGACGCCGAGCACGGCGGGGAATTTTGGCCGCTCCAGATTGATCAGAAGATGGGCCAGCGTCTTGTTGGTTTCGTCATGCACCAGAATATCGCTGGGCGAAACGCCGTTCTCACCGACGGCGACCACTTCCAGCTCCAGCGTGCCGGGTTTGAGGCGCAGTCCCTTCTTGCCGTCCTTGCCGTAAAGCATGGGCTTGCCATGCTCGACCCAAATCTGGCTGTCGGCGGCCAGCGCCTTATCGGTAAAGGCCTCGAACACGCCGTCGTTGTAGACGATGCAGTTCTGGTAAATCTCGACAAACGACGCGCCCTTGTGGGCGTGCGCCCGGGCCAAGAGATCGGGCAGCTGCTTTTGCGCGGTGTCGATGCTGCGGGCGATGAAGCGCGCGCCGGCGCCGAGCGCAAACGAGCATGGCGACAGCGGCGCGTCCACTGAGCCCATGGGTGTTGACGGCGACCGGGTGCCGATCTTCGAGGTTGGTGAATACTGGCCCTTGGTAAGGCCGTAGATTTCGTTGTTGAAAAGCAAAATCTGCACATCGACGTTGCGGCGCAGTACATGCAAGAGATGATTGCCGCCGATGGACAAGCCGTCGCCGTCGCCGGTGACGATCCACACGTCGAGCTTGGGGTTGACGAGCTTGATGCCGGTGGCGAATGACGGCGCACGGCCGTGAATGGTATGAAAGCCGTAGGTCGCCATGTAGTAGGGAAAGCGCGACGAGCAGCCGATGCCGGAGATGAACACCGTGGTCTCGGGCCGCGCGCCGATGTCGGCGAGCGCCTTCTGCACGCCGCGCAGGATCGCATAGTCGCCGCAACCCGGGCACCAGCGCACTTCTTGATCGGTGGCGAAATCCTTGGGCAACAGCTTGGGCAATGGCTCGTTCATGGGCGTTACGCTCCCAACGTCTGATGAATGGCGGCAAGGATGTCGGCAATCTTGAACGGCTGGCCGGAGATCTTGTTCAAGCCCTGCGCCGGCACCAGATACTCGCTACGCAACACCGTCAGCAGTTGGCCGGTATTCATTTCCGGCACGATCACTTTCTCGAAGCCGCGTAAGAGTTCGCCCAAATTGCGCGGCAGCGGCCAGATGTAGCGCAGATGGATGTGCGACACATCGAGGCCATCCTTGCGGGCGCGGCGCACCGCCTGTTCGATGGCGCCGTAAGTAGAGCCCCAGCCGACCACGGCGAGCTTGCCGGATGAGTTGCCGGATTCGGTGGTTTGCAGCGGAATGTCGTTGGCGATGCCCAACACCTTGTTGCGCCGGGTTTCAGTCATGCGCTGGTGATTGGCGGCGTCATAGGAAATATGGCCGCTGTCGTAGTTGCGCTCGATGCCGCCGATGCGATGTTGCAGCCCCGGCGTGCCGGGAACCGCCCACACCCGCGCCAGGGTTTTCGGATCGCGCAGGAAGGGATGGAAGCCTTCCTTCTCAGTGCGGAAGGTGACGGGGAATGGTTTCAAGCTTTTCAAGTCCGGCAGCTTCCACGGCTCGGCGGCGTTGGCGATATAGCCATCGGAGAGGAGCATCACCGGCGTCATGTATTTGACCGCCAACCGCGCCGCTTCGATCGCCATATTGAAGCAATCAGCCGGCGTCGCGGCGGCCAATACCGGCATCGGCGCATCGCCATTGCGGCCGTACACCGCCTGATAAAGGTCCGACTGTTCGGTCTTGGTGGGCAGGCCGGTAGAGGGGCCAGCGCGCTGGGTGTTCAAGATGACGAGCGGCAGCTCGGTGGCGATCGCCAGTCCGATGGCCTCGCCCTTCAAGGCAATGCCGGGGCCGGAGCTGGAGGTGACGCCAAGGGCCCCGGCATAGGACGCGCCGATGGCCGAGCAGATGGCGGCGATTTCATCCTCGGCCTGGAAGGTCATCACGCCGAATTCCTTCATCGACGCCAGATGATGCAGCACCGGCGAAGCCGGGGTGATGGGATAGGAGCCGAAAAAGATCGGCAGCTTGGCCAATTCGCTGGCCGCCACCAGACCCCAGGCCAGCGCCTGACCGCCGGTCACCGTGCGGTAAAGCCCGGGCTCCAGGGACGCCTTGCCGATGGCGTAGCGCTTGACCTGGCCGGACAGCTCCGCCGTCTCGCCATAGGCGTGGCCGGCGTTCAAGGCGGCGATATTGGCCTCAGCGATGTCGGGACGTTTGGCGAACTTGGCCTTGAGCCACTCGACGATGGGCTGGCGCGGTCGGCCGAACATCCACAGCGTCAGGCCCAGCGTCCACATGTTCTTGCAGCGCAAGGCTTCCTTTTGCGACAGCTCGAACGATTTGACCGCCTCCAGAGTCATCGCCGACATGTCGATGGACAACACCTGATAAGCGGCCAGGGAATTGTCGGTCAGCGGGTTGGCTTCATAACCGGCTTTTTGGAAATTGCGCTCGTTGAACGAGCCGGTGTCGACCACCAGGAGGCCGCCGGCGCGCAGGTCGCCGATATTGACCTTCAAGGCGGCGGGATTCATCGCCACCAGCACGTCAGGGGCGTCGCCGGCGGTCAACACCCGGCTGGAGCCGAAATTGATCTGAAAGGCGGAGACGCCGTAGGTGGTGCCGACAGGGGCGCGGATTTCCGCCGGAAAGTCGGGGAAGGTCGCCAGGTCGCTGCCTTCCAGGGCGGTCGCTACCGTAAACTGCGACCCGGTGAGCTGCATGCCGTCTCCCGAATCGCCCGCGAACCGAACCACCACCGACTCAAGCTCGCGCATCTCGCGGTCATGGGGAACCGCCGCAATTACATTCATCTTCGCCAACCTATACGAAAACCGCGTCTTACGAGGACGCCCTCTGCCAAACCCTCACTTACTCCAACACCAAATAAAATGCAATCTTTGTGTAAAATATGTATAATTACATTTTATTTATGTGCAAAAACCGCCGCCGCAATAAAGCAGTAACGGTATCGAGCGATTACTAGCGCGCCTCAGAGAGAAAGTCGACCATTTTGTTCGGTACCCAAACTTTTTTAGCCGAAACTGAGAGGGACGGCGACTTTCCTCCTTAAAGATGGGGTAGGAGAAATCCCGGCAGGCGTCAATAAAAAGTTTTATATCAAACAATAATAAGGGCTGACCCTGCCGCTTACCCGGATCGCAACCGGCGGCCATGACCGCACTCGACACGCCCCATCCGCCATGACATAAGCATGCGAACACCTGACGCGGAGAATTCGTCGTGCCCGCCCCGTCGCCGCAACCGGCACTCCCGACTCCGTCCTCGCCCCATCGCCAGATGTGGCGACTGGCCGGCCCCATGATCATCGCCAACATCGCCGTGCCGATGCTGGGCGTGGTCGACACCGCCATCATGGGACATCTGCCGGATCCCAAATACCTCGGCGCCATTGCCGTGGGATCGCTGATCTTCAGCCTGCTTTACTGGGGGCTTGGATTTTTGCGCATGGGCACCACCGGCCTGGTGGCGCAGGCGCGCGGCCAACTGGAGCGCGGCGGCGACCCGGCCGCCTTGGCCGCGCTGCTCGCCCGCGCCACCTTTATCGGATTGGTCCTGGGACTTGCCCTGATTGTACTGCAACGGCCCCTCATCGCCGTGCTCCTGCCGTTGATCGGCCCGGAGGCGGCGGTGGGGGACAGCGCGCGCACGTATTACATCATTCGCATTTGGAGCGCCCCGGCTGCCTTGGTGCAGTTTGCCTTGCTCGGCTGGCTTCTGGGCACCCAGAACGCCAAGACCGCGCTTCTGGTGCAGGTTTTTCTCAACGTGGTGAACGGCGTCCTCGATGCGCTCTTTGTCATGGCGTTGGACATGAAGGTTGTCGGCGTGGCCCTAGGCACGGTCATCGCCGAATACGCCACGGTGATCTTAAGCGCCATTTTGGTGCTCCGCCTGTTGCATCGCGATTACGGCGTGGCGTTACGGCCGGCGCTGCGCCGTCACGCCCTGTTCGCCGGCGAGGCGATGGCGCGGCTGATGAAAGTCAACGCTGATATTTTCCTGCGCACGCTGGCGCTGATGGCGATGTTTTTGATCTTCACCGCCGTCGGCGGCCGGCTCGGCACTACGACGCTTGCCGCCAATGCGGTGTTGATGAACTTCCAGGTTTTCATGGCCTTTGCTCTCGATGGCTTTGCCTTCGCCGCGGAAGCCATGGTGGGCGCTGACAAGGGCGCGCTCAATCAGGCGCGGTTTCGCACCTCAGTGCGCGTCACCACCCTTTGGGCGCTGATCGCCGCCGTTGCGTTCACGCTGGTCTATGCCGCGCTGGGCGATGCCATCGTCCGCCTGCTGACCGACCTGCCCGAGGTGCGTGCAGCCGCGCAAGCGCATCTTATGTGGATCATCATCACGCCGATCATCGCGGTCTGGAGTTATCAATTCGACGGCATCTTTATCGGCCTCACCCGCACCCGCGAGATGCGCAATACCATGGCGGCGGCGCTGGCGGTCTATTTACTGGCGCTGCTCGTTCTGCTGCCGCGCTTCGGCAATCATGGACTGTGGGCGGCGTTCACCTTGTTTCTCGCCGCCCGCGGCGTCTTCATGGCGTGGTGTTTTCGCCGCCGCGAAGAATCGTTCGCTGCTTCATAGAATGGCGAGCACATTCCCCGGCGGCCGGCCGAGCGCCGCTTTGCCGTGCGCCACCACGATCGGCCGCTCGATCAGAATGGGATGGGCGACCATGGCGGCAATCAGCGCATCGTTGGACAATTTGGGATCATCAAGGCCCAGCGTCTTATAGGGCTCCTCTTTGCGCCGCATCAGATCGCGTGGGCCAATCCCCAACCATTTGATGATTTGCTTTAACGTGGCGGCGTCGGGCGGCGTCTTCAGATATTCCACGATCTGCAGTGTGATGCCCTTGTTCTGCAACAGCGCCAAGGTCTCGCGCGACTTTGAACACTTCGGATTGTGATAGATGGTGACCGTCATGGTTGGGACCTCTTTACCTAGTCGTCATGGTCCGCGCCCACCGCATCGCTGACGCGCGCAAAACCGTCGCGCGCCAGAAGCTCGCCAAGCGCGCGCGCGATCCGCGCCGGCAAGTCGGGGCCTTCGTAGACAAGGCCGGTATAAAGCTGCACCAGCGACGCCCCGGCCCTGATCTTGCGGTAGGCGTCCGCCGCCGAAGCGATGCCGCCGACGCCGATCAACGGCAGCCGCCCGCCAGTCAGCCGGTAGAAGTTCGCCAGCACTTCGGTGGACAACGCCAAGAGCGGCCGGCCGCTCAAGCCGCCCGCTTCCTTTCGCGCCGGACTTTTCAACTCGGCGGGTCGGCTGACGGTGGTGTTTGATATAATAAGGCCATCGACGCCTTGAGCCAACGATACCGCCGCGATGTCGGCCTGTTCCTCGGCCGTCAGATCGGGCGCGACCTTGACAAAGAGCGGCATCGGCCGCGCCGTCTTGGCATCACGCACGCGCTTGGCCGTCAGCACCGCCGCCAACAGCGTCTCCAGCGCCGCCTTGCGCTGCAGCGAGCGCAGCCCCGGCGTGTTGGGCGAGGAAATGTTGACGGTGAAATAATCCGCCAGGCCATGGAAGCGCTGAACGCCCGCCACGTAGTCTTCGACCGGATCGGCGCTGTCCTTGTTGGCGCCGATGTTGATGCCGACGATGCCGGACCGGCCGCGCCGCGCCGCCAGGCGGCGAGCGGCGGCGTCATGGCCATCATTATTGAAACCGAGGCGATTGATGACGGCGCGCTCGTCGATCAGCCGGAAAATGCGCGGCCGCGGATTACCGGCTTGCGGCCGGGGCGTCACCGTGCCCGCTTCAACAAAGCCGAAGCCGAGCCGCAGCAAGGCGTCGGGCGCTTGCGCGTTCTTGTCATACCCGGCGGCGAGCCCGATGGGATTGGGAAAGTCGATGCCGGCGACCCGACTCACCAAAACGGCGGAGGTAATTGTCCCCGGACCGTCCGCCAGCCCCAATTGCAGTGCTTTAAGCGACAGACCGTGAGCGGTCTCGGCGTCAAGCGCGAATAAGAGAGGACGGGCCAGGCGGTAGGCGACGCTCATAAAGCCTCCGGAAATAGGTGCGCCGGGGACCATAGCGAAAGCGAGGCGGTCGGAAAAGAGCGCCGTTGAGCGGCGTCAATCAATCTCGTCGGACATGGCGGCACCGATGGCCTTGACCATCTCAAACAGCCGCTTGCGGACCTCCGGATTGGTGATGCGGTAGTAGGCGCGCACCAGTTCCAAGGTTTCGCGGCGCGTCAATTGATCGTCGCCGTCATACTTTTCCTGTTCGGGCTGCGCCAGCGCGCCGCGCTTTTCGCCTTCCAGGGTCATGCCCTCGAAGAAAAAGGACACTGGCACGTTGAGAACCTTGGCCAGTTGAAACAGCCGACTCGAGCCGATGCGATTGGCCCCGCGTTCATACTTTTGAATCTGCTGAAAGGTGAGGCTGACGGATTCTCCTAATCTCTCCTGGCTCATGCCAAGCAGCGTCCGCCTGAGGCGTAATCTGGCACCGACATAAACGTCGACTGGATCTGGTTTTGATTTCACGTTTGTTATTCCCCCAAAGTGACGAACACAGCCACTCCCCCCGCCAGGTAGGCTAAAAATCCCCTCCCTGCAGCAGGCTGACATGACCCGTGCGTCCAGTCCGACGCTTTGTGCTAAGGCCTCACGGATCTGAACGCGGCGGCGGAAACTATAACTAATATAAGAAGATAACTCCAATCACCGAGGCGGGCAAACGGCGTTCTCCGTTCTATCTTGCGTGGCAGGTCGGCGTCGATGACGCCGGCGCGGGCCAAACCCAGCGACGCCAGCGTCCGCCCCCAGGGATCGATGACGGCGGAAATGCCGGTGCCAGCGGCGCGCACCACCGGCAGGCCTTCCTCTACCGCCCGGAAGCGCGCCGTCACCAAGTGCTGATAGGGACCGGTCGAGATGCCGTACCAGGCATCATTGGTGACATTAAGGAGCCAGTCCGGCGACTCGTCGCGGCGCGCCACCGCCCCCGGAAAGATCACTTCATAGCAGATCAACGGGCTGAACGGCGGCAGGCCGGGCGCGGCCAGGGTCACCAGCCCCGGTCCGGGGGTAAAATCAAGCAGACTGGGCACGAAGCGGCCAAGGCCGATTGCGCCCAACAGTCCCCGCAACGGCAGATATTCGCCGAACGGCACCAGGTGCGCCTTGTCATAGGCGGCGCGCACCGCGCCCCGGCCATCGATCACGAACAGGCTGTTGCCGACCTGGTAGCGGCCGTCGGCCAAGCGCTCCAAGCGCGGCGCGCCGGTGATCACGTAGCCGTCAGCAGGAACCACGTCGGCGATCAGATAGCGCCGCGCCGGCTCGGCGTTGAGATAGTAGGGCACAGCGGTTTCCGGCCACACGATCAGGCTGGGTGACGGATTGCCGGCGGCGGCCGAGAGGGCGAGATAGCGCCTGAAGTTATCAAACAGCCGCTCCTCACTCCATTTGTCTTGTTGCGAGATGTTGGCCTGCACCAGGCGCAGGCGCACTCCCGCCACCACCGCCGGCTCGGCGACGGCCAGCCGCCACAGGCCAAAGCCAACGAGCGCCAGCGCCAGCGTCAGGGCCGCCGCCGACAGCAGCCAGGGCCGGCCGCCCGGCGCGGGTAGTAGATAGCCGAGCGGCGAGAGCGCCAGAATCATGGTCAGCAGGCCGAGGCCATATAGCCCCCACAGCGATGCCGACTGCATCATGACCGGCGCAAAGCCCCACACCGAGCCGATCAGGTTCCAGGGAAAGCCGGTGAACAGATGGCCGCGCAGCCATTCGCTGAGCGACCACAAGACGGCGAACGCCAAGGCATGAGCGACAGGGCCGAAAGCCCGCCCCCGCCGCGTGGCGATATCCGTCAGCATCTTATAGGCCAGCGCGACGAGGCCGGGAAAAATCGCCATCAGGGCGGCCATTCCGGCGACAGCGACCGGGCCGGCGGCGTCGCTGACGTCCTGGTTGACCACGAAGGCGATCGCTACCCAATAAAGCCCGGTGGTGAAATGGCCGACACCGAACCACCAACCCACCGCAAAGGCGGCAAGCCGGCCGCGGCTGGTCAGCGCCAGCAAGAGCAGCAGCGGAAATGACAGAAGGAGGAGCGGCAGAGCGTAAATCGGCGGCAGCGCCAGGGTGGCCAGCGCGCCGCCGAGGACAGCCAGCGCCGCCCGGCTGACGCCGCCGCGGCGGGCCAGCCAGTCCGCCGCGCGCTCAGCCATCGGCATCGAGAACCGGCAGATGCACCCGCACCCGGCGCAAGCGGCGGGGGTCGGCTTCCAGCACTTCGAAGCGGACGCCGGTGGCATCATGGATGAAGATTTCGCCCGCTTTCGGCACCCGCCCGGCCAGGCTCGTCACCAAGCCGCCGACGGTGTCGACGTCCTCGAAGTCTTCGCCGCCGCGCAGCGACTGGCCGAGCGCTTCCTCCAGGACATCAAGATCAAGCCGCGCCCCGGCCTCGAAGGTCCGGCTGTCAACGGTCGTCAGCTTATCGTCCTCATCGATGTCATGCTCGTCCTCGATGTCGCCGACGATCTGCTCCACCAGATCCTCGATGGTGACGATGCCATCGGTGCCGCCGTACTCGTCCACCACCACCGCCATGTGAATGCGGGTGGCGCGCATCTTGACCAACAGATTGGGCAGACGCATGGACGGCGGCACGAACAGAATGGGGCGCTGCACGTCGGCGAGCTTGAACGCCGTTTCGCCGGAGGCAAGCACGCGGAACACGTCTTTGACATGCACCATGGCCACCACGTCGTCGAGAGACTCGCGATAGACCGGCATGCGCGACACCGCCGCCGCCACGAAGGCGGCGGCAACCTCATCGAGGCTGGCGGTGGACTCCACCGCGACGATATCCACCCGCGGCACCATGATGTCGTCGACCCGCGCCTCGGCGAAAGCCAGGGTGTTAAGGAGCAGCGTGCGCTCCTCCTGACCGATGTTTTCCGGCCCTTCGGCGTGTTCGACCAGCACCTCTTCCAGGCTTTCGCGCAGGGTGCCTTCGCTTTTGCCGCCAAACAGCCGCTTTAATCGCTCCACCAGACTTTGCGGGCGTTCTTCTTCGAGGTCGGTGGAACTTGGGTGATCGTCGCTCATCTCTTGATGGTCTCTTCTTGCCCCCGGTAAGGATCGGCAACGCCGAGCGTGGCCAGGATATCCACTTCCGCCGCTTCCATCAGCTCTGCCGCCGCTTCATGGTCGTGATCATAGCCGAGCAGATGGAGAAACCCATGCGTCAGCAGATGACGCACGTGATCGGCGACGGTCTTGCCTTGGGCGGAAGCTTCCGCCGTCACCGTCTCCAGCGCCAGGACGATATCGCCCAGCTCCACCTCCGCGCCCCTGGGCATGCCGGCCGGCAGCCGACCGGACTTGACGGCGGCAAGCGCATCCGTCTCCAGCGCCGGGAAGGATAGCACGTTGGTCGGCTTGTCTTGAGCGCGGTAGTCGCGGTTCAAGCGGCGCACCTCGGCGTCACTCATGAGCGCCACGCTGACCGTGGCGTCCAGCTTGCTGTCAGGCAACACCCGTACGCTCGCTGCTTGCAGCGCCCGGTCGATCACGTCCACCGCGCCGGGTAGCGCTGTCTCCCATACCGGCTCGCCCAACATGACAGCGACAGTGATCACTGGGCGTCACCCTTACCGGTTTTCGCCTCCTCGCGCTCATAGGCTTCGACAATGGCGCCCACCAGCGCATGACGCACCACATCGCGTTGCGTGAAGCGCGTAAAGGCGATGCCCGGCACCTCGCGCAGCACGCTGAGCGCATGGGTCAGGCCCGAGGGACGATCGCTCGGCAGGTCGGTCTGCGACGGATCGCCGGCCACCACCATATGGCAGTTTTCGCCAAAGCGGGTGAGAAACATCTTCATCTGCATCGGCGTGGTGTTTTGCGCTTCATCGAGAATGACGAAGCAGTTGGACAAGGTGCGGCCGCGCATGTAGGCCAAGGGCGCCACCTCGATCTCGCCGCGTTCGAAGCGCTTGGCGATCTCCTCCGCCGGCATGGTCTCATAAAGCGCGTCATATAGCGGCCGCAGGTAAGGATCGACCTTTTCCCTGAGATCGCCGGGCAGAAAGCCCAGCCGCTCGCCGGCCTCCACCGCCGGCCGCGACAGAATGAGACGATCGACGCTGCCCTCAGCCAAGCGCGCCACCGCCATGGCGACGGCCAAAAAGGTCTTGCCGGTGCCGGCCGGCCCCAGCGCGAATACCATGTTGTTGGCTGCCAGCTTGCGAATGTACTCCACCTGCGCCGCCGAGCGGGCGGTGATCACCCGCTTGCGGGTGCGGATGACGGCGGCCTCGCCCGCCGTCTCGCCGCTGGCGGCGTCGGCGGCGATCACCCGCAGCGCTCCATCGACTTCAGCGGCGTTCAGCGTCTCGCCGGCCTTCAGCCGGCCATAGAGCGCGTGCAGCACCCGCTCGGCGACGCTGATGCCGCTTTTCGTGCCTTCGATCAGGAGGCGATTGCCGCGACCATGCAGGGTGACCCCCAGCCGCTCCTCGATCAGCGCCAAATGGCGGCTGTGCTCGCCAAACAGCGCCGCCGCCAGGCGATTGTCGTCAAATTCGACCAGATCGCTGATGGTGGTTTCTTCCCGTGGTGGCGCTTTTGCCTTGCGCAAGATGTCGTCGTACCTCTAAGCCGCCGTGCGTCGGCTGTCATCGCCGAGCCTTGCCGCCACACTATGGGGGCCGGCGGAGACGATTTCAACGTCGGCGATGGTCCCCAACAGGCCGACCGACACCGGCCCAGCATCCACGTGCACCGCCTGCATGTATGGACTTCTGCCGACCAGCTGCCCTTCCGTCCGCCCCGGCCGCTCCAGGAGCACCGCCATTCGGCGGCTCACCGTGGCCTGGTTGAAGCGCCACTGGCTGGCGGCGATTTCCGCTTGCAGCAGGGCCAGCCGCTCGGCTTTCGCCTCTTCGGCGATCTGGGTCGCCATCTCGGCCGCCGGCGTGCCCGGCCGGGCGCTGTATTTGAAGGAGTAGGCCTGGGCGTATCCCACCTCCCGCGCCAGGGCCAGGGTGGCGGCGAAATCCGCCTCGCTCTCACCAGGAAAGCCGACGATGAAGTCGCTGGAGAACGCCAGATCGGGCCGCGCCCGGCGCAACCGATCCACCAGCCTGAGGTAGTCAGCCGCGTCATGGCCGCGGTTCATCGCCAAAAGGATACGGTCGGAGCCGCTTTGCACCGGCAGGTGCAGATAGGGCATCAGGCTATCAAGCTCGCCATGGGCGGCGATCAGATCATCGTCCATGTCACGGGGATGGGAGGTGGTGTAGCGCAGGCGGGCAAGCCCTGGGATTTCCGCCAGACGACGCAGCAGGCGGCCAAGCCCCCAGACCGCGCCATCCTCGCCTTGCCATGGTAGGCGTTGACGTTCTGACCCAAGAGCGTGATCTCGACCACGCCCTGGGCGACGAGCCGCTCAGCCTCGGCGATGATCTTGGCCGCCGGCCGCGACACCTCCGCCCCGCGGGTGTAAGGCACGACGCAGAAGGTGCAGAATTTGTCGCAGCCTTCCTGGATGGTCAAAAAAGCCGCCGTCGCGCCGTGCGTGCGAGCCGCCGGCAGATGATCGAACTTGTCCTCGGCGGGAAAATCGGTGTCGATGACCCGCGCCTGGCCGGCGGCCTGGCGCTCGGCCAGCGCCGCGCTGACCATGGCCGGCAGGCGATGGTAGGTCTGCGGCCCGAAAACGAGGTCGACGGCCGGCGCGCGGCGCAGCATTTCCTTGCCCTCGGCCTGGGCGACGCAGCCGCCGACGCCGATCAGCAGATCGTTGCCGCCGGCTTGCCGCCGCTCCTGGCGCAGCTCACGCAGGCGGCCAATATCGGAGTAGACCTTTTCCGCCGCTTTTTCCCGGATATGGCAGGTGTTTAAGATCACCACGTCAGCGGCGGCCGCGTCGTCGGTCTGGGCGTAGCCTTCAGGCGCCATGGCTTCGGCCATGCGCTCGCTGTCATAGACGTTCATCTGACAGCCATAGGTCTTGATGTGGATCTTCTTCATCGCCGACTTTTTCCAAGGCCAGCGCTATAGCACGGGGCGGGCATCCTGGCCAAGCGCCTGATCCCTACCCCTCGCCCCGCCGCGTCGCCAGCAGCCCGCGCCGCACGGTTTCATGGCAATGGGCGGCGATGGTCTTGCGCGAGGCGAAATCGCGGCTGTTGATGGGGTCATGAAAGATCAGATCGA
Source organism: Sphingomonadales bacterium (assembly GCA_019455285.1). Lineage (GTDB taxonomy): Bacteria > Pseudomonadota > Alphaproteobacteria > Sphingomonadales > Govanellaceae > PRO5. The sequence continues at coordinate 102,522 of JACFMS010000002.1, forward strand.
CGCCGATGCGGCCGAGGCCCAAAAGCGTCAGAAAATGCGGCTCCAAGGCCATATCGCCGTACCAGCCGATGAACGGCCGGGTGGCGCGGCCCAGCGGCAGGCCGTTCAGCGTGCGATAGGCGATGGTGACCGGCTGGATCGTCAACTCATCGCGGCCGCACACACTGGGCTCGGCCACCGCCAGGAGCGCCGATTTGAACGGCAGCACGATGGAACCATCGGTGCTGGTGCCCTCGGCAAACAATACCAGATTATCGCCCGCCGCCAGACGCTCGGCGATTTCGTTATTCTGGGCGTGGACCTGACCGCGCCGTTCGCGATCGACAAAAAGGGTGCGATGAAGGCGCGCCAGGCTGCCGAACGGACCCCAGTCGCCGACCTCGCGTTTGGCGATGAAGCTTGCCGGCAATACCGCGCCGATGACCGGAATATCCAGCCAGGACACGTGATTGCTGACAAAAAGCGTTGGCCGCACCGCTGACGTTGCGCCCTGGACGCGCACTCGAACGCCGATGATTTTCAGCGCCACGCGGTGGTAAAATAATGGAATGGCCCACCAGCTACGCAAGCGTAGTTTGAGGATGGCGGCCTGGATCGGCAAGAGGACCAACGTCAGGACGACAATGGCGGCCACGGCAAGCCAGCTTCGCAGCGTCGGCGCGCCGTATCCGGGCAGCGCGGCCATGGCAGGAGAGGCGGAAGTATCGCTCACCGAGAGGATTTTTTCTCCCCTTCCTTGAGGGGAACGCCATAGAGCTCCAGGCGATGGTCGACGAGCTTGAAGCCATAGCGGCGGGCGATCTCGGCTTGCAGCTTTTCAATCTCCTCGCTGCGAAACTCGATCACTTCGCCGGTCTCAAGGTTGATCAGATGATCGTGGTGACGCTCCGTCGCCTGTTCATAGCGCGAGCGGCCGTCACGAAAGTCATGGCGTTCGAGAATGCCGGCTTCTTCCAATAGCCGCACGGTGCGGTAGACGGTGGCGATGCTGATGTTGGCGTCGACCTTGGTGGCGCGGCGGTAAAGCTCCTCCACGTCGGGATGATCCTCCGACTGCGACAGCACGCGGGCGATGACGCGGCGCTGGCCGGTCATGCGCATACCCTTGTCAATGCATAGCGATTCAATATCTCGCGGCACCACCACTCGTCCTTATTATCATCCTTGATATGATACTATAAACCCAATACTTCCGGGAGGGCAGCCCCTTCTCCGAACGCCGGCTAAACGCCTTATGCCATCGCTCCTGTTTGGGCTAACGGCAGGGCTACTTCTTTCCGCCCCGACGTTGCACCCGGCCGAGGCCGATCTGCTTTGCAAGATCGCGGCGCTGAGTAGCGTAATTCGGCGCAACCATCGGGTAATCAGCCGGTAATCCCCAGCGTTCCCGGTATTCTTCCGGCGTCATGTTGTATCGTGTCTTAAGGTGGCGTTTCAACATTTTTAGCTTCTTGCCGTCCTCCAGACAGATCAGATAGTCGGGCATGACCGACTTCTTGATCGCTACTGCCGGCTCCAGTTTTTCGGTTTTGACTTCGCTCTCTTGGCCGAGGGTATTGAGCGCCCGATAAACTTGCGAAATAAGTCCTCCCAGATCCGATACCGGCACCGTGTTATGGGCAACATAGGATGCCACGATATCGGCGGTCAGCGACAGGGTTTCTTCCCGAATTTTTTGGTTGGTCATTTGTATATATCCGCAATGGTAATGAAAGTGGCTACCCTATAAAGAATAGAATTGAGAAGATCAAGAAAATCCAAGACAAGAGTCAAATAAACAGCAACGTATAAGCAACCCGATATTTTACAGCCTGAAAATATATTGGGCCGTTACTTATTATTCTTGGATAGCCAAAGTCATCAATATGGCATCAGCCGTATCGCCGTTTGAATACTTGTAATACCCCTTGCGGCGGCCCACGGCTTGGTAGCCGCAGCCCTCATACAAGGCCCGCGCCGCCCGGTTGTCCGCCGCCACTTCCAGGTGGATTTTGCGCGCCCCCGCCGCCTTGGCTTGGGTTGCCAGGGCCGTCATCAGCGCCTGGCCCAGCCCGCGCCGACGGTGCGCGGGTGCGACCACGACTTCATAAATTTCCGCCTCGTCAGCCATCAGCGTCGCGATCAGAAAGCCCGCCGGCCCGTCGGCCGTCATGGCCACCCAGGCCAGCGTCTGCGGCCGCGCCAAAAAGGTCTGGTATTCGCCGGCGCTCCACGGCCGATCACCGCCGCCGCCGGCATGAAGCGCCGCCAAGAGGGGCGCATCAGCCACGGTTGCCGGCCGCACCTGGGTCATGACGGCGGCAGCTTGGCGTCCGGCGCGCGCAGGTAGAGCGGCCGCACCGGCGTTGCGCCCATCTGACGCCATTGCCGCGCCCCCAGGCGGGCGATGATGCGAGGGTCGGGATCGGCCAGGGCGCGATCTTCCAGCACGTTGGCAGAGGGCGGCAGAAAGTTCCGGATCAGCGGCACGCCGGTACCGACCACCACCAGGCGGCCGGGCGGCAGCAGCGTGGCCAGTCGATCCAGCGGCACCGCCGCCGCCGGCCGCAGCGACCGCACGGCCGACAGACCGCCCTGCCCTGCCGTCGGGGCAAAGAGCTCCACATAAACTTCCTCCCGCCGCGCGTCATGGATGACCGCCAGACAATCGGCGTCTTGGAGCTCGGGCCGGGCCTCAATGGCGGCGACAGCGGTCGCCTCCAGGGTCGAAACGCCCGCCAGCGGCCGCTCCAGGGCGAGCGCCAACCCACGAGCGGCGGCGAGCCCGATCCGCAAGCCGGTAAAGGTGCCGGGGCCGACGGTGACGGCCATGAGGTCGATATCGGCAAAGCCAACCTCTGCTTCCGCCAGCACCTCCTCGACCATGGGTAAGAGCCGCTCGGCATGGCCGCGCAGACGCTCCTCCCGCCGCCACGCCAGGGAGCGCTCCGCCTCCACCAGCGCCGCCGCGCAACTGAACAGAGCGGTATCTAAGCCAAGCACACGCACGCGCAAAACCCATGTCGTAATGTGGAGTGTTTGCCCTGGGGCGTTTTCGGTGTAAACCTAATGACTTGATAATCCAAGCACAACCGGGACCCAAAGGCGTGACCGCCATTCTGAAAGCTATAGCGGCCGGTGTTCTGTTCCTGCTCCTTGCCCTGCCGGCGTCGGCCAGCGAGGCGGTGATCCTGATGTACCGCCGCTTCGGCGAGGATGGAGCACCCCTCTCCAACATCCGCCTCGATCAATTCGAGGCGCAACTGCAGGAGCTAAAAAGCGGCGGCTACACGGTGCTGCCCTTGCCGGACATCGTCGCCGCCTTCAAGAACGGCAAGGAGCTGCCGGAACGCACGGTGGCGATCACGCTCGAAGGCGCATTCGCCTCGGTTTACGCTGAAGCCTGGCCGCGGCTGAAGGCGGCGGGATTGCCGTTTACGCTGTTTGTCGGCACCGCCGCCCTGGATCGGGGGAATGCAGGGTCGATGACCTGGGATCAGGTGCGCGAGCTTCAGTCAGCGGACGTCGCCATCGGCCATCATGGCCACGATCGCGAGTCTTATCTGGGAATATCCGAGCAAGCGGTAACGGCTGATATCGCCCGGGCCAGCGCCCGGCTGAAGGCCGAGCTTGGCGTCGCCCCGACGCTGTTTGCCTATCCTTCCGGCGTCTATGATCTGAAAGTCCGCGATCTGGCGGCAGGGCAGGGTTTTATCGCCGCCGTGGCGCAGTATTCCAGCGTCGCCGACAGTTCGGGCTCCCTCTATGAGTTGCCGCGCTTTGCCTTGAGCGAGACCTACGCCAGCCCCGGCCGCTTCCGCATGATCGTCAACGCCCGCGCCCTGCCGGTGGCCGAGGTGGTGCCGGCCGATCCCCGGCTGACCGCCAACCCGCCGGCCTTCGGCTTTTCCTTGACCCGGGAGGTGCCGGGATTGTCGGCCCTGGCCTGCTATCCCTCCCACCTCGATCAGCCGGCGGAGATCACCCTTCTTGGCCAATCCCGGGTCGAGGTGCGGTTTGAGAAACCCTTCCCCAAAGGCCGCTCGCGCATCAACTGCACGCTGCCCGGCCCCCGGGGGCGCTGGTACTGGTTCGGCCGGCCGTTTTTCGTTGATTAGATGGCGCGGACTTCGCTGACTTCGGGAATGTAGTGGCGCAACAGGTTTTCGATGCCGTGCTTTAAGGTCGCCGTCGAGCTCGGGCAGCCCGAGCAGGAGCCCTTCATGTGCAGGTAGACCACGCCTTGGCGAAAGCCGTGAAAGGTGATGTCGCCGCCGTCCCGGGCCACCGCCGGACGCACCCGGGTGTCCAGAAGTTCCTTGATCTGGCCGATGACGGGCAAGTCATCGGGGTCGTCGGCCATGGTCTCATCGGCCTCGGCCGCCGCCTCCAGGACCGGCTCGCCGGAGGTAAAATGCTCCATGATGGTGCCGAGGATGATCGGTTTTAAGCCCTGCCAATCGCCGCCGGCCTTGGTCACGGTGATGAAATTACCGCCCAAGAAGACACCGGTTACGCCCTCGATCTCAAACAGCTTACGCGCCAGCGGCGAAACGGCGGCAGCAGCGGCATCGACGAAATTCGCCGTGCGGTCGCCCAGCACCGGGCGTCCGGGGATGAATTTCAAGGTGGCGGGATTGGGCGTCTGCTCAGTCTGGATGAACATCAGGGGAACTCCGCTAGTCAATGCCCCATAGATGGCGGCAATGCGGAGAAAAATCAAGACCAAATTAGTCCGGTATTATGCCCTTCTCAGACCAGGCGGTCGATGGCCTCATCCGTCAGGTTGCCGGGCACGAACACCACCGGGATATGGAGCGCGCGCAACAACGGTCCGCTGAACGCCGACACCAATGGGCCTGGATTATCTGCGTTGGCGGCCCCCAGCACCAGAATGTGGATATCCGGGTCATCGGCGATCTGGGCGACGATCTGCTCCTCGGGCTTGCCTTCGCGGATCACCACCTCGGGCATGAGGCCGGATAGGGCGCGCACTTCGCCGACGATCTTGTCCAAGACGGCGCGGGCCTCCTGCTGCGCCTCCTGGCGCATCAGATCCTCGACCGCGCCCCAATGCTGGAAGTCGGCGGGGGGAATGACGAACAGCAGCGTCACCATGCCGCCGATCTTGGCGGCGCGCCGGCTGGCAAAGCGCAGGGCGGTATGAAATTCCGGCGTCTCGTCGACCACCACCAGAAATTTCCATAACCGCTCGCCGTTGGCCGCTTGCTTCGGAATCGCCGGTTGCCTCTCTAAAATCATCCGCCGCTCCCCTCTTGTCCCATAATCTCTTGAGGATGGCGGATAGGGCGGCGCTTGGCAACGTGGGCGGGCGACGTGGGCAGTCTTGACTGGAAAAATCGCCCAGGATTCCGCCGCCTGGCGCGACCGCGCGCCGACCTTCAGGGTCGCCCGCTGTGATGCGGGCGTCCCTTCGTTAGCCCCGAATCGGCTTGGCGATCAGTAGTTGTCGCCTTCTTCCTTAATGATAACTCGCTGGGTGACGCCGCTGGGGCCAGGGAAGTCCTTGAACATGGACTGAATGAGATAGGGCATCACCTCCGGCAGGCGGTTATCGCCGCCCCGGCTTTCCACCCGCCCCTCAAACAACCGCTCCGTCTTGCCCGCGGCATCGTTGCGTTCGATGTCCATCTCCAGGCGGCGGGTATAGACCGTGTAGGAGCGAATATCGGGCTCGTAAAAGCCGGGGCCATACCAGGGATAATCCCAGTACCAGGGACTATAGTAGGGGTGGCGAAAAGCGCCGTAGTAGCCCATGGAGGGATAAGACCGCACCTCCACCTTGCCATCATCGACGCTATAGTCGACCCTGACGGTAAGATCGGAGGCAGCGCCCTTGGCCGCCGGCCGGTAGCCCACCGCCGAGAGCCGGGCGCCGATCTCATCGGCGTATTTGGCGAATTCCAGGCTGCCGGACTTGGCCGGGTCCTTGGGCACAATGACGAACGTCTCGCCCGAGGGCCGCGGCAGTTGATGGAACCGTGCCACATCGGACTTGACCGAGGTTTCGCACCCCGCCAGCGCCAGCCCGGCGACGACCACCAACAGCCAGAAAGGTTTTAACAACGGGAGTTGCCGCATCACTTCCATACCTCCGTCAACCCCTCTCCACGAAACATTAGTATATCCCATTTCTAAGGGCGTAGGAAACCAACGATATCGTGAACCTCGCGCAAGATCGGTTCGGCGAGCGCGCGGGCCTTGGCCGCCCCCTCCCGCAGCACGCTGTCCACATAGGCCGGGTCCTGACGCAGCCGGCGCATTTCCTCGGCGATGGGGGCGAGCTTCTCGACGCACAGATCAGCCAGCGCGTTCTTGAACTCGGCAAAGCCCTTGCCGGCGAAGGCGGCGCACACCTGATCCCGGCTTTGCCCGGAAAGCGCGCCATAGATGCCGATCAGGTTGGCCGCCTCGGGCCGTCCCGACAAGCTCGCCGCGGTTTCCGGGATCGGCTCGGGGTCGGTCTTGGCCTTGCGAATTTTCAAGGCGATGGTATCGGCGTCATCGGTCATGGTGATGCGGCTGTAGTCGGAGGGGTCCGACTTGCTCATCTTCTTAGCTCCGTCGCGCAGCGACATCACCCGCGTCGCCTCGCCCAGGATCAATGGCTCGACCTCGGGAAAGAAATTGACGCCGTAGTCGTTGTTGAACTTCTGCGCCACGTCGCGGGTCAGCTCCAGATGCTGCTTTTGATCCTCGCCCACCGGTACATGGGTCGCCTTGTAGACCAGAATGTCGGCGGCCATCAGATTGGGATAGACATAAAGACCTGAACTGACGGCCTCCCGGTTCTTGCCCGCCTTATCCTTGAACTGGGTCATGCGGTTCAGCCAGCCGAGCCGGGTGATGCAGTTGATGACCCACGCCAACTCGGCATGGGCCGGCACCTGGCTTTGATTGAACAGGATGGAGCGGCGGGGATCGATGCCGGCGGCAATGAGCCCGGCGGCCACCTCGCGGGTGCTGTCGCGCAGCGCCTTGGGCTCCTGGAAGATGGTGATGGCATGCAGATCGACGACGCAATAAAGGCATTCATAGCGGTATTGCAGATCGACCCAGTTGCGGATCGCCCCCAGGTAATTGCCCAGGTGGAGATTGCCGGTCGGCTGCACCCCCGAAAATACCCGCGTCTGACCCGTCGCCATTGATTTTATCCTCGCCGTTGATTTTGCGCCCGTGTGTTATGGCGTGAGCCTGAGCTGCGGTCAAGCGGAGCGCCGGCGCATCAACTCAACATCGCCGCGGGTGAGCGCGCCGAACAGAAAGGCCGACAAGCCATAGGATACGATGCCGACCCCCACCAGCGCTAAGAGGGCGGCGGATGAGGACAGGAGCGGGCCATGCAGATAAGCATCGCTCGCCCGCTCGGTAAAGATCACGGCGATCGCCATGACAGCCGTGGCGACGGCGATTTTCGGCAGACGGACTTTCAAGCGCCGGTCCGCCGCCATCAGCCCGCGCCGAACCAGCCCGCGCAGCAAGAGGCCGGCATTGAGCCAGGCGGAAATCGAGGTCGCCAGCGCCAGGCCGACATGGGCGAAGGGAAACATCAAGATCAAATTCAATGCCAAATTGACGGCCAGAGCGATCATCGCGATGCGCACCGGCGTGGTGGTGTCCTTGCGCGCAAAGTAGGCCGGCGCAAAAACCTTGATCAGCACGAAGGCCGGTAGGCCGACGGCGAAAGCGGCCAGCGCATCGGCGGTCGCCGCCGTCATCTCGGGGGTAAATTCCCCCCGTTCAAAGAGAACACGAATGAGGGTATCGGGGACGGCGAGCAGCGCCGCCGCCGCCGGCAGGGTGACGAACATGGCGATCTCGATGGCGCGGTTCTGACTGGCCAGCGCCGAGGCGTCATCGCCCGCCGCCACGATGCGCGACAGTTTGGGCAGCAGCGCGGTGCCGATGGCAATGCCGATGACGCCCAGGGGTAGCTGATTGATGCGGTCGGCGTAATAAAGAAAGGCAATGGAGCCGTCTTTGAGGAAACTGGCGAGGAAGGTATCGACAAAGAGGCTGATCTGGTAGGCCCCGGCGCCCAGCGCCACCGGCAGCATCAGCCGAAACAGACGCCTGACCTCCTCCGTCAACCGTGGCAGACGCAGGCGCAACGAGACGCCCTCGCGGCGACAGGATTCTAACAGCCACAATAACTGCGCCGCGCCGGAGACGCTGACGCCGATAGCGAGCCCGTGCGCCGGCGTGGCGAAGGCGTCTTTCAGCCACAACAGGGCGCCGATCAGCGTGACATTCAAAAGCACTGGCGTGAAGGCGACGGCGGCGAAGCGGTGCAGCGAATTCAACACCCCGCCCATCAGCGATACCAGGCTGATGAACAGCAGATAGGGAAAGGTCAGCCTGGTGAGCAGCACCGCCAGATCATATTTCTTGGGGTCTCCGACAAACCCATAGCCGAGCACATAAATCACCCACGGCATGAAGATCTGACAGAGCGAAACCACGATCACCAGCGCCGCCACCAGCATCGCCAGCGCTTCTTCGGCAAAGGCGATGGCGGCGGCGCGGCGTTCCAACGGCGTGCGCGCCGCGTCTCCCTCCTTGCCCTCGAGAAGTTCGGAAAAAATCGGCACGAAGGCGGCGCTGAACGCACCCTCAGCGAACAGGCGGCGCATCAGATTGGGCAACTTGAAGGCAATGACGAAGCAGTCGGCGATCCAGCCGGCGCCCAATACCGCCGCCATCAGGATGTCGCGCACGAAGCCGAGCACGCGGCTGACCATGGTCAAGCCGCCGACCGTCGATACCGCCCGTATGAGTGACATGCAGAACCCCTAGAGCGAAATTTGTTGCGGCATATTCGGGATAAATTTTCTTGTCATCCCCGCGAAAGCGGGGATCCAGTCTATAGTCTCTGACATGGATTCCCGCTTGCGCGGGAATGACGATAAGGAAGGCGCTTTTCTTAAACTCATCGGAACCAAATCCAATTTAGTGGAATAACTAGGAAACGGCGGCGCGCGCCGCCGAACGCTTGGCGTCGCCGCGCGAGCTGTCTTGACCCGACAGCGCCTCGGCGAGGCTTTTTTCGATCGCCTTGATCTTGGCGGGATGGCTGATTTTGTGGCCGAACAGATCGCGCACGTAAAACACGTCCACCGCCCGCTCGCCATAAGTCGCCACGTGGGCCGAGGATATGGAAATATTCAGTCGGAAGAAGGCGCGGGCAAGATCATAAAGCAAGCCCGGACGGTCACGGCCGTTGACCTCGATCACGGTATGACTGTTGGAGGCGCGGTTGTCGATGTAAACCGCCGGCTCGACGGTGAACACATCGGTGCGCTTGGCGAAGGCCGGTTTTTCCGACAGTACCTTGGCCGGCAGAATCTCACCCTTCAGCGTATCCTTGATCACCGCTTCCAGACGGCGCAGGCTGCGCTGCTCCTTAAAGGCGCGCGATGACGCGTCCTGCACCCAAAAGGCGTCGAACGCCATGCCGTCCTTGGTGGTGAAAATCTTGGCGTCGACGATGCTGCCGCCGCACACCGCGATGGCGCCGCTTAATCGCGCAAACAGACCGGGGTGGTCCTCGGTATAGATGGTGGCCACCGTGGCGTCGCGAAACTCATCGACGCGGAAGGCGATGGTGATGGGCGCTTGCGAAGCATCGGCGGCGCGCATCAACTCGGCGTCCTTGATCTGATGCTCGGTATCCACCGACAGCCAATAAGAATCATAAAAACGATCAAGATGGCGCGCAATGTCGTCGGCCGACCAATGGGTCAGGGCGCGCGCCACGGCATCCTTGCGCGCCGCCACCAGACGCTTGTTGCCTTCCTCCACGTGGCCGCCCATCAGCACTTCCTCGGCGCGGTAATAAAGGTCGCGCAACAACTGCCCCTTCCAGCCGTTCCAGATGGTGGGACCGACGGCGCGAATGTCGGCCACGGTCAACAGCAGCAGCAGGCGCAACCGTTCCGGGCTTTGCACCTGCTGGGCAAAGTCGCTCACCGTCTTGGGGTCCGAGACATCGCGCTTGAAGGCAAAGTTGCTCATCATCAGGTGATAGCGCACCAGCCACGCCACGGTTTCGGTTTCGCTGGCGGTCATGCCGAGACGCGGGCAGAGCTTCATGGCGATCTCGGCGCCGAGCACCGAATGGTCGCCGCCCCGTCCCTTGGCGATGTCATGGAGCAGCACCGCCACGTAAAGGGCGCGGCGGGAGACGATCTTGTGAATGATCTCGTGCGATACCGGATGGTCGTCCGCCAGCTGGCCGGTTTCGATCTTTTCCAATAAACCGATGGCGCGGATGGTGTGCTCATCCACGGTATAGACGTGATACATATCATGCTGAGTTTGCGCCACCACGCGGCCGAAGTCAGGCACGAATTTGCCAAAGAGGCCGGATTCGCTTAAGCGCCGCAAGGTGATCTCGGTATCCTTGGCCGCCGTCAGCATGTCCATGAAGAGGGCGTTGGCTTCCTCGTCGTTCTGCACCTTGCGGTCGATGAGCGCCAGATTCTGGCGCACCAGCCTGAGCGCGTTGGGATGAATGTCAAGCCCGTGCATCTGCGCGATGCGAAACAGCCGCAGCATCTTGACCGGATCATCCTTGAATTCCCGTTCCGACTTGACGTTGAGCCAGTCGCCGTCCGCCTCGAAGCCTTCCACCGAGCGCCGCCGCAGGCCTAAGCGCGGCAGCTTCAGCTTCGGCTTGCGCTTGTGCTGTTCCTCCAGGTGGGCGCAGAAAATGCGCGTCAGGTCGCCGACATTCTTGGCGATCAGGTAGTAGTGCTTCATGAAGCGCTCGACGCCCAGCGACGATTGACGGTCCTGATAGCCCAACCGCCGCGCCAGTTCCTTCTGCACGTCGAAGGTGATGCGTTCCTCCGGTCGGCCGGTCAGATAATGCAGATGGCAGCGCACCGTCCACAAGAAATCCTCGGCCTTGATGAACTCGCGGTATTCGTCATCGGAAAATACGCCCTTGGCCACCAACTCAGAGCGATCCTTGACGCGATAAAGATATTTGGCGATCCAAAACAGCGTGTGCAGATCGCGCAACCCCCCCTTGCCTTCTTTTAAGTTGGGCTCGACCACATAGCGGCTGTCGCCCAGCTTCTTGTGCCGCTCGTCGCGCTCGGCAAGTTTCAACTCGACGAATTCGGGGCCGGTGCCGGCGATCACTTCTTTCTCAAAGCGGCTGCGCAGTTCCTCAAAAAGCGCGCGGTCGCCCCAGATGTAGCGCGCCTCCAGAAGCGCGGTGCGTATGGTCAGATCCTGCTTGGCGAGGCGGATGCAGTCGTCGGCGGAGCGCGTGGCATGCCCGACCTTCAACCCCAAATCCCAGAGCATGTAGAGGATGTATTCGACCACCTGCTCGCCCCACGGCGTCTGTTTGTAGGGGAGCAGGAACAACAGATCGATGTCTGAAAAGGGCGCCAGTTCGCCGCGGCCATAGCCGCCCACCGCCACCACCGCCATATGCTCGCTTTCGGTGGGATTGGTGACGCGATAGACCCGCTCGACGGTAAAATCGTAAAGCGCGCGCACCACCTGATCGATGAGATAGCACTGCGCCTCGACGATGGCGCGGCCGGTGAACGAGCGCGACGGCGAGGACCTTTCGCAGCGCGCCTTGACCTCGTCAAAACCGGCGCGAAACGCCGACTTGAGGGCAGCGAGCACCGCCGGCCGCAATGAACCTGGGGACGTCTCCTCGGCAAGGCGATCCAGCGCCGCGGCAAGCGCCTTGCGGTCGATGATCTGGCGGGGGTTTTTGACGGGTTCGGACATCCAGGCTGCTGCTTTAAGGCACCATTGCAACTACTAAAACATAATGCCTTCACCCGTCTTGCGACAGCGCTTTCAGGCGATAGAGCGCCTCCAAGGCTTCCTTAGGCGTCAGATCATCGGGATTAAGGCCGGCCAGCGCCGCCGCCACGGCCGAGGTTTTGGGTGTCCTGGGCGCTGGCTTCAAGCTGGCGAACAGCGGCAGATCGGCGGCAAGCGTGGCCAGATGGGAGCCCTGCGCCCCCCCTTCGAGGGTCGCCAGAACCGTCTCGGCGCGTTCGATCACCGCCGCCGGCAGGCCGGCGAGCCGGGCCACCTGGATGCCGTAGGAGCGGTCGGCGGAGCCCGGCCCCACCTCATGGAGGAATACCACCTCGCCCTGCCATTCCTTGACCCGCATGGCATGAAGCGCCAGCCGTGAGAGCCGCTCGGCCAGGGCTTTCAGCTCATGGTAATGGGTGGCGAACAACGCCCGCGCGCGGTTGACGTCATGCAGATGCTCCACCGTCGCCCAAGCAATGGACAGTCCGTCATAGGTGGCGGTGCCGCGGCCGATCTCGTCCAAGATGACCAGGCTTCGCTCCCCGGCCTGGGTCAGGATCGCCGCCGTCTCTATCATCTCCACCATGAAGGTGGAGCGGCCCCGCGCCAGGTCGTCCGACGCTCCGACCCGGCTGAAGAGCTTATCGACCACCCCAATATGGGCGGCGCGCGCCGGCACGAAGGAGCCCATCTGGGCGAGGATGGCGATGAGCGCGTTTTGCCGCAAAAAGGTGCTTTTGCCCGCCATGTTGGGGCCGGTGAGGAGCCACAGCCGGGCGTCGGGCGACAGATCGCAGGTATTGGCGACAAAAGGACCGGCATGGGCGCGCTTCAAGGCCGCCTCGACCACCGGGTGGCGGCCGCCGTCGATGCGGAAGGCAAGACTGTCGTCCACCACCGGGCGGACATAGTTGGCGGCCACGGCCAGGTCGGCCAGCGCCGTCGCCGCATCGAGTTCGGCCAAGGCCCGGGCGGCTTGGGCGATGCCGCCGCCGGCGGCCAGGACCAGGCCCGATAGCTGATCGAACAGCTCCAGCTCGCGGGCGAGCGCCTTGACGTCGGCTTCGGCGAGGCGGGCGGCGAGGTCGGCGAGCTCCGGCGTGTTGAAGCGCACCGAATTGGCCAGCGTCTGACGATGGGTGAATTCAGCGTTATAAGGCGGCTCCAAGAGCTTTTGCGCGTCCTTGGGCTTAAGGTCGATGTGATAGCCAAGGACGTTGTTGTGACGGATCTTCAGGCCGGCAATACCGGTCTTGTCGCGGTATGCGCCTTCGAGCGCCGCGATCAGCCGCCGCCCTTCGTCCCGCAGCAGACGAAACTCGTCCAAGGCGGCATCATGCCCACGGGCGATGAAGCCGCCATCCCGGGCATTTAACGGCAATTCGGGGGAGAGCGCGGCGCTCAGGCGGTCGATCAACTCCTGATGCGCGCCGAGGTCAACCACTGAGCGCGCCAACGCCGGCGGCAGCAGGCTGGGGTCGGCGGCCAGCACACCCTTGATCGCCTCGGCCGCCGCCAATCCGTCGCGGATGCCGGCCAGATCGCGGGGACCGCCGCGCAGCACCGACAGCCGCGACAACGCCCGCTCCATATCGGGGGTGCGGCGCAGGATGGCGCGCAGGCGCTCGCCCAGCCCCGGCTCATCGCCGAAGAAGGCCACCGCATCGAGCCGCTCGTTGATCGCCGCCGAATCGGTCAACGGCGCGGCCAAACGGGCGGCCAAGAGCCGCGCCCCGGGGCTGGTGACGGTGCGGTCGATGGCGGCCATCAGGCTGCCGTCACGCGCCCCCGAGAGGGTCTCCATCAGTTCCAGGTTGCGGCGGGTGGCGGCGTCGATGGTCATGACGCCCTGCGGCGCTTCCAGGCCAGGCGGGGCCAAGCGCGGCAGGTGCGTCTTTTGCGTCTCGGCAAGGTAGCTGATGATGGCCCCGGCTGCGGCGTAAGCCGGCCGGTTGTCGGACCCCAGGGTATCAATGGCGGCCTGTCCGAAAAGCTCCCGCAACCGCTTCTCGCCCTGGGCGCTGTCGAAGCTTGCGGCCGCCGCCCGCGTCACCCGCCCCGTCCAGTCGCTAAGGGCGGCGAACAGTGGATCATCGCCGGCAATGGCATCAGATATCAGGATCTCGCCGGGGCGCAGCCGCGCCAGCGCCGCCTCCAAGCCGCCCAGACCCAGGGACTGCAGCCGAAACTCGCCGGTGGAGATGTCGGCCCAGGCCAAGGCGTGCGCGCCCCGCGCCCGGGCGATGGCGGCGAGATAATTATTAGCGCGGCCATCAAGGAGCGTATCCTCGGTTAGCGTGCCGGGGGTGACCAGCCGGATCACCTCGCGCCGCACCACCGCTTTTGTGCCCCGCTTCTTGGCCGCCGCCGGGTCTTCCACCTGCTCGCACACCGCGACCTTGAAGCCCTTCTTGATCAGCCGGGCGAGATAGGTTTCGGCGGCGTGGATGGGCACGCCGCACATCGGAATATCCTCGCCCAAATGCTTGCCGCGCTTGGTCAGCGTGATGTCCAAGGCGGCGGCGGCGGTCACGGCGTCATCGAAGAACAGCTCATAGAAATCGCCCATGCGGTAGAACAACAGGCAGCCGGGGTTGGCCGCCTTGATCTCCAGATATTGGGCCATCATCGGCGTCGCCTCGGCAAGCTCGGCGATGTCTTCCCTGTGGTCTGCTCGATGCAACATGTGAGGGCTTATAGCACGGAACCTTTGTCCATATCAGTGCCTGTTTACAAGCGCCGATGAGCGACTATAGTGGTGCCTTCCGGCGGCATGGACCGCCATAAACAACAAGACCCCGCCTCAAAATGCGGGACCGCTCACAGCGTCAGGCAACCCAATTCATGAAAGATCGGAAAACCTCCACCACAGAACGGGAGGCGTTGGCCTTCCACTCCATGGGCCGTCCCGGCAAGATCGAGATCATTGCCTCCAAGCCCATGGCCACCCAGCGCGATCTGTCGCTGGCCTATTCGCCGGGCGTCGCCGCGCCGGTCAAGGAAATCGCCCGCGACGCCGACCTTGCCTACGACTACACCTCCAAGGGCAACTTGGTGGCGGTGATCTCCAACGGTACGGCGATTCTAGGCTTGGGCAACTTAGGGGCGCTCGCCTCCAAGCCGGTGATGGAAGGCAAGGCGGTGCTGTTCAAGCGCTTCGCCGACGTCGACGCCATCGACCTTGAAGTGGCGACCGAGGACGTCGACGCCTTCATCAACTGTGTGAAACTTTTAGGCACCAGCTTCGGCGGCATCAACCTGGAGGACATCAAGGCGCCTGAATGCTTCATCATCGAGCAGCAGCTGCGCGAGGTGATGGACATTCCCGTCTTCCATGACGATCAGCACGGCACCGCGATCATCACCGCCGCCGGATTCTTGAACGCCCTGGACCTTACCGGCCGCGATATCAAGAAGACCAAGGTGGTGGTCAACGGCGCCGGCGCGGCGGCCATCGCCTGCACCGAGCTGATCAAGGCCATGGGCCTGCCCAACGGCAACGTGGTGCTGTGCGATTCCAAGGGCGTCATCTACAAGGGCCGGCGCGACGGCATGAATCAATGGAAGTCGGCCCATGCGGTGGAAACCAAGGCCCGCACCCTCGAAGAAGCGCTGAAAGGGTCGGATGTGTTCATCGGCTTATCGGCCAAGGATTCGGTGACCCAGGACATGGTGGCCGCCATGGCCGAGCGCCCGATCATTTTCGCCATGGCCAATCCCGATCCCGAGATCACGCCGGAAGCGGTCTATGAAGTGCGGCCCGACGCCATCGTCGCCACCGGCCGCTCCGACTATCCCAATCAGGTCAATAATGTTTTGGGCTTTCCCTACATCTTCCGCGGCGCGCTCGATGTCAGAGCGCGCACCATCAACGACGCCATGAAGATCGCAGCGGCCGAGGCCATCGCCCGCCTGGCGCGCGAGGACGTGCCGGACGAAGTGGCGGCGGCCTATTCCGGCGAGCATCCGAAATACGGACCGCGCTATATCATTCCCGCGCCCTTCGATCCGCGCCTCATCAGCGCGGTGCCGACAGCGGTGGCGCGCTCAGCCATGGATTCGGGCGTGGCGCGGCGGCCGATCATCGACATGGACGGCTATCAGAAGGAATTGCAGGCGCGGCTCAATCCCACCATCGCCACCTTGCAGATGGTATTCGATGAACTGCGCAGCGAGCCGCAACGGGTGGTGTTCGCCGAAGGCGAGGAGGAGACGGTCATTCGCGCCGCGCTCGCCTTCAAGAACAGCGGCTACGGCATGCCGGTCTTGATCGGCGACGCCAAGCGCATCAAGGCGACGCAGGCCGATCTTGGACTGGGGCAAACCGATGAATTGGAAATGCACGGCGGCCGCACTTGCCCGTGGTCGCCGGAATTTGCCGACTATCTCTATAAACGCTTGCAGCGACGCGGTCATTTGTATCGCGACTGCGTGCGCCTGGTGAACAATGACCGCAACGTTCTCGGCGCCTGCATGGTGGCGCTGGGCTACGCCGACGCCATGGTCACCGGCACCACGCGCAATTATTCCACTGCCATGGAAACCATCTTGAAGGTGATCGATCCCGAGCCCAACCACCGGGTGTTCGGCTTGACCATTCTGGTGTCGCGCAACCGCACGGTGTTCATGGCCGACACCGCGGTCAACGAACGCCCCACCGCTGAGCAGTTGGTGGATATCGCCATCCAGAGCGCCGCTACCGCGCGGCGTTTCGGCCATGAGCCGCGCGTCGCCTTCCTGTCCTACTCCAACTTCGGCAATCCGCGCCTGCCCACCGCCGACGCCTTGCGCGAGGCGGTGAAGATTCTCGACGGTCAGGAAGTGGATTTCGAATACGATGGTGAAATGACGCCGGCGGTGGCGTTGGACCTGGGCGTGCGCGCGCTCTATCCGTTCTGCCGCCTATCGGGTGCGGCCAACGTGCTCATCATGCCGGCACTCCATTCGGCGCACATCGCCTCCAAGCTTGCCAGTGAATTGGGCAACTGCCGCACCATCGGCCCGCTGCTGATCGGCCTGAAGAAATCCATTCAGATCGTGCCCATGGGATCGAACGCCTCCGATCTTGTCAACTCGGCGGCGATCGCCGCGCACAACGCGCTGAAGAAGCGGTGAATCTTAACAGTTGTAGTGTGGGTTAAGCGCAAGCGAACCCACAATCATAATATCCCCTCCCCCTTGATGGGGGAGGGTCAGGGTGGGGGTGGCGTGTTGCAGCCAGCAGATTTTCACCCCCATCCAAACCTTCCCCCATCGAGGGGGAAGGTTTCAGATATCGTGGGTCCGCTATCGCTTGACCCACGCTACATCAAGGGGTGTTTCACACGATCTTCAGCCGATCGGACTTGGCGGCGAACGGCGCGCCCAGTTCGCCATTGGCGAATTCGGCGAGATCGAAGTGCTGCAAGTAGCGGTGGGAAATTTTCTCCACCGGCAGCAGGATGAAAACATCGGTGGAGCCCCACTGCTCGTCGATCACCGCGCCGTCGCCGATGAAGCAGCCAAGGCGCAAGTAGCCTTTGATCAACGGCGGCAGCGCGCGGCGCGCCAGCCGAACGTCAAGCTCATCGCGGGGAATCAAGTTCATCTCGTTATGGCGATGGGCTTGTGCGCGCACGCGATAGCTCTCGGGAATATTGTGCTCATGGTGCAAATAGGAGAGCGCCAGCGCATGCTCTTGGGGATTGGTGCCGGCAAGACTGGCGCAGCCAAACATATAACCGATGTTATGGAGCAAGGTATAAATCGCGATACCGCGCCACAACAGATGAATGGTGGTGTTGGTGCGATAAGCCTCATGGACGCAGGAGCGGCCAAGCTCCAGGAGCTGACGGCCGGCCATCATGGTTTTGCGAAACTCAGCCGTGTAAAGCGGCGACAGATCGTATTCCTGATTGGAGTAGAAGCCGTTTTGACCGCCCGCCACCACCTCACGCAGCAGGCGATAGGTGCCGACCACCGCGTCGGTGCCGCTCTTGTCGTTGTCGATCACCAGGAGATGATCGCAGACCTCGTCAAAGCCGTCGAAGTCGCGCCCCTCGGCGCGCATTGCCGGCGTCGGGATTGCCGACATCTCCTCGTAGAAAACTTTATAGCGAAGCTTCTGCGCCGCCCGGATTTCAGCCTCGCTTTCGGCCAGGCGGACTTCGAGCGAGCCGACGGCGGCAAATGAGGTCCGGCCCTTGACGGCAGTGGCGGTTTTGACGTGAGACTGCAAAATCGGATAACTCATGTTGCCAAAAACCCAGTGTGCTATTGGAATGAAAGACCGCGATAAAATCAACCTCAGACTTCCGTTGCCCCGGCAAATCGGTCGCAAGTTGCCGATTCCCGCGGCCTTCGTTCACTCCGCGCCAGCATGAGCGGCGATGATGACAGCCTGATGACAAGGCCATTTCCCCCACCCAAGCCGATTCGGGACGAGCGTCCGAAATTGCCGGCAGCGGCAGCCGTCTGCCCAGCCTGCGGCGGCGCTTTTACCGGCCGTTGCCGCCACTGCGGGCTGACCTGGCTCGGCATTGCCCCCCCGACGGATGAGCCGTTGCCGGCGGCGGGAGAGGCGGCGGAGATAAGCGCCTCCTTGCCGGCGCTGGAAGCGGCGGCCTACCCTTACGAGTTGATGACGTCATGGCGTCAACGATTGCGCCCGGGCGGCCTCTTGCGCCTGGACCCTGCCGCTCCCGGCGCGCTCCAACCATGCTGGCGGATTCCCAAACGAGCGCTGATGCTGATGGCCGAACGGGCGGGCTTTCGCCTGGTGGGTCGCGGCTGGCTCAGGAAGAGCTGGCTGTTTCGCCGTTATTGAGAGGCTCGGACCCCAAGTCCTAAGCGATTAAGGTAGACCAGCAACAATAGCCCCGGCACGGCGGCCAGAGCGGTGAGGACGAAGAAGGGGGCCCACCCCACGGCGTCCGCCAGCGCCCCGCCGCCGGTGGAAAGCACGGTGCGCCCGACCACGGCGAGCGAGCTTAAGAGCGCGTACTGGGTGGCGGTGAAGGCGCGGTTGCACAACCCCGAGAGATAAGCGACGAACACCGCCGACCCCATGCCGCCGGCGAGGTTTTCCACCCCGATGACCAGCGCCAGTAAGCCGATGTCGGCGCCGATCTCGGCCTGGGCGGCGAAGAGAAAGTTGGACAGAAGTTGCAGCACGCCGCACAACATCAGGGCGCGGTAAAGCCCGATCCCTTTGACCAGCATGCCGCCCAGCGCCAAGCCGGCGATGGTGGCGACGAAGCCGAACAGCTTCACCACCTCGGCGATTTGCGATTTCGAAAAGCCGATCTTGATCAGAAACGGGTTGGTCATGACCCCGGCCAGCGCATCGCCGAACTTGTAAAACACGATGAACAGCAGGATGGTGGTCGCGGTTTTCAGGCCGTTGCGGGCGAAGAACTCATGAAACGGCGCCAGAACCGCCAGGTAAAGCCACTCCGAGGCTTGGCCCAGCCCGCGCACCAGCCGTTCCTCGGCGGCGAGCGTCGCCGATCCGTTGGCCGCCGGCTCGGGGTTGACAAGGGTGGCGAGAATGCCCACCCCCTGCACCGCCGCCATGGCGAGATAGACCGCCTGCCAGGGCGCATGATCGGCCAGCATCAGCGCCCCCGCGCCGGACAGCAGCATGGCGATGCGATAGCCGAACACCGTCACCGCCGCGCCGGCGGCATATTGATCGGATTTCAATATCTCCACCCGGTAGGCATCGATGACGATATCCTGGCTGGCCGACAGGAAGGCTACCAGCACGGCCAGAAGCGCGGTCCAGACCGGCGTCTCCAGCGGCCGGCTGGCCCCCAGCGCGATGATGGCGACGATGAGCGAAATCTGGATCATCAGGAGCCAGGAGCGGCGATGGCCAATGAGCCGGGCGAGCAGCGGCAGCCGCACCCGGTCGATGATCGGCGCCCATAGGAATTTCAAGGAATAAGGCGTGGCCACCGCGGCGAAAAAGCCGATGGCGGTCAAGGACACGCCGATGTCGGCGAGCCAGGTCGATAGCGTGCTCGCGGTCAGCGCCAGCGGCAGACCGCTGGAGAAGCCGAAAAACACCAGGCTCGCCACCCGGCGGTCGCCGTAGACCGCCGCCGCCTCGCGCCACTTTCCAAATGCCATTCACCTTGCCCCTTGCAATGACGGGTTTTAGAGCCCCGTCATTCCTGCGCAAGCGGGAATCCAGCTTCTTTGTTGTTATGACTGGACCCCCGCCTGCGCGGGGGTGACGAGGTAAAGGTTCAAGGCAACCATACCTGCATTTCGCCTCAACTGCGATAGACCAGCCGGCGGTAACTCAGGGCTTCCGCCACATGGGGGTGGCGCACGCCGTCGCTGTCTGCCAAATCGGCGAGCGTGCGGGCGACGCGCAAGATGCGGTGATAGCCGCGCGCCGTCAGCTTCAGGCGCTCCACCGCCTGGTAGAGAAGTTTCTGGCCCTTCTCATCGGGGGTCGCCACGGCGGTCAATACGTCGCCGTCGGCCTCGGCGTTGGCGCGCACGGGGCGGTCGAGCGCGAGCGCCGCATAACGATCGCGCTGCCGCTGCCGCGCCCGAGCCACCCGCGACGCCACCTCGGCGCTGCCTTCGGCGGGCGGCGGCAGGGTCAAGTCGGCGGCGGATACCGCCGGCACGTCGATATGGAGGTCGATGCGGTCAAGGAGCGGGCCGGAAAGCCGCGCCTGATATTCGCCGGCGCATTTGGGCGCCCGGGCGCAAGCCAAGGCGGGATCGTCCAGGTGGCCGCAGCGGCATGGGTTCATCGCCGCCACCAACTGCACCCGCGCCGGATAGGTGACGTGGGCCTGGACCCGCGCCACCACCGCCTCGCCGCTCTCCAAGGGTTGGCGCAGGCTGTCCAGCGCCTGGCGGGAAAACTCCGGCAGCTCGTCGAGAAACAAAACCCCTAAATGCGCCAGCGACACCTCGCCGGGACGTGCGCGCGTGCCGCCGCCAATCAGCGCCGGCATCGACGCCGAATGATGGGGATTACGGAATGGCCGGCGGCGGGAGATGCGGCCGTCGGCCAAGCTGCCGGCGACGCTGGCGATCATGCTCACCTCCAACGCCTCGGCTGGCGTCAAGGGCGGCAGAATGCCGGGCAGGCGGGCGGCGAGCATGGACTTGCCCGCCCCCGGCGGCCCGATCATCAGGAGGTTATGACCGCCCGCCGCCGCCACCTCCAGCGCCCGCTTGGCGCTCTCCTGCCCCTTGATGTCGCGCAGGTCGAGGGGCGTCGCCTCATCGGCGGCGAGCCGCGCCTCGGGCCGCGACAGCACTTGGCTGCCCTTGAAGTGGTTGACCAGCGCAATGAGCGACGGCGCGGCGATGATATCGAGATCGCCCGCCCAGGCCGCCTCCGGCCCCGACGCCGCCGGGCAGATCAGGCCCTTCGCCTGCGCGGTGGCGGCGATCGCCGCCGGCAGCACCCCCGGCACCGCCTGGATGACGCCATCGAGCCCGAGCTCGCCCAGCGCCACCAGATCGGCGATGGCGTCCGCCGGGATGACGTTCATGGCGACCAGCAAGCCCACCGCGATGGGCAGGTCGAAGTGGCTGCCTTCCTTGGGCAGATCGGCAGGCGCCAGATTGACGGTGATGCGCTTGGGCGGCAGCCCAAGGCCGATGGCGGACAAGGCGGCGCGCACCCGCTCCTTCGATTCGGCCACCGCCTTGTCGGGCAACCCAACGATGGCGAAGGCGGGCAGGCCCGCGGCGATCTGCACCTGGACGTCCACGGCCCGGGCGTCGATGCCGACGAAAGCCACCGTGGCGACGTGCGCGACCATGCGTGTTTTCCCCCGAAGACCCTGATGCTTGCCTAGAGAGTAACGGACCTTAGAAAAGCCCGCAAAGGGAGAATTAGAAATAGCGCTGCAATTTCACTTGCACGAAATCATCATCGGCGAAGGGATAGAGGGGATCAATGACCGGCACGCTCAACAATAGCCGGGCGTCCAGCGACAGCTTCCAGTGCGCGCCGAAGCGGCGGCTCATCTCGATGTTGACGAACTTGGTCTTGGTATCAAGATCAAAGATCGCGCCGGCGAGAAGGGTGCTGTCGGCAACATCGTTGGCGGTCCAACGCAAGCCGGCGAAAAGATCATCCTCGAACGGGTTATCGGGATTGCGCCCGCGCTCATCCCACAGATACTCCATCAGCACGCCCAGGTCAGACGAGCCCTGTAAAATATTAAAGGCGGTGTATTCGAAGCCGGCGATGGCCGCTATCTGATTTTCGCCGGGCTGGGCGCGGCGGATCGCTTCCGCTTTCAACAATAGCCCGCCGAAGGTCGCCTGAAGTTCAAAGCCCGTCTGATCGATGATGTCGTAGCGGGGAATGAGCACCGGATCGCCGGCGCTGTTCAGGCCAAGGATAAACGCCGGATCGCGGTTGATGCCATGAAAGTGCGACGCCGCCACATCCAGCGGACCCACGGCGTGCGACCAGCGCAGCGCCCAATCCACATGCCATTTGTCATGGCCGCCTTGATAGTGCGTCTGTGACGTGTCGATCAGCAAGGGACCGCGCGGCCGTCCGTCCGGCCCAGGAAACTTGCGCTCGCGAAAGTAGGTCATGGTGTAAGCTGAAAAGAGGCCAAAGTCGCTGTCGTAGGATAGCGTCGCCATGGGCTGACCGAGCTTGTCCTCGCCGTCGATATCCTCTAGGAGGTCGTCCTGATTGAGAATGTCGACCAGATGCTGCGATTCGACGACGCCCCAGAACACCTTGTCGATGCCCAGCCGCACCTCCAGCCGATCAAACGCGCCAACCCATTTCAATTCGCGAATGTCGACATGACTGCGCTCGCCGTCGTTGGCGTCCAGGCGCGCGAAGGGGGTGAAGGTGATGGCCTGCCGGCCGCCGTTCCAAGCATAGGTAACGGAGGGTTCGGCGGCCACCGAGACGGTTTGATTCTTCTGCCCGCCATCGCGGGAATCCTGGGTAAAGACGCGGCCTTCCGCTTCCACGTAGCCGTTGACGCTGACCCCGTCAAAAAGTCCGCCCGCCGCGCCAGCCTTGGCGAAGGACTGGTCGGCGAATGCGGCGTCATCGAACGCCGGGCCTTCCTCCTCGGTCGCCGCCGGCGCCGCCTCGGCGACCACGGTTGGCGTGGGAGCGGATGCGGCGACAGGCGACGGGTTGGTGGCTGGCGATGGCGTCTCCGGCGCGGCGTTCAGATCGATGACGATGCGGTAAGCGGCATATTCGGCATCGGGCGATTGGGTGAAGACGCGTTTGACGTGCGCCGGCTCGGCAAAGGCGACATGGATCATCCCGGGCGAATCGATGCGCGCCTCCTTGACCACGCCGACGCCGGCCGTGGCAAGCGGCGCCGCCGTGGGCGGCGCGCCCGCGCCATCCAAGACCACGGTCAGCCCCGCCCCCTCATCATAGCGCAAGACATAGGGGGCCGGCTGCGTCAAATCGATCACCACCCGCGTCATGTCCGGATGGCGGCCGACGCGCACGCCCATGATCTCGGCGGCGGCAAGCGGCGTCGCACCAAGTCCCGCCATGGCGGCGCTTGCCAAGAACGTAGCGCCGATTTGGCCAAAGCGTCGCAATTTACTTAAATTTTTATTATAACTATTGGTCATCAAGCGCCCGATTATTGATCGGATAGGAAGATTTATTGGCGAATTTGCGTAGCGATACTTTTAACAACTGGCGAGGATTTAAGTAAAAGTCGATGCTTTCTAGGGTCAATAACATACCAGAAGTACACGAAGCTGTCATTGCGAGCCCTGCTCAAGGGCGAAGCAATCCAGGAAACGATCAAAATAATGCTGGATTGCTTCGTCGGCCTCCCGCGGCGTGTAGCGCCGCAGTTATTAACTTGCGTGCAAGGCGCGCGGGCGGTCTCCTCGCAACGACGCTTACGCCTACTGCGCGCGCTTCAGGCTGGCTTGGCTGAAATCCACTTCCGATAATCCAACGCCCAGGCGATAGGCGGTGACCGCCAGGAGCGTGCTCTTGCCAGTGCGCAGATTTTCCATCAGCAGGCGATGGGCGCGCCAGAACGCGCCATAGCGCGCGAATTTGCCGTAGGTCAGGCGCTTCAGATGGGCGCCACGGCGATCGTAGAAATCCACCCGCCAGGGCCGGTATTCGGCGCTATCAAGCCACACTTCCTGGCGCGCATAGCCGGAGTCTTTATAAAGCGGTGTGCGCTCGATGATGTTGCAGGTCAGTTTGCCGCAGGGCTCCTGACGCAAAAAGCGATAGCTGTACTTTTCCAACGCCGGCGCGGCGATGTCCTCGTAAGCAAATTCGCTGCCCATGAACGGCCCGGCGCGATTGGCCCCCGAGATGCGTTTGACGCGCCCGACCTCGGGCAGATAGAGCCATTGGTCGTCGGGCTCTAGCACATGGGAAAAAGATAACAGCGCTGCGCCGGCGATGTCGCGCGGCTCATCGAAGATCACCAGCGATTTATCTCCTTCTCCCGCCGCCGTTGCTTCCAGCACCTTGATGCGCAGCGCGCGCCGGCTTTCATCGCCCCGCGCCGACTTCAAGATCATCACCACCGCCGCCTCGCTGTCCTTAAAGCCGGTGTCGCGGCGATCGGCCTCGGCGGCGATGGCGCGCCCCTTGTCCGCGGCTTCATCGGCCCATGCCGGCAGGGCGGTGAAGAGGCAAGCAATAACAACCCAGCAACGCACCTTAGTCTCTCCCTAGCGTTTGCGCGCCGCGGCGAAAATCAACGCCGGCAGCAGGATCAGATCGGTGACCAACGCCGCGGCGACAATGATCGCGGTCATGACGCCGAGGTTTGCATTCAAGCTGAAATCGGCGGCGAGTAGCACGGCAAATCCGGCGATCAGCGCCAGCGCCGAGTCCATCAACGCCGGACCGACCATTTCCAAAGCATGCTCCATGGCCTCCGCCACCGTTGCGCCTTGATCGCGAAAGACACGGTACTTGCTTAAGATATGAATGGCGAAATCGACGATGAGGCCCAACGCCACCGCCACCGCCGCCGCCACGTAAAGCCCCACCTCGCCCTTGGTCGCCGACCACAGGCCCAGCGTCAATTCCACCGGCACGATGTTGATGATCAGGCTGAGGAACGCCAGCGGCCACGACTTAAGCGCCACGAACAGGCAGATCGCGATGGCGAGAACGGACAGCATGGTGCCCATGATCATGCTGCTCACCGTGCGCTCGGTCAAGTGCGCGAAGATGATGGCGACGCCGGTGCCGTCGGCGGCAAGGTGCGGCGGCGCATGGTCGCCCAGCCAGCCTTCAGCGCGGGCCTCCAGCCGTTGCATCTCGGCGGTGGAAATATCGCCCATGATGGCGGTCAGGCGGGTGGCGGATTTGGCGACGTCGATCTGGTTGTTCAGATCGCGGCCAAAGGGCAGAGACATTTCATAAAGCAACAGATACTGCGCGGCGAGCGCGCGGCTTTCCGGCAGGCGATCATAGGCCGGATCATCGCCATGCATGTTGCGGTTCAACCGCTTCATCATATCAACCACGCTGACGACATGGGTGACGCCGGGCTGTTGCCGCAGCCATTCGGCGAACGCAGCGACGCGCGCCAGATAGGCCGGTTCGGCAATGCCGCCGTCCTCGCCCGACGGCAACGAGAATTCCAGCGCATAAAGCCCCGGCAGATATCGGGTGGCGAATTCCGCATCCTGACGGAACGTCACGTCTGGCGCGAAATAATCAACGAATTTGTCGTTGACCTGCAATCTCGGCAAGGCATAGACCGCCGCCCCCAGAAGCACGATAAAACCGAAGATCACCAGCGATGCATGGCGCTGCAGGCCTTGCGCCAGCCGGCGATAGCCATCACCGCCGCCGCTGCGCACGAAAGCGGCCGGCGGCGGCAGCAAGACCAAGAGCGGCGGCAGCGCTGCTAAGGTATAGAACAGCGCAAAGACACTGCCCGCCGCTGCCAGATTGCCGACGTCACGATAGGGCGGCGCGGCGGCGAAGTTGAGGCTTAAGAATCCGATCACCGTCGTTGCCGTGGTGATCAGCACCGGCTTCAGGTTAAGCCGTAGGCTGTCCGCGATCGCCTCGGCCGGCGCGCTGCCCCGCGCCATCCCGGACTGCACTGCCGCGATCAGATGAATGGCGTCGGCCACCGCGATGGCCAACACGATCACCGGCACGGCGGCGGTGGCCGTCATCAGCGGAATTTGCGCATAGCCCATGACGCCCAGGGTAGCGGCAATGCTGGCGAACACGATGGCGACCACCACCGCCGCCGGCCGCCAGCCGCGAAAGAACGCCCACAAGCCGACCAGCAGCACGCCGATCATGATCGGCGCCAGAACTCGCGCATCGCGCTCGGAAACTTCGCGCAGCGCCAGATCGAGCGTCGCACCGCCCACCACGGCTATGCGCAGACCGGGATGCGCCGCCATATCCTGCGCCGCCAACTCGCGCACGTAGCGCACCGCCGTTGCCGGCGCGTCAACATCGCCGGGAGCGGCATGCAGCGTTACCACCACGCTGGCGGTCGCGCCATCGCTTGAGACGAGATAGCCGTTCAAGGCCGGCTCGCCCAAGGCGATTTGCCTGATCCGCGCTGTTTCGCCCGTGCTGAAGGTCTGGCCCACGGGCACGAGATCAGCGACCATCAGGTCATCGCCCTCGGCCCATGAGTGCTGATGATTGGCGATGGAATCGACCCGGGTCGCCGCCGGCGTCCGCCATAGCCGGTCGGTCAAGTCGGCAAGATAAGCCAGGCGATCGGGCGTGAAAAGACCGCCCGTCTCAAAGCGCACAACCAGCGCCACGGCATCGAGCTTGGCGTAGGATTCCTCGATGGCGTCAAAGGCCATCAGGTCGGGATTGTCGGCGTCAAAAAAGGCGCGATAGTCGCCGGAGACCACGATATTGCCGCTGCCCCAGGCGAGCGCCAAGGTGAGCGCCAGAATGGCCGCCGTCACCATCCGCGGCCAGCGCAGACTGAGGCGCAGCCAGCGCGTCAGCCATCGGGAGAGAAGATTTTTATCCGGTGCCGCCATCACTTCCTGCGTCAGGCCCTAGAAAATATATATCCACCGTCATCGCGAGGCCGCTTTAAGCGGCCGTGGCGATCCAGAAAAAACAGTAAAAATCTGCAAATTTATGGATTGCCGCGTCGGCCTCCGCGCCACACGCGCCGGAGGCCTCCTCGCAATGACAATCATGGCCTTGCTTTAACTCACCATGCTCCATTTCCTACCGCCGCGCCTCAATGGCGTCCCAGATGCGCGCGGCCAAGTTGCCGCCGCCGAAGCGTTCGATCTCCTGAATGCCGGTGGGCGAGGTGACATTAATTTCCGTCAGGTAGTCGCCGATGACGTCGATGCCGACGAAAATCAACCCCTGCTTTTTCAACGTCGGGCCGATGGCGGCGCAGATTTCGCGCTCCCGCGCCGTCAACTCCGTCGGCTCCGCCTTGCCGCCGACGTGGAGGTTGGAGCGCGCCTCGCCCGCCGCCGGCACGCGGTTGATGGCGCCGGCCGGCTCGCCGTCGATCAAGATGATGCGCTTATCGCCGCGCCGCACCTCGGGCAGATATTTTTGCGCCATCACCGGCTGGCGATAGAAGGCGCTGAACACTTCCAAGAGTGAGTTGAAGTTTTCGTCGTCAGGCGTCAAGCGGAACACCCCGGCGCCGCCGTTGCCATAAAGCGGCTTGATGATGATGTCGCCGTGCTCCTCGCGAAACGCTTTCAACGCGTCGCGGCGGGCGGTGATCAGGGTCGGCGGCATCAAGCCTTTAAAATGGGTAGTGAAGAGTTTCTCCGGCGCGTTGCGCACGTTTACCGGATCGTTGACCACCAGGGTCTGGGGGTGAATGTGTTCCAAAAGGTGGGTGGCGGTGATGTAGCCCATGTCGAACGGCGGATCCTGACGCATCAGCACCACGTCGACCTGATGCAGGTCGATCTCCCGGCGCGCGCCCAGGGTATAGTGGTTGCCGGCTTCGCGCCGCACCGTCAAGGGCTCGCCCAGCGTGGTCAGGCGGCCATCGCGCAGCGCCAGATTGTGCACCGAATAGTGATAAAGGACATGGCCGCGCGCTTGCGCCTCCAGCGCCAGGGCGAAGGTGGAATCGCCCTTAAAGTCGATATCCCCGATGTAGTCCATTTGAATGGCGACGGTAAGCGGCATGGGGCTTGATCCTTTTCTCGTCTGTCTTTATTCGCCCATCGTCCAGGCGTTGGCAAGATGGCGGGGCAGATGGCGGGGCGAGATCGCCACCACGTCGAAGCGGCAATCCAGGCCCTCCAGGCGACGGCGGCTTAAGAACCACCGGGCGGCGCGCTCGATGCGTCGACGCTGGGCGGGGTGGATCGAGGCCAGCGCGGCGGCCGGAGTGGCGCGCGCCTTGACCTCGACGAAGGCGACGGTCCGCCCGCGCCGCACAATGAGATCGATCTCGCCCACCGGAGTCTTGGCGCGCTGGGCGAGCAGCCGGTAACCTTTAAAGGACAGCCACAGGATGGCGATGGTCTCCGCTGAGCGGCCGGCGGCCTCGGCGGCGCGGCGGGCGGCGGCCTGCCTCATGTCTCGCTTCCCTTCAACTTCAGCGCCCGCTCGTAAACCTGACGGCGCGAAAGTCCGGTCATCTCCGTCACCTCGCGCACCGCGGCGCTTAGCGAGAGGCGGGCCAAAGCCTCCCGCAAAAGCGCATCCAGATCATGGGCCGGCTCAGCCTTGGCGGGACCGCCCACCACCACCACCACCTCGCCCTTGACCTTGGCCCCGGCGTAAGCCTGCGCGAGGCGGGGCAAGGCGTCGCGCCGGGTCTCCTCGAATTTCTTGGTCAGCTCTCGGCACACCGCCGCCGGGCGGTCGCCCAATACCGCCGCCATGTCGGCCAAGGCCACGCCCAAGCGATGGGGGGCCTCGAAAAACACCAGGGTCGCCGGCACGGCGGCCAGCTCCGCCAAGGCGGCGCGGCGGGCGGCGGACTTCTCCGGCAGAAAGCCGGCAAACAGGAAGCGGTCGGTGGGCAGGCCGGCGGCCATCAGCGCCGTCAAGGGGGCGCTCGCCCCGGGTATCGGCGTTACGGCGACGCCGGCCCCCAGCGCCGCCGTCACCAGGCGATAACCGGGGTCGGAGATCAACGGCGTGCCGGCGTCGGTGACCTGGGCGAGCGCCGCGCCCGCCGCCAGACGGGCGACGATCTTGGGCAGTAGGCGCTGGGCGTTGTGGTCATGATAGGCAAGAAGCGGCTTTTTGATGTCATAATGAGCCAACAGCCGGCTGGTGACCCGGGTATCCTCACATAAAATGGCGTCCGCCCCCTTGAGCACCGCCAGGGCGCGTAAGCTGATATCCGCCAGGTTGCCGATGGGGGTCGCCACCACATAGAGCCCGGGCGGCAGGAAATGCTCCCCGCTCGCCGTTTCCTTGGTTGAGGGCGCGTCGCGCTTCAGTATACTTCTCCCCGCTTCGGCCGCCTCGCCAGGGACCGGCCGCATCATCGTCAAGGAGCCACATTTGGGCCGCGTTTCTTCTTTAGCATCTGAGTTGTTCGTCCACAAAGGAAAGCCCATGACAGCGCCGTCCAGGCCTCGTTTTCGCTGCCTTGGCATCCTAACCGCGATCGTCGCCGGCGGCCTGCTGCTGGCCGCCTGCGCCACCGCGCCCTCCCCGAAGAAGCCCGCCGTCGCCGAACCGACGGCGCCGGTCAAGCCGGTACGCACCGACATCCGGGTCGGCGTGCTGCTGCCGCTCAGCGGCGGCTACGGCGATGTCGGGCAAAGCTTGCTTAACGCCGCCTCGCTGGCGCTTTTTGACGCCAAGGACAATCGCCTGGTGCTGATCCCGCGCGATACCAGCGGCACCGCCGAAGGGGCGACCGCCGCCTTGACGGCGCTCCTGGCAGAGGACGTGGACGTGATCCTAGGGCCGCTCCTTGCCCCCGAGGCGCGCGCCGCTGCGCCGCAGGCGGCCGCCGCCGGGGTGCCGATGATCGCCTTTTCCAGCGATACCGCGGCCGCCGTCGACGGCGCTTATCTGCTCAGCTTCCTGCCCGAGGAAGAAGTGCGCCGCACCATCACCTACGCCGCATCCCAGGGCCATAAGAAGTTCGCCGCCCTATTGCCCGACACTCCTTATGGTCAGAAGGTGCAGCGGGCGTTCCTGGCCGCTGTGCTGGAGAACGGCGGCGCGGTGACCGACATGGTGACCTACCCGCCCGACACCGCGCGGCTGATGGAGCCGGCGCGCATCGTCGCCCATTATGAGGAGCGCCGCCGCGAATTGGAGAACGAGCGTAAATTTCTCGCCGGCCTGGGCGAGGATGATCTGGCCGAGGAGCTGCTGCACCGTCTGGCCAAGCTCGATACCCTGGGCGAGGTAGCCTATGATGCCCTTCTTATCGCCGAAGGCGGCGGACTGTTGCGGGCGCTGGCCCCCTTGATGCCCTATTTCGATGTCGATCCCAAACGGGTGAAATTTCTCGGCACCGGCTTGTGGAACGATGCCGGTCTGGCGCGCGAACCGCAGCTCCAGGGCGGTTGGTTCGCCGCCCCCGACCAGAACCACGCCCAAGCCTTCCTCGAACGCTATCGCGGCATCTTTCGCAGCGAACCGCCGCGCATCGCCACGCTTGCCTATGACGCCATGGCGCTGGTGACGAGCCTGGCGGGCGAAACCGCCCCCGACACCGCCTTTGCCCGCCAGCGGATGCAGGACCCCAATGGCTTTATCGGCATCGACGGCATCTTCCGCTTCCGCCCCGACGGTACGGCGGAACGCGGGCTGGCGGTGATGACCATCACCAATCGCGGCCTGAAAACCCTAAGCCCGGCACCCAACGTCTTTCCGGCGGCAGCAGCGACGCCGGGCGGGCAAGAGACCACCGCCACCGCAAATCCATAGAGCTTATTCACCGCTTCCGGCGGCAAACGTCATGCCCCTGCCGCTCCTTGCCGGAGCGGCAGGATACGCCACTCATTGCCAAGGAAGCCGAGAATGCTGCCCACTTCATTTTCCCGCACCCTACGCTTGAAACATTACCCCAAGCGACTGCGCCGCTTCGTCAAGCGCCACAAAAAAGCGCCACTGTTTCTGCCGCTGGTGCGGTTCTACACCACCGATGCCTGCGAAGAGGGCAAGGAAGGCCGGTTCTGGCAAATCACCAAGGCGCATAAGGAATTCCTGGATATCGCCGGGCGCTATCCATCATGCCAAGGCACTGTGCTTCTGGCGCGGTTTTGTAATAACGAAGAGGAACTTATTTCGCCGCTGCAACGATTTTACGATCGTTTCGATTATGGCAAGGACATGGTGAAATATCTTAATACGCCGGGACACATCGCGCAGTGCGTCGTCCTGCATCTTGACGGTGCGGGAAAAGACCTAAAGCTCAGCGACGACACGCCGTCCTATATCCGTGTTTGTTCGCGCAACAGCCCCTATATTTCCGCCACCCGCCACATATACACCATGCGCCGTGTGGTCGAGTTTGAACAAAACCACGGCGATCTGCTGTTCGATATCGTCAATCGTTCGGAAAAGCTTTATATCCTAGAGGTGCCGCGCTCACTGGTGATCGATGTCACTCGCAAGGATTGCGGCATCGCTTACCTGGAATTGGATAATCTTCTATATTCTAAAAAGACATTGCAAGACCTTCAGGAAGTCATGGGCATGCTGTTCCATGCGCCGATTTCCGATGAAATATTCGTCGCCAAACTGTGGGACTTCTATAATGGCGATGTCCGACGTGTTGTGGATTATTATCTTTACTTAAGCCGCATTAACGAGTCGGTCTGTCTGAGCGTCAATGATATGCGAAAATATGTGCTGCGGGAATTTGCCAATCCCTTCAAGGGAGACTTAAAGCCCATTGGCGGGCCTGGCGCGCTTCGCTAAAGCGCCTTGGCAACGAGACTCTTCTTCTGCGCCTCCTGACCGTCTTGCGCGGTCAGGAGGACGATCTCGTCAGGGTATTCGCATTCCGCCGTTTGACGCACGTTTTTTCCTTTCACATCGTGATTTCACGAACGTCTATTAGGCGCATACGCAACCATAGATTGCTTGAAAGGATAGCAAGCCATGAATGACGATCAACTACATCCCATTTCCACTGAGTTGTGGAAGGCCCTGGAATTCGCCTTCAGCCAAGTCGGCTCTTTTGACGTAGGCGAAGCTTGTCAATGGGCGGAGAATAATCAGAAAGATAAGAAGCAAGGCAGCAAAGCCAAACTGATACTCAAACAAATCTCGAGTGACGAGGTTAGGAATCGAGTTCAGCTTACGATCAACGCTGCTCTCACCGACCTACAAGTGCCGCAGCGCCCCGAGTGTTTTTTTCAGGAGATGAAGAACCTGGATAAAACTCAAAAAACCTTGAAGCTGGAACATGCAAAAGCCATTAAGAATTTACTGAAGGATGTTGAAGGGAATCTGACAAAATTAAACCTTCTGACATCAGATATCATCATCATCACCGAGCAAAATCAGCCGGTGGTCAACATTGAGCTGATTGAAGATCTCGGTAATGATAAAATCATCTTTCTAAAGAATTCCTGCCACGCCCTCAGCTCCGGAAGTTATTATGAACTGGATCCGGTGACTGGCGACGCCAGTTGTGAAATGCGCGTGCCGTTCCTGCTCGATATTGTCGATGCCCTGAAACGCGCCGGTCTCTACAACCAGCTCATCAACATCAATGAAAATCGTGAGATTATTCTGCATACAGATGCGATCCAGATCATCGATACTGTTTGTCCCTTTACCAATTTCAATCAAGGCAATAATACCATCCGCCGCTCTAGCTCCTCTTATCTCAGCCTGTGCCATCCCTTGACCATCATCAGAACGCAGGCCAAGGACAAGCTGGGATTCCTGATCGACGATCACCCCAGCAAATGGCTCTTTTCCTTCAAGACGCTGGAAAGCATGAAGTCGCAATTGGCGACGTACAGCGTCGATTATATGCGCAATCTCGCCAAGTCTTACGCAACAAAGTCGCATAAGGATGGCGTCAAAACCATGGAAGAGATGATGTACGATATGTTTCAGACATGCAACATCACCATGGGCAAAGGCGGTTATATCCAGCCGATTCTCCCCATCTATACGGCCATGCGTCTGATCCTAATGCACGAGTTGAGATGCCAACGCCCCATCGTCGTCACCATCACCCGCATCGGCTATGAAGAGGTGAATGGCGAGATGAGGCACTACCACCAGGGGTCAAGAGCGTATTTTTATCGCGCCGATCCTAATACCGGCAAATTCGTCCCGGTGCCGAAAGACGAGATAACGGACGACGAGAAAATCATGCCGGTGACCAACATCCATGCCTTCAACATGTTCAAGAAATCGGGCTACAGCATGGACCTGATGCGGGACATCCGCATGGAAGACCACGCCTTCTTCTATAACCCTGGCTGGGAGCAATTTGAGGCAGGGTTCTTAAAGTGCGACATTACCCATCTGTTGCGCCTGTGGGCTGCGGCGCATCCGCCGGTGCCTAAGGCAGCGCGGTTGATGCTTCCCGGTGATAAAATCTATATCGGCGATCATGTCATCAACTTCCGCCAAAACATCGGTCGGCCTGGCGACCAGGGCCTTAGAACCTACGACCCCCTGGTCATGAACGACCTGGATGTGGATGCGAATATCCTCATCCGCGGCTATATCGAAACCTGTCAAGAGGTAGCCGGCGGTCCGGTGAATCTCAACTATAAACTTCCCAAGCCCTCTCTGGTTTGCGACGGCATTCCCCTCTTCGGCGTAACCGACGAAACCATGAACCTCCTTACGGAATACCGCTATTACAAGGCGCTTGCCTTGCAGTACGACGTCTATGAGGTGCGCTACGCCGTGGATATCCAAACCTTCGACTTTGAATACATCCTCGAAGACGATATCGTTACCAATACGGATTACGATAAGAACGCGCAGCTAAAGAAGAACAAGAAACGCAATAAAAAATTGGCGCGCAAGGTATTCCAACGGCAGTCATTGGATGTTCCCTTCTCCGGCGTGCACGTGTTCTTATCGAGTTACACGCTGGAAACAAATAACGCCAACAGCCTGAACCTTACCTTGCCGAAGGAAGATGATGATCTGTGGTGTTCGCCGATCATCGATCTGACGTTGGTGGAAGAACAGGATCCCAACAGCAACGATCAGAATCTCAAGACCGGCGTCACCCGCTGGGAAGAAAAGCAATAATAGATATTGCAAATGAGAAAACGGCCCCGCCTGGCGCGGGGCCGTAGTTTTTTAGCGGCCCACTGCCGGCTTCAGGCGGGAAGCGAATGGCAGTTTCTTCAGCACTAGATAAAGCACGAACGCCGCCGCCATCGAATCGCAGGCCGGAATCGAGGAATTTGGAATCAGGTCATGGGCCGAGCCGTAGCCGATCAGCGACGCCATCAGCCAGGCGGCGAACGCCGCTTTGTTGACGCGGGACTGCGAGGACAGCATCTCAAGCCGGTAATCGCCATGGCGCAGGAAGAAAAAGTCGGCGATATAGATGCCGGCGATGGGCGGAATGCAAATACCGAGAAAGAGCAGAAAATTGACGAAGTAGTCCATGATGCCCAGCGCCGCCAGAACGGTGCCCAAAAGCCCGGCGGCAACGGTAATCTTCCATTTTTCATAGCGGGTGAAAATGGTCGCCAACGTCAGCGAGGTCGAATAGAGGTTGTTGGCGTTGCTGGTCCAAGTGGCGAAAATGATCATCGCCAGCGCCGGCACGCCCATGCCGAGGCCCATCATGATCGCCACCAGATCCTTATTCCCGATCGCCAGACTGGGAATGGTCGCCACCAGAAAGATGCCGGGAAATGCGATGCCAAGAGCAATGAACGCAGCCACGATGCCGTCCCGGGCCTGACGCGAATAGCGGGTTAAGTCAGGCAACAAAATTGAGCCCACGATATAGCTGCCGACCACCAGCGAGGTGGCGACGCCCTCGCTCATGCCGCTGCCCTGCACGCTGGTGATGGCCTCCCAACTGGCGGCTTTGAGGGCATACCACACCACCGCCACCAGAAACGCCACCATCAACGGCACCGCGAACAGGGAAAGCTTGTCGAGCGCCTTAAACCCCCACACCGTGGTCAACACCATCAACAGGCTGCCGAGCACGGTGTAGGGCGTCGCTCCGAGGTCGACGCCGTAAATGTCGATAACCGCGCTCTGCGCCGCCTGGCCGAACAGAAACGCGGTGACGCCGTACCAGCCAAAGAGGGTGATCGCGATCAACAAATTGACCACCCGCGCACCGCCGACGCCAAAGGAGAATTGGGTGATCATGTAGGTGGAAAGCCGGGTCTTGGCGCCGATATAGGCGGTAACGCAGCCGACGAACGCCAACACCGCGCCGCCGATGAGAAAGGTTTTGACCGATCTTGCCAGGCCCAACGCCAGGCCGATCTCGGACCCGGCCAGCAGAACCGGTAAAGTGATGGCGAAGCCAATGACGATGAGCGCGATGCGAACGCCGCTCACCACGTGATCGTCGGGCACCGGCTCGCGGGAATAATCCCTCGTCAGCTCCTCCAAATCGCTCATGCCTGCCTCCGCAATCGCTTGGTTTAGCGAATATTTTCCAGCGGGATGTAATCCAGATCAAGTCGGAAAGCGCGGGGGCCGAAAGTCGCCAGCGCCTCCGGCGTACGCATGATCGGCGGCACGCTCATGCCGATGACCTTGACCCGCTGGCCGTATTTCAAGCACTCGGTGGTGATCGGCTCGATGGTTTCGCGATCTACCAGGGTAATCAGGTCGGGTACCATCGCGGCGACCTTGCCGTCATGATAGGCAACCAGGTTCTCGTTCTGAAACTCCACCTTAAAGCTGCCTTTGCAGTCGCCGATGCCGTCCAAGGTGACGCTGCCGACGTTAAATCCGCCCCTGGTCTCGCGGCGCACGTCGACGATCTTGCCGTCGTAAAGCACCCGCGAGAAGCGCGGCACCGATAATTTGGCCACATGGGCGAACAGCGCCTCTTCCGGCCGCACCCGCGCCGAGCGCGCGGTGCGGATGATGCGGCCGATATCCAGCGCCAGGGTCAACGTATCCGGTATCGCGGTGGCTTTGACCTCGGCGCCGGTCATGGGATAAAGCGCGATGTGGGCGGCGCCGCCCATGCGCACCACGACGGCGCGGGCCAAATCCTCCCCCTGCTTGTTGCTGGTGGCGTCGACTGTCACCACGTCGCCATGCTCGTTGGCCACCACCACCGGCGAAATGGCGCAGCCGTAGACGCCGAAGGTGACCATTTGGATTTCCGGAAAGGCGCGGCCCATGCCGTCGGCATTGACCACCGGCAGATTGGCGCGCGCTCCCACCACCAGCGGCATGGTCGAATTGATGCCGCCGATCTCCAGCGGAATCAGGGCGTCGACCGGACGGCCGGCGCGGTCGGCGACCACCGCCAGCGCCCGCTGCAAGGCCGGCACGCTCGGCACTTTTTCGGTCATCACCGTGGGCGCGCCCATCATCGCCACCGGCACCACCAGGGCATCGTCGGCCAGCGAATGCAAAGGCAGAATTCGCACCGCCGAGCCGTGCGTCATTTCCTGCTGCAAGATCAGCCGGCCGACATAAGGATCGCCGCCGCCGCCGGTGCCGAGAAAGGCCGCGCCGCGCACAAAATCCTGCAGATCTTCCGCCGCCAGCGTCGATGCCGGGGCCAAGGGAGCGTCATAGGATGCCATGGTTGTACTCATTGCAGCAAATCACTCACCACTTTGGCCCGCACTCGCACCGCATCGCCCGGCCCATAGGACATCGGCAGTTCCTCCACGTCGACCACCTTAAGCGCCGCTGGGTCGCCGCCGGCGGCGATCGCCTTCTCCTCGGCCTCGCGCATGGCGCTGGCCAGCGCCGCTTCGCGACCGCTCTCGGCATAGCGAAACACGCGATCAGTTTCGCCGCCGACCTGGGCGATGGCGGCGCCGATGGCGTTGGCTTCCGCAGACCGCGCGGGAACGTGCAGCTCGGAGACGCCCTTCAAGTCACGCGAAATCAGAATTGAGCCGCCGCCCACCAGCACCACCGGTACATCCTCGACGCTGGTTTTCATGCGGTCGATGGCTTCCTCCGCCGTGCGGTGAATTTGATCGAGCGCGGCGTTGACGACATCCTTGGAAACCATCCGCTTGACCCGCGCCACGTCGCCGATCACAGCCTGGCCCGCCGCCACCGCGATATCAGTGGCGGTCAAGGTGTTGCCGCCGAACGCCAGGGCTTCCTCCAACAGCCGATAGCCCACCGAATCGGGACCGATGGTCAGCGTGCCGTTGGCCCGAACGATGCTGCCGCCGCCCAACCCCACCGCCAGAATATCGGGCATGCGGAAGTTGGTGCGAACGCCGCCGATATCCACCGGCACCGAGGATTCCCGCGGAAAGCCGTGGCTGAGCACGCCGACGTCCGAGGTGGTGCCGCCGATGTCGACCACGATCGCCTCTTTCAGCCCCGACAAATAAGCGGCGCCGCGCATGCTGTTGGTCGGTCCGGAAGCGAACGTGAGGACGGGATAGCGCTCCACGTAATCGGCGCTCATCAGCGTGCCGTCGTTCTGGGAGATGTAGAACGGCACGTTGATGCCGAGGTTCTTCAGGGCATCGCGGAAGCTGCCCACCACCTGCGCCGAAAGATCGGCCAGCGAGGCGTTCATGACGGCGGCGTTCTCGCGCTCGATGAGACCGATGCGGCCGATATCGCTGGCCAGCGTCACCCGGGCCTCGGGGATTTCCTGCAAAACGATGTCGCGCGCCCGTTCTTCCATGGTGGAATTGATGGGCGAGAACACCGATGAGATCGCCACCGCGCGAATGCCCAACTCCTTGATGTTGCGCACGGCGGCGCGCACCTGGCGCTCATTGAACGGCGCGATTTCCCGCCCGTCGAATTCATAGCCGCCATCGATGAAATAGACGTGGCGGCCGATGGCGCCCACCAGGGCTTGCGGCCAATCTGTCAGCGGCGGCAGGCTTTCGGTGGCTGGCAGCGCCAGCCGCATGACCGCCACTTCCGATAGCCGTTTGCGTTCGACAAAGGCATTGGTGAACTGGGTGGTGCCGATCATCACGGTCTTGATCGCCGACGGCTCGGTTCGCGCCTCCTGCAGCACCTTGCGAATCGAACTGATGACGCCGCTGGCGATATCCTTGGTGGTGGGCGACTTGACCGAGGCCACGACCCTGGTTCCGTCCATCAAGGCGGCATCGGTATTGGTCCCGCCCACGTCAACGCCAATTCTCACCGGTCCTACCTCATGTTCGTTCAGGTGGGAGGCGCGGCGCGTCATGGGTGCACCCCGCCCCATTGTTGGGTCACTCAACCCACCATAGCGTTTCAGGGATGCCAACCAACGCCAGCGGCGGTTAGGTGGGCGGGGAAAAAGGCTAGCCGCCAACAGCCACGGATGGCGTTTCTTCCGAGGTCTCTTCGCGCGCCGCCGCAGGAGCGAGGAGCTGCTTTTCGCGCGCCACCGCCACCGCCAGCACCCGGCTGCTGACGCCGAGTTTTTTATAAATATTGCCGAGATGGAACTTGACCGTGGCCTCAGTCAAATCGAGCGCGCGGGCGATCACCTTGTTGGCATGACCGAGCGCCAGATGCCGCAACACCTCGATTTCCCGCAAGGAAAGAATGTCGGCGGTCTCTTCCTCGCCGGTCTCGCCGCGGCCGGTGATCGCCGTCAATACCTCGGCGATGAACGTCACCGTCGCCGTGGGCATATTAGCGACCCCGATGTGGCGGATGGTGGCGCGCAGCAGGCGCGCCATGGCCTCCCCTTCGTCCGCCAAGGTGCGCAGGAAATTCTCCGGCACGGCAATGGCCAGAGCGCGCTTTAAGGCGGCGATCGCCTCATCCCGCTCATTGACCGACTGCGCCGCCAACGCCTCCATCAACGAAATCTCCATCAACGCGCGATCGCGGCCATAGCGCTCCGATTCGATGCGAAAGCGGCGCAGGGCGCTGCATACGCCGGCCGCTCTGCCCTGCAAAATGGCGAGCCGCGCCTTGGCGATGATCGCCCGCTTGCGCTCGCGCCAGGAAATGAACGCCGGGATATCGCGATCCAAGAAGGCGTTCGAGGCAGCCGCATAAGCCGCCGCCTCGGACGCCATGCCCTCCATCGTCAACAATTCCGTCTTGCGGCAATTGGCAAACCAGATCAGCCGCGGCAGATGCCGCGCCGCGCCGGTGGCGCGCGCCGCTTCCAAATAGGACAAGGCGGCGTCAAGCCCGTTTTGGAGATAGGCGATGGCGGCGCGGGTCTGGAAACCGCGGACATAGATTTCCACCCAGCCCTCGGCGTGCTGGATGTTGGGCAGCGCCTGATCCAGGAGCGCTTGCGCTTGCGACACCTGGTTCTGCTCATAAAGAATCTGCGCTCTAACCACGGCAATCAGGCCGCCCAGGGCAAGATCAGCGGGAAACTCCGCAGCGGCGATCTGCGACGCCTTTTCTGCCACATCGGCGGCGTCAACAAGGCGGCCGGACAGCATGGCGATAATCGCCAGGTGCAGCCGCATGAATATCTGACCATAGCTGGAGCCAGCCGTGCGGTAGTGGCTGAGCGCCGTCAGGGCTGCTTCACGAGCATTGGCCAGAGCGCCGCTGCGGGTGTGAATGATGGCCAGCAGATTGTTGATCCAGCCCTGAAACCAATGATCGACCTGCGACACCTTGCGCGCCAGACGTTCAATTTCATCAATGCTGGACAGCGCGCGCGCATCATCTTCGTAAACCGCCGACAACATCATATCGACGAACAATCCTTCATGGCGGATGGGATCATTTTCGGCCAGGTCTTCCACCACCGGGCGCACGCTTTCATAACAGGCGCGGCCTTCGCTGAGCGCGCCAGCCTTGGCCAGCATCCAGGCGCGGGCGACCTGCAGCCGGGGGAAGCGGTAGATCGTCTCTAAAGGCAGCATGTCCATCAGCCGCGCCAGGGTCGACAAGCCCGATATCAAGCCAATGCGCACCGCGCCGGCGGCCTCAATGCGTCGCGCCGCGCCATCGGCATCCTGCGCGCGCGTCAAATGACGCACGGCGGACATCAAATCCCCCGCGCCATGAAACCAATCCGCGGCGCGGCGGTGCAAGGCGCGCCCATTCTCTTCGCCGGAAAGCGCCAAGCGATCGGCAAGAAAATCCCGCAACAATTGATGGCAGCGATACCAACGCTCCGGACGGCGCGCCGGTTGAACGAGTCCGCCCAGCGATGCAAGCTCGTCAAACGCCGCAGCAATATCCGGCGCATCGCACAAGGCGCGGGCGAGATCGGCGTTGAATTCCTCGACGATGGCCGTGGCCGTCAACAATTGCTGCGCCTGCGGCGAAAGCCCGGCCAATACCTGGGTGGTCAGATAATTGGCGATATCATCGCGCGATAAATCAAGGAGCGCATCAACGCCATCCTCGCCGCTGCCTTCGCCAAGCCACAGCCGCGCCAATTGCAGCGCCACCGGCCAGCCTTGCAATCGCTGATGCAGCGCCTCTAAATCCGCTTCCGGCAAACGATTGGCGAAAAGCGCGCGCGTCTCCGCCATGCTGAAAGACAACGCCGAGGCGTTAATTTCGCACAATTGCCCGCGCGATTTGAGCGTTGCCAGCGAAATTGCCGGCACGGTGCGGCTGGCCACCGCGATCTGCACGTTGGCGGGCGCGCGGTCGATGAGGAAGGCGAGCATTTTATCGGTCGCCGACGACTGCGCGCGGTGATAGTCATCCAGGATAATAGTCAGCGGCCGCCGACGGTCGCCCAAGCGCGACAGGATGCTGAGGATGAGAGCGCGCGCCGCGGCGTCGGCGGCACCGCCGGAGGCAACATCGCCGCCGCGTGACGGCGCACCCGCCGCCGCCGCCACACTATCGACAAAGCGTTCGGCAACGGCGTCATCTTCATCGAGACTAAGCCAGATCGTCTCCACCCCGCGCGATTCCAGACGGCGCTGCGCTTGCGCCAGCAGCGTCGTCTTGCCGTATCCTGCCGGGCCATGAATCAGAACAAGCGCCGCCCGCAGGCCTGCTTCTAGCTGGCCGAGAGACGCCAGGCGATCGATCAGATCGATGCCGAATTCAGGCACGCTAAATTTGCCGTCCGTCATGCCTTGCCCAACCCCCGACCACAGGACAACCTCTCGCCGGTTGTAGCGGCGAGGATCACGCACGCGCACGCACAGTCTAATCTTGATTGTTCTAAACTTGTTTGAAAGCAAGTATAGCGCCGTTGCAAGGCGCTTGTCACGCCGGCGACGCTGAGACAAAAAAATACCGGTGCGCCAACCGGCACACCGGGGGTCAGTCGTGCGTCAGAGCACTGTACAAACAAGAGTGAATTTCTAAGTAAGAAGGGCCCTAAACATGGAAACTGCCCGAGTTTGCCCGACAGAGGAACTCATAAACATCACTTGATTTTAGTCTCGCGCAGGCGGCGTTAAAGCTCAACTGCCGGGACGGTTAGGTCGTCCTCAATTCTGGATAGGGCGGCGATGACGGCGTTTAAGACCAAGGCTCCGGCGGGGGTGACGGCGAGCCGGCCGCGGCCGCTTCGCAATAGCCCCTCGTGTTCCAGCGCCGCCGCCGCGTCCTGATTAAGGATGGCCGCCACGTCGGCCGCCGCCACGCCTTCCCGGAGCCGCAGCCCCATGAGGAGCCGCTCTTCGGCCATCGCCTGGCGATCGAGCGGTTCCCGGGTTGCGGTGCCGTGGCCCCGCGCCTCCACCGCTTGCAGCCATTCCTCGGGCGAGCGGAGTTGCGCCGTGGCGCTAAGCCCGCCGCCCTCGGGCAGTCGGCCATGGGCGCCGGGGCCGATGCCGATATAGGGCTGATAGCGCCAGTAAATGAGATTATGGCGCGACTCCTCGCCCGGCCGGGCATGGTTGGAAATCTCGTAGGCCGGCAGGCCCGCGGCAAGGCACAGCTCCTGGGTCAAGGCATAAAAGTCGGCGGCCTCCTCCTCGCCGGGCACGACGAGCCGGCCCTCCATGGCCATCTGATGATAGGCGGTGCCTTCCTCCAGCGTGAGCTGATAGAGCGACAGGTGGCCGGCGCTGAGTAAGAGCGCTTCCCCCAGCTCCACCCGCCAGCCGTCCACGCTCTGGCCTGGCCGGGCGTAAATGAGATCGAACGACGTGCGGGGAAAGGTCGCCTGGGCGAGACGGGCGGCGGCGATGGCTTCATCCGCCGTATGGCCGCGGCCCAAGGCCTTGAGCGCCGGATCGCGCAGCGATTGTATCCCTAAGGACAAGCGGTTGACGCCGGCGGCGCGAAAGCCCCGGAAACGTTTGGCCTCGACGCTGGTGGGATTGGCTTCAAGGGTGATCTCGGCGTCGGCGTCCAAAGCAAAGCGCGCCGCCACCCGGTTGATGACCGCCGCCACGGTCATCGGTTCCATCAGGGACGGCGTGCCGCCGCCAAAAAAGATGCTCGCCACCCGGCGTTGGCCGACGGCCGCGGCGAAATGGTCAAGCTCAGCCACCAGGGCCGCCCGCCAGCGCGCCTCGTCGATGGCTTTGCGGACATGGCTGTTGAAGTCGCAATAGGGACACTTGGAGCGGCAGAACGGCCAATGGACATAGATGCCCAGCGCCGCCTCAGGCGGGGGCGAAACAGGCGGCGATAAGCTGGCGGAAGGCGTCGGCACGGTGGCTGATCCGGTGTTTGGCCTCGGGCTCCATCTCGCCAAAGGTGATGGCGTGGCCGTCGGGACGGAAGATCGGGTCATAGCCGAAGCCGCGGCCGCCCCGGGGCGGCCATACGATCTCGCCGTTCACGGTCCCGAGAAAGCTATCCCCATGACCGTCGGGCCACGCCAGCGCCAGGGCGCAGACGAAGCGGGCGCGGGGGTGAGCCGTGGCATGGGCCTCGGTCAGTTTATCCCATACCTGCGCCATGGCGACAGCAAAATCCCGGCCGGCGGGGGTTTCCGCCCAGCGCGCCGAATAGATGCCGGGCTGGCCGCCGAGCGCCGCCACCTCCAGCCCCGAATCGTCGGCGAGGGCCGGCAGTTGGGCGGCCTGGGCGGCGGCATGGGCCTTCAATTCGGCGTTTTCGATGAAGCTCGATCCGGTCTCCTCCGGCTCGGGCAGCCCCAGCTCGGCGGCCGAGACCGTCGTGATGCCGAAGGGGCGGATCAGATCGGCGATTTCCCGCACCTTGCCCGGATTATGGCTGGCCACCACCAGACGATTTTCGGAAAATCGCCGTCTCACAGCGCCCCCACCGCCTGACGTTGCAGGCGCACCAGCTCCCCGGTACCGATGCGGGCCAGGCGCAGGAGGCGCAAAAACTGCTCCTCGTCGAACGGCTTGTCTTCGGCGGTGGCCTGAATCTCGCAAATCTGGCCGACGCCGGTGAGCACGAAATTGGCGTCGGTTTCGGCGGCGCTGTCCTCGGCGTAATCGAGATCAAGGACCGGCGTCCCCTGGTAAAGGCCGCAGGATATGGCGGCGACCTCGGTTTTCAGCGGCATCTCCTCGATGTAGCCGTCCTTGAGCATCTTGGCAAAGCACTGATGGAGCGCCACATAAGCGCCGGTGATCGACGCGGTGCGGGTGCCGCCGTCGGCCTGCAAGACGTCGCAATCAAGCCGGATCTGGCGCTCGCCGATCAGCGTCAGGTCGGCCACCGCCCGCAACGAGCGGCCGATCAGGCGCTGGATTTCCTGGGTGCGGCCGGTTTGCCGGCCGCGCGCCGCCTCGCGATCGGTGCGGGTCGAGGTGGCGCGGGGCAGCATGCCGTATTCGGCGGTAATCCAGCCCTTGCCGCTATCGCGCAGCCAGGCCGGCGCACGCTCTTCCAGGGTGGCGGTGCACAGCACCTGGGTGTCGCCGAACTTGACCAGGCACGACCCTTCGGCGTGCTTGGAAACGCCGGTTTCCAGGCTAACGGCGCGCAGTTGATCGGGGGCTCGGCCCGATGGACGCATGACAAACTCCCACTCTATGGCTAACGAAGGCTCCTTTTAACGTGCCCCACCCGTCGCGTCCAGCCGGCGCTTACATTGACGCGGCCCATCGCCGTCCCTACATTCCAGGGCGATCGTTTACCCTTGGG
Organism: Sphingomonadales bacterium; assembly: GCA_019455285.1. Taxonomy (GTDB): domain Bacteria; phylum Pseudomonadota; class Alphaproteobacteria; order Sphingomonadales; family Govanellaceae; genus PRO5. The sequence continues at coordinate 146,323 of JACFMS010000002.1, forward strand.
ATCATAATGCGGCTTGAGGACTTAAATACCCGCTCGCGGGACATCTTACGCCAGGTGGTCGAGAGCTACCTGGAAACCGGTGAGCCCATCGGTTCGCGCACCCTGGCCCGCATGGTCGGCTTAGGGTTGTCGCCGGCCTCCATTCGCAACGTCATGGCCGATCTGGAGGACATGGGCATCCTCTACGCGCCGCACACCTCCGCCGGCCGCATTCCGACCCAAACCGGGCTGCGGCTGTTCGTCGACGGCCTGTTGGAAGTGGGCGCCATCTCCCGCGAGGAGCGGCGCAATCTGGAGGATCAATGCCGCCACGCCGGGCGGCGCATGGAGGACGTGCTGTCCCAGGCCACCACCGCGCTGTCCGGTTTGTCGCACTGCGCCGGCATGGTGCTGGTGCCGAAGCTGAACGCGCCCCTGAAGCACCTTGAATTCGTGCCCTTGGGACCCGGCCGCGCGCTGGTGGTGGTGGTCACCGAGGATGGCGCGGTGGAAAATCGCCTCATCGACGTGCCTCTCGGGCTGCCGCCTTCGGCGCTGGCGCAAGCCGCCAACTACTTGAACGCCCGTCTCTTGGGCCGCACCTTTGAGGAAGCCAAGACGCTCATTGAGAAGGAGCTGGAAGAGAAACGCACCGAGCTTGACGAACTGACCACCGCCGTGGTTTCAGCGGGCGTCGCCACCTGGTCGGGCGGCTCGCGCGAGGAAGGCGCGCTTATTGTCAAAGGTCTGGGCAATCTGTTGGAAGACGTGGCGGCAGAGGAGGATTTGGAGCGCATCCGCAAGCTCTATGATGATCTGGAAGCCAAGAAGGACTTGATCAAGCTTCTCGATCTTGCCAAGAACGCCGATGGGGTGCGCATCTTCATTGGCGCGGAGAACAATCTTTTCAGCCTTTCCGGCTCATCGGTCATTGTCGCGCCCTACAGCGACGCCAATGAAAAGATTATCGGCGTCATCGGCGTCATCGGTCCGACGCGCTTGAATTACGCGCGGATCATTCCGATGGTGGATTACACCGCCAAGCTGGTTGGCCGGTATTTATGATGTTGTTTTAAATTCAAGGATCACGCGTGATGAATGATACCGCCAATGAAAATCTGCCGGAGCAAGAACAAGCAGCCGAGGCGGTTGCCGAAGAAGCAACGGCGACACAAGACGATGCGGCGCGGCTTTCTGCCGAGGTCGCCGACTTGAAGGACAAGTTGTTGCGCGCCCTGGCCGAGACGGAAAATTTGCGTCGCCGCGCCGAGCGGGAAAAGCAGGAAGCCGGCGCATACGCCGCCACCGCGTTTGCCCGCGATCTCTTGACGGTTGCCGACACCTTCCGCCGCGCGCTCGACAGTTTGACGCCGGCGGCGCGCGAGGACGCTCATTTCAAGGCCTTCATCGAAGGCATCGAGCTGACCGAACGCGAGCTCATGCAAGCGTTTGAAAAACACGGCATCCGCAAAATCGACCCCAAGGGCGAGAAGTTCGACCACAATCTCCATCAGGCGATGCTGGAAATCCCCACCGATGAACAAGCGCCCGGCACCGTGGTGCAGGTGCTGCAGCCGGGTTATGTGATCAAGGATCGCCTTTTGCGCGCCGCCATGGTCGGCGTGGCGAAATCGGCTACGCCCAATGGCGCCGCGCCGCGGGTGGATACGAAAGTCTGACCGTCACTCTGTCAGTTGCCACGTCCACTCTCTGACCTCCGGCATGTCTTCGCCATGGGCGCGAATGTAGCGATGGTGATCGCTTAATTTGTCGCGCATCGCCTGGCGGACGTGCGCCGCCTTGGAGCCGAGCCCCGGCACGCGGTCGATCACGTCCATCACCAGGTGAAAGCGATCCATGTCGTTCAACACCGCCATGTCGAAGGGCGTGGTGGTGGTGCCTTCCTCCTTATAGCCGCGCACGTGCAGATTCTTGTGGTTGGCGCGTCGATAAGTCAGGCGGTGGAGCAGCCACGGGTAGCCGTGATAAGCGAACATGATCGGCTTGTCGGTGGTGAAAAGGGCATCGAATTCCTTATCAGTAAGGCCGTGCGGGTGCTCTTCTTGCGGTTGTAGGCGCATCAGATCCAGGACATTGACCATGCGGATCTTCAAGTGCGGCAAATGACGGCGCAGCAGATCGATGGCGGCCAAGATTTCCAGGGTCGGCACATCGCCCGCCGCCGCCATCACCATGTCCGGATCGCCATCCACGTCATTGCTGGCGATTACCCAGATGCCGATGCCGGCCTAGGAATGGTGCACGGCGGCCACTTTGTCTAGCCATTGCAGCTGCGACTGCTTGCCCGCCACCACCACATTGATGAGGTTGCGGCTTTTCAAGCAGCGGTCCATGGTCACCAACAGCGTATTGGCGTCCGGCGGCAGATAGACCCGCACGATGCTCGGCTTTTTGTTCATCACCAGATCAATAAAGCCCGGGTCCTGATGGCTCAGGCCGTTATGATCCTGTTGCCAGACGTGGGACGTCAGCAGATAGTTGAACGAGGCGATGGGACGCCGCCACAGCACCTCCTCGCTCGCCACCTGCAGCCACTTGGCGTACTGGTTGAACATCGAGTCGACGATATGGACAAAGGCCTCGTAGGTGGAAAACAGGCCATGCCGTCCGGTGAGCAGATAGCCCTCAAGCCACCCCTGGCAGGTGTGTTCGCTTAAAATTTCCAGCACCCGGCCGTCGCGGGAGAGATAGGCGTCATCGCCATTCCCCGCCGCCAGCCAGCGCCTGCCCGTGGCTTCAAACAACGCCGTGAGACGATTGGAGGCCGTTTCATCGGGCCCCATGACCAGAAAGTTGCGCGTCTCGGCGTTCAAGCGCATCACGTCGCGCAGATAACCGCCAAGCAGGCGCGTCGCCTCGGCATGGATCGCGCCGGGTCGCGGCACGTTGATGGCATAGTCGCTCACCTCGGGGCAGCGCAGGTCGCGCAGCAACAAGCCGCCGTTGGCATGAGGATTGGCCCCCATCCGCCGCTCGCCCTCGGGCGCCAGTGCCGCCAGTTCCCGACGCAATCCGCCCGCCTCGTCAAAAAGCTGCCGCGGCCGGTAACTTTGCAGCCATGCCTCCAACTGCCGAACATGCTCGGGATTGTCGGCAAGTCCCGCCAGCGGCACCTGATGCGAACGCCAGCTGCCTTCCGTCTTCAGGCCGTCGACCGCCGCCGGGCCGGTCCAACCTTTGGGCGTGCGGAGCACGATCATCGGCCAGACGGGGCGGTCCAGCACGCCCTCTTGCCGCGCCCTGGCCTGAATCCGCCGCAGCCGCTCGATCACAACGTCAAGGGTCGCCGCCATGGCCTGATGCATGATCTGCGGATCATTGCCTTCCACGAAAAAGGGCTCGTAGCCATAGCCTTGCATGAGAGCGGCCAGCTCGTCCCGGCCGATACGGGCGAGGATGGTGGGATTGGCGATCTTGTAGTCATTGAGGTGCAAGATGGGCAGCACCGCCCCATCCGTCACCGGGTTGAGGAATTTGTTGGAATGCCAGGCGGCCGCCAGCGGGCCGGTTTCCGCTTCCCCGTCACCAATGACGCAGGCGACCATGAGGTCAGGGTTGTCGAAGGCGGCGCCGAAGGCATGGGAGAGAGCATAGCCGAGCTCCCCGCCCTCATGAATGGAGCCCGGCGTTTCCGGCGCGGTGTGGCTGGGCACGCCGCCGGGAAAGGAGAACTGGCGGCAGAGCTTCCGCAACCCCTCCCTGTCCTGCGTCACATGGGGAAAGCGTTCGCTATAGCTGCCCTCCAGATAGGTATTGGCGACGATGGCCGGCGCGCCATGGCCCGGTCCGGTGATCAGGATCATATTCAGATCATGGCGGCGGATGATACGATTAAGGTGAACGTAGATGAAGTTCAGCCCCGGCGTGGTCCCCCAATGACCGAGGAGGCGCGGCTTGATGTGATCCAAGGTCAGCGGTTCGGCAAGGAGCGGATTATCCAGGAGATAAATCTGGCCGACCGACAAATAATTGGCCGCCCGCCAATAGGCGTCGATTAACTGCGCCTCCCGGGAGCCAAGGGGATTTTCGACGGCCATCGATGTCCTCGCAAGCCGGGCTCAACGGATCAGCAAGATGATGCCAGCGGGGCCGAGGATGAGCAAGGAATACCGGTTCGTCCGCCGCCAACGGGCGTAGGTCGCCAACCTTGCCTATAGGGCTAGCGCTTGATCGCAGCCTGGCCGGCGACTTTAGCGCCGCCCTCCAGGAGGAGGGTAAAGGATACGTCGGCGGCCGCGCCGAGCTTTGCCTCATCGAGGTTGAACAGCATCACATGATAGCCATGGGGCTGGAATTGTACCTGCCCGCCGGCCGCCACCTCCACCCGTTCCACCTTGCGCATCCGCATGATGCCGCCGGCCATCCCATGGGCATGGAGTTCGGCCCGCCCGGCGATCGGCGCCTTGACGGCGACAATGGCGGTCGCTGGCCCGGGGTTGATGAGGGTGAAATAAAGCGCGCCCGGCCGCCCGGCCACCGCTGGCGGCCGCAGCCAGGCGTCGCTAATGGCAGGCTCGCCCGCCAGCGCCGCTCCCGACCACAAAAAGGCGACCAGCAGAACAAGACGTGAAAATCCGTACTTCATTGCCGTCATGGGAAATTTTCCTCGGTTGCATGGCTTGCGAGGCCGCAGCCACCTCCCTATATAACCTCCAACTGCGGTCGCCACCAGCCTGCCGGCCGCAAGGTTAAGGGATTTTTTAACGATTGAACAAGAGCGGGAACCCCCGTCGGGCGCAGCGTGATGGCCTGGGGCGTTTGCTGCAACAAGCGAGGATATCATGGGTAAGGTTATCGGAATCGATTTGGGAACCACCAATTCCTGCGTCGCCGTCATGGAAGGTTCGCAGCCCAAGGTGATCGAGAACGCCGAAGGGGCGCGCACCACGCCGTCCATCGTCGCCTTTACCGACAGCGGCGAGCTCCTGGTCGGCCAGCCGGCCAAGCGTCAGGCGGTGACCAATCCGAAAAACACCCTGTTTGCCATCAAGCGCTTGATCGGCCGTTCCTATAACGACCCGATGACCCAAAAAGACATCAAGATGGTGCCTTACGAAATCACCAAGGCAAAGAACAACGACGCCTGGGTCAAGGCCCAGGACAAGGACTACAGCCCCAGCCAAATCTCCGCCTATATCCTGCAAAAGATGAAGGAAACCGCTGAGCGCCACCTTGGCGAACCGGTGACCGAGGCGGTGATCACCGTTCCCGCCTACTTCAACGACGCCCAGCGCCAGGCGACCAAGGACGCCGGCAAGATCGCCGGTCTTGAGGTGTTGCGCATCATCAACGAGCCGACTGCGGCGGCCCTGGCCTATGGCCTTGATAAGAAGGAAGGCAAGACCATCGCCGTCTACGACCTGGGCGGCGGCACCTTCGATATTTCCATTCTGGAAATCGGCGACGGCGTGTTTGAGGTAAAAGCCACCAACGGCGATACCTTCCTCGGCGGTGAGGACTTCGACATGCGCCTGGTCGGCCATCTCGCCGACGAGTTCAAGAAAGAGCAAGGCATCGACTTGCGCAATGACAGCCTCGCGCTGCAGCGCCTCAAGGAAGCCGCCGAGAAGGCGAAGATCGAGTTGTCGAGCGCCCAGCAGACCGACATCAACCTGCCCTTTATCACCGCCGACCAGACCGGGCCGAAGCACCTGACCATGAAATTGTCGCGGGCGAAGTTCGAATCGCTGGTCGATGATCTGGTGCAAAAAACCATTGATCCTTGCAAGGCGGCGTTGAAGGACGCCGGCATCAAGGCCGGCGACATCGACGAGGTGGTGCTGGTGGGCGGCATGACCCGCATGCCGAAAGTCATCGAGACGGTGAAGAACTTCTTCGGCAAGGAGCCGCACAAGGGCGTCAACCCCGACGAGGTGGTGGCGATCGGCGCCGCCATTCAGGCCGGCGTGCTGAAGGGCGACGTCAAGGACGTGCTGCTGCTTGACGTCACGCCGTTGTCGTTGGGCATCGAGACCTTGGGCGGCGTGTTCACGCGGCTGATTGACCGCAACACCACCATCCCGACCAAAAAGAGCCAGGTGTTCTCCACCGCCGAGGACGGACAGACCGCGGTCACTATTCGCGTCTTCCAAGGCGAGCGCGAAATGGCCGCCGACAACAAACTCCTCGGCCAGTTCGACTTGGTGGGCATCCCGCCGGCGCCGCGCGGCGTGCCGCAGATCGAGGTCACCTTCGACATCGACGCCAACGGCATCGTCAACGTATCGGCAAAGGACAAAGGCACCGGCAAGGAGCAGCAGATCCGCATCCAGGCTTCGGGCGGCTTGTCCGACGCCGATATCGACAAGATGGTCAAGGACGCCGAGGCGCATGCCGCCGATGACAAGAAGCGGCGCGAGGCGGTGGAGGCGAAGAACCAGGGCGAGGCCTTAGTCCACCAGACCGAAAAGACCTTGAAGGAGCACGGCGATAAGCTCGCCGCCGGCGACAAGACGGCGATCGAGGACGCCATCGCCGGCTTAAAGTCGGTGCTAGACAGCGGCGAGGCGGAAACCATCAAGGCCAAGACGCAAGCGTTGGCCGAAGCCTCGATGAAGCTCGGCGAGGCACTTTATAAATCTCAGGCCGGCGCGGCGCCGGAAGGCGGCGAGGCTGCCCCTGGCGGCGGCGGTTCCGACAACGTGGTCGACGCCGACTTCGAAGAAGTGGACGACAACGACAAGAAGCCGTCCTAACGGCAACAGCCGCCGGTCTGGGGGAGGGATTACGGTAGGTTTGTTCGCGTGACCATGCAGAAGCGGTGTTATTACGAAACCTTGGGCATCGAGCGATCGGCGTCCGGCGAAACCGTCAAAAAGGCGTTTCGCAAGCTTGCCATGCAATATCATCCGGACCGCAATCCGGGCGATAACGACGCCGAGCACCGCTTCAAGGAAATCAATGAAGCCTATGACGTCCTGAAAGACGAGGACAAGCGCGCCGCTTACGACCGCTTCGGTCACGCCGCGTTCGAGAACGGCGGGCCGCGCGGCAACGGCGGCGGCTTTTCGGAAGGCTCGTTCGCCGACATCTTCGACGACCTCTTTGGCGACTTCATGGGCGGCCGTCAGCGCGGGCAGTCGCGCACCCGCGGCGCCGATTTGCGCTTTGATCTGGAAATCACGCTAGAGGAAGCGCACAACGGCAAGGACGCCAGCATCACCGTGCCATCGAGCGTCGCCTGCAATGAGTGCCACGGCACCGGCTCCGCCGCCGGCTCGGAACCCAAGGTCTGCCGCACCTGCGACGGCCGCGGCAAGGTGAGAAGCCAGCAGGGCTTCTTCATGATCGAGCGCACCTGCCCCACCTGTCAGGGCGTCGGTCAGACCATCGCCAACCCCTGCCGTTCCTGCTCCGGCAGCGGCCGGATCAGGAAGGAGCGGACGCTGCAAGTAAAAATTCCGCCGGGCGTCGATGACGGCACCCGCATTCGCTTGGGCGGCGAGGGCGAGGCGGGATTGCGCAACGGCCAGAGCGGCGATCTTTACATTTTCTTGTCCCTCAAGCCCCATCGCCTGTTCAAGCGCGACGGGCCGCACATCTTCTGCCGGGTGCCGATCCCGATGACCAAGGCGGCGCTGGGCGGCGAGGTGGAGATTCCCACCATCGATGGCGCGCGGGCCAAGATTACGCTGCCCGCCGGCACCCAATCGGGCAAGCAGTTCCGCCTGCGCGGCAAGGGCATGAACACGCTCAACAACCAAGGCCGCGGCGACATGATCGTTGAGACCGCGGTGGAAACCCCGGTCAACCTGACCAAACGCCAGAAAGAGCTTTTGAAGGAATTCGAAGCGGAAGGCGGCGAGGACACCAGCCCCGAGACCAAAAGCTTCTTCACCCGCGTCAAGGAAGCCTGGGACGAATTGACGGAATAACCCCGGAAGCTGTTATTCCTTCGTCAACAGCAGCGCGCCTTTTTCGGTAGCCAGGAAAGTTTGTTTCAGCTCCGGAAATTCCGCCGCCCATTGTTGCGCCACCCGCCGCTCGCCCGGCCGCGCCGCGTCATCGAGCAGTACCAAGGCCCCCGGCGTCAAATGCCGGAACAAGCGGCTGGCTCCGGCGCGCACTTCCTCACCATGGGCCATCGGTGGGCCATCAATGAACAACAGGTCAATGCCGCGCGTGGTCTCAGATGCAGCGCCTGGCAACAGCACGTCCAGGGACTCGCCGTTGCCCGGCAGGCTGTACCAGGAATCCGCCGCCAATGAAACGCGGGTGCCGACATAGGGCAGCCCCGCCAGCCGCATACGCCGGGCGGTGATCGCCAAAAATGCCACATCATGGTCGCAGGACAGGAATTGGCCGCGGCCATTCAACTGCAGACAACGGCCGATGACCAGGCTGGAGACGCCGCTGCCCAGCTCCACCACCAGCGCCGGCTTGCGATCCAAAATCCATTCGGCCAGCAAGATCAATATATCCGCTGAGGCCGCCCACCCGCCCAGCGGCGGCAGCGCGCCTGGCGGCCACTGGAGGAGGTGCAACAGATAGGCGCGCGCTTCCTCTTGCGTGCGATGGTTACTCAAGGTCAGCGGCGGACTCTTCAGTCCCCGCAGCTCCCAGTAAAGCCCACCGGTCTTGCGGCGCAAGGAATAAAGAAGAACCACGCCGCCGACGTTCACGACGATCAAGACAATCAGCAACAGCGGGATCATGATATCCTCTTTGCAAGTAGAACAAACCGCCGCGGACCCGATGATTTGTCATGACCGTGACAAACCGAAAAACGTGACCAGAAATTACAGATTACCACCGCCGTCGAATGACTGTCCTTGATTAAATTCAACCTGCAAGAACAAGAAATTGACTACGGAGGCAAAAAAGGATCCACCCTTCATTCCTCGCTCTCCCCTTCCCAATAGGGAAGCGTATGGCTTTTCATATATGCCCACACTCGCCTCCTTGTTATGTCGCCGCCGGGAGCAGAGCCGGCAAACGCGCCGATCTTATCGGAATCGGGATAAAGGCTAATCTCCGGCTCGATCATCGTGGAAAAGCACAGATATTCCAATTCGGCGGCGCTGGTGTTGTGGACCTGATGCGCCGCGCCGGAATTGGCCGGCAGATGCACATAATCGCCGGCGCGCAGGGCTACCTCCTCATCGCCGTAGATGAGCGTGCCTTCGCCCTGAAGCACAAGGATGGCTTCATCATTGACCATATGTTCATGCCTGGGAAATGAGCGCTTGCCCGGTAAGAGGCGGTAAACGCTGGCGCCAAGCTTCGGCCTGGTCCCATCCTTGGGCGTTAACGGCTTGCGCAATGAGTGGAACCGCTTGCCGTGGCTCATTTCCGTCCACTCGACATCATCCAGATTTTTTAGGTAGGGCTTCATGGGGCGTCTCCGCGGGTTCAGTCAGGCGCTAGCCCGATATCGTCCAATATCTGCCCCGCCATGTAAAGCGAACCGCAAATCAGCAGGCGATCGCCCGGCCGCAAGGCGGGCAGCGTTGCGGCAATGGCTGTTGCAGGCGTCGTCCCGGCTTCGGCGGCGATGCCGCAAGAGCGGGCGAGCCTGGCCAACGTCTCAGCCGGATGGCACGCCTCGTCGGGAATGTTCACCGCCACCATGCGATCCACCGCGCCGGAAAGCGCGGCAAGATAGGCTGCGGCATCCTTGTTGGCCAGCATGCCGATGATCACGGTGGTAGGACGCGGGCGCGCTTTCACCGCCGCCGCCAGAGCTTCCGCGCCCGCCGGATTGTGGCCGCCATCCAACAGGATTTCAACGTCTGCCGGCACGCGGCCCGCAAAACCTGGAGCATCAGTGACGTTTTGCAGCCGTGCCGGCCAGCGCGCGCCGGCGACGCCGGCGGCGAGCGCATCATTATTCAGCATGAATAGGTGTTGCGCCCGCAAGGCTGTAACCGCCAGCGCCGCATTCTTGAACTGATGCGGACCCAGGAGCGCCGGTATTGGAAGCGCGATCTCGCCTCGCGCGTCGCGCACGCGAAAGCCATGATCATCGCTCTCCCACGTCCAATCGCGGCCTTCCAGCAGTACCGGCGCACCGACAGAAGCGGCGTGATCCAGAATGACATCACGCGCCGCCGGTTGTTGCGCCATGATGACGAGCGGACAATCTTTTTTGGCGATGCCGGCTTTCTCGCGCGCGATTTGTTGCAGCGTATCGCCCAGAAACTGTTCGTGATCCAGGGCGATCTGGCTGATGGCGGTCATGAGCGGCGCGGCCACCACATTGGTGGCGTCCAGACGGCCGCCAAGTCCCACTTCCAACAACGTCGCATCGGCAGCGGTGCGGGAGAAAGCGAGAAACGCCGCGGCGGTGGTGATCTCGAAGAAAGTGATGGGCGCGCCGGCGTTGGCGTCCTCGCATTCTTCCAGCAGCACCGCCAGCGCCTCTTCCTCGATCAAACGTCCGGCGACGCGGATGCGCTCGCAAAAACGCACCAGATGCGGCGAGGTATAGACATGCACGGATTTTCCCGCCGCTTCTAAGGCGGCGCGCATGTAGGCGACGGTGGAGCCCTTGCCGTTGGTGCCGGCGACATGAAATACCGGCGGCAAGCGCCGTTCCGGATGGCCGAGCGCTTCCAAAAGCCGCTCCATGCGGCCCAGGGACAAATCAATTTTTTTCGGGTGCAGTGCGCCCAGCCGCTCCAGAATGCGGTCGCTGCGGCGCATGGACGGGAACTAACGCGCTGGCGCGGCGAGCCGCGGCGCGTTGGACATCGGCCGCATCAAGAGATCAACGATCCGGATCAAGGTGGCGCGCAAGTTGTGGCGATGCACCACCATGTCGAGCATGCCATGTTCCAACAAATATTCGGCGCGCTGAAAGCCTTCCGGCAGCTTTTCGCGAATGGTATTCTCGATGACGCGCGGACCGGCAAAGCCGATGAGCGCCCCCGGCTCGGCAATCTGAATGTCGCCGAGCATGGCGTAAGAGGCGGTAACGCCGCCGGTGGTGGGATCGGTGAGCACGACGATATAGGGAAGTCCGGCGTCGCGCACCATTTCCACCGCCACGGTGGAGCGCGGCATCTGCATCAATGACAAGATGCCTTCCTGCATGCGCGCGCCACCGGCGGCGGTAAACACGATCATGGGCGCCTTGGCCTTGACCGCTTTTTTCGCCGCCGCGATCAGCGCCTCGCCGACGCCGATGCCCATGGAGCCGGCCATGAAGGCGAAATTCTGCACCGCGATCACCACGCTATGGCCGCCCATCTTGCCGCAGCCGACATCCATGGCGTCTTCCGCGCCCAGGTCGGCGCGCGCCGCCTTCAGCCGGTCGCTGTATTTTTTCTGATCCTTGAATTTCAGCGGGTCTTCCTGCGCCTTGGGAATGCGCACCTTGGTGAACTGACCGTCGTCGAATAACTGCGCGAAGCGATCGGATGAACCGATGCGGCCGTGATGACCACAGCCGGGGCAGACGCTCAACGCTTCCTTGTATTCCTTGTGGAAGATCATCTGGCCGCAGCTTGGACATTTTTGCCACAAGTTGTCCGGCGTCTCGCGCTTTTGCATGGCGGCGCGAACCTTGGGACGAACGAAATTGGTCAACCAGTTCATGGCAACCTACCTCATGTTAAGCGTGCGCCGTCTGGCGTTTGGCGGTCGAAGTTTGCATGGCCGCAGCCAGGCTTTGCACGAATGCCGCCACCTCATCCGTCAGACCCGGTAGGGCGCGGCCGGTTTGGTCGAGATGCTTGGCGACAATGCCGACGATCGCCGATCCCACCACCACGCCATCGGCGAACTCAGCAATGGCGGCGGCTTGGTTGGGCTCCTTGACGCCGAAGCCGACGGCAATGGGCAGCTTGGTGCGGCGGCGAATGCGGGCGATGGCGTCTTGCAAATCCGCCGCATCGGCGCTCGCCGTGCCGGTAATGCCGGCCACCGCCACATAATACAAAAATCCGCTGGCGTGCGCGAGCACTGCCGGCAAGCGTTTGTCATCGGTGGTGGGGGTGGCGAGGCGAATGAAGCGCATCCCCGCTTTGATCGCCGGCAGGCACAATTCCGCATCTTCCTCCGGCGGCAGATCGACCACGATCAGGCCGTCGACGCCAGCATCGAGCGCGTCTCGCAAAAAAGCGTCAACGCCGTAGCTGTAGATCGGATTGTAGTAACCCATGAGCACAATCGGCGTTTGCCCATCATGCTCGCGGAAGCGCCGCACCAGCGTAAGAATTTTTTGTAATGTGATGCCGGCAGCGAGCGCGCGATGTCCCGCCGCTTCGATGGTCGGCCCGTCGGCCATGGGGTCCGAGAACGGCACGCCGAGCTCGATGAGGTCGGCGCCCGCCGCCGGCAAGCGGCGCAAAATTTCAAACGAGGTCGCTTCATCGGGATCGCCGGCGGTGATGAAGGTAATGAGCGCGGCGCGGCCCTCGGCTTTGAGCGCCGCAAAGCGTTGTTCGATGCGCCCCGCGCTCATAATTTTACTCCCAGCGCCGACGCCACGGTGAAAATGTCCTTGTCGCCGCGGCCGCTCAAATTGACCACCATGACATGATCCTTGGGTAACTTGGGCGCTTCTCGCAGCACGAAGGCGATAGCGTGCGCCGATTCCAAGGCCGGAATGATGCCTTCCAGACGCGAGCAGACCTGGAACGCCTCCAGCGCTTCTTTGTCGCTGGCCAGCACGTAGTCGACGCGTCCAACGTCATGCAGCCAGGCATGCTCGGGGCCGATGCCGGGATAATCGAGGCCGGCGGAAATCGAATCGGCCTCCTTGATCTGCCCGTCCGCGGTCTGCAACAGATAGGTGCGGTTGCCATGCAGCACGCCGGGCCGGCCGCCGGCGATGGCGGCGGCGTGATGGCCGGTGTGAAATCCCTTGCCGGCGGCTTCGACGGCATAAATTTTCACCCCCTCGTCATCGAGGAAGGGGTGAAACAGCCCCATGGCGTTGGAGCCGCCGCCGACGCACGCCACCAGGCTGTCCGGCAGCCGCCCTTCGGCGGCGAGGATTTGTTCTTTGGCCTCGCGGCCGATCACCGATTGAAAGTCGCGCACCATCTTGGGGTAAGGGTGCGGCCCGGCCACGGTGCCGATGAGATAGAAGGTATCATGGACGTTGGCGACCCAATCCCGGAGCGCCTCGTTCATGGCGTCCTTCAGGCTCTTCGAGCCGTTCTCGACGGCGCGCACTTCCGCCCCCAACAGGCGCATGCGAAACACGTTGGGCTGCTGGCGGGCGATGTCTTTGGCCCCCATGTAGACCACGCACGGCAAATCAAAGCGCGCCGCCACGGTGGCGGTGGCCACCCCATGCTGGCCGGCGCCGGTCTCGGCGATGATGCGCGGCTTACCCATGCGCCGGGCCAGCAAGATCTGGCCGATGCAATTGTTGACCTTGTGCGAGCCGGTGTGATTGAGCTCTTCCCGCTTGAAATAGATCTTGGCGCCGCCGAGGTGGGCGGTTAAGCGCTCGGCGAAATAAAGCGGGCTCGGGCGGCCCACATAGTGGGTCATCAGGCCGTCAAACTCGGGCCAGAAGGCGGGATCGTTTCTGGCCGCCTCGTAGGCCGCCTCCACCTCCAGGATGAGCGGCATCAGAGTTTCCGCCACATAGCGCCCGCCGTAGATGCCGAAATGGCCGTGAGCGTCCGGCGCGGCGCGCAACGAATTGGCGGCTGGCTTGAGAGAAGATGCGGTCATGAAGCGACTTCGTTTTGCGCCGCCACGGCAGCGAGAAAATCCCTGATCTTTTGCGGCGATTTGACGCCCGGCCGGTCCTCGACCCCCGACGACACATCCACCAGCTTGGCCCGCGTCGTGGCGATGGCGGCGCCGACATTGGCCGCCTCAAGACCGCCCGACAGTAGCCAGGGCTTTGCGAGCTTCGGGGCGGCGGCGATAAGCTGCCAATCGAAGATCAGTCCATTGCCCCCCGGCAATGCGCCCGCCATAGATGTAGGCGCTTTCGCATCGAACAGCAACAGATCGGCCGCTTCCTCATAAGTCATTGCTTTTTCAACATCTTCTTGGGAAGAAATGGCAATTGCCTTGATCACCGGACGGCCGAATCGAGCCCGCACCGCCGCCGTGCGCTGGACCGTCTCATGGCCATGGAGTTGGATCAGATCGGGGCTGAAGGCGGCCAGCACGCGCGCGATGTCGTCATCCTCAGGGTCGACGAGGACAGCGACCTTTTTTATTATCGGCGGCAAACTGGCGGCCAGCGCCGCCGCCTCTACCGGGCGCAAATTCCGGGGTGACGGCGGATAGAACACGAAGCCGGCATAAGCGGCGCCCCCCGCCGCCACCGCCGCCACCGCTTCCTTGGTGGTCAGGCCGCAGATTTTCGCACCTACCGTCATAGGGTCAGGCTCTCGGCCTCCGTCATCTCGGCGACGATGGCCTCGGCCGCCGCCTTGGGGTCAGCGGCCTCGGTGATAGGCCGGCCGATCACCAGAAAGCTTGCACCCAAGGCCACCGCCTCGGCCGGCGAGGTAACGCGCTTCTGGTCGCCGGCGGCGACGCCGGCCGGCCGGATGCCGGGGGTCACCAGAACGAAGTCCGGACCCAGCGCCTGGCGCAGCGGCGCGATTTCGTGCGCCGACGAAACCACGCCATCGAGCCCGCAATCGCGCGCCAGTTTCGCCAACCGCAGCACCTGGGCGTGGGGAGCGTCGCCGACGCCGACGGCGGTCAGGTCGCCTTCATCCAGGCTAGTCAGCACCGTCACGGCGATGATCAACGGCCGCCTGACCCCGGCGGCGGCCGCCGCCTCCGCCGCAGCTTCGCGCGCGGCGCGCAGCATGTGCGGCCCGCCGGCGGCGTGCACGGTCAGCATGAACGGCGCCAAGGGGGTGAGCGCCGCTACCGCGCGGGCTACCGTGTTAGGAATATCGTGCAATTTTAGATCGAGAAAAATCGGCAGGCCGTGGCCGGCCAGGGCGCGCACGCCGGCCGGGCCTTCGGCGGCGAAGAATTCCAGTCCCACTTTCAAACCGCCCACCGCGTCGCGCAACAGCCGCGCCTGGGCCTGCGCCGCCGCTAGGCTGGCGGTGTCGAGAGCGCAGAACAGGCGCTGACGCGTCAGGGTGGTCATGCTGTCTTCCTGGGGCCTATCTAGCGCGAGGTCTCCGCCGCCATCGCCTTAGCCTTGCGTTTCCGGCAAAAATGCGACACCGCGGCGAAAAGCCAGCCCATCAGCACGCCGATGAGCAGGCAGGCGAAGACCACGGCATAGAGCGGCAATTCAAGCTCCACCGGCAGCGGCGTCAAGCGGAACACCACCAGCTCGCGATTGGCGACCGCAATCAGGATCGTCAGCGCGATCACCAGCGCGCCCACCAGCCAGAAAAGCGCTCGCTTGAAGGTCAAAAGACGGTGCCTATCGCGTCTTGGCGTTCAGCCGTTCGCGCAGCTCCTTGCCGGCCTTGAAGTGGGGCACGTATTTGCTGCGCACCTGCACCGATTCCCCGGTGCGCGGATTGCGGCCCTGCCGGGCGTTCCGGGCGCGGGCTTCAAACGAGCCGAAGCCGCGGATTTCCACCCGCTGACCCTGGGCCAGGGCCTGAATGACCTCATCGAAAAACGTCTTGACCGCCATCACGGCCACGTCGTGCTTCAGTTCAGGCATTTCCGCGGCGATGGCTTGCGGCAATTCCGATTTTATCATGACGCCCATGACCTCCCGGGGCATGCCCCCTTGATAAATCCTAAGTTGTAGGGTGCCAAAGCGATACCATGCCGTCAAGCGCCAGCCGCGGCGAGGCAAAAATCCGGGCGATGGCGTCGCCGACGAATTGCTGCAACAGCCGCTCTTCCGCCGTCATGTCAACGTCAACGGTGGGCAGGTCGGTGGCGACGCCGCGCTCGCTCATCAGCCAGGCGCGGGCCTCCGCCTCGCCGCCAAGCGCGTCGATGAGGCCGTTCTTGACCGCTTGCCGGCCGGTATAGACACGGCCATCGGCCAATGCGCGCGCCTTCTCTTCGCTCATATTGCGCCGTGCCGCCACCAGCCCGACGAACCAGTCATAGCTGTCGTCGATAAGCCCCTGCAGCGCCAGCCGTCCCTCCTTCGATAACGGTTCGGCCAGGGACGGCTCGCCCTTTAAAGGCGCGCTCTTGATGGCGTCGACCTTGACCCCGAGCTTGTCGAACAGCCGGGAGAATTCGGCATATTCCATGATCACGCCGATGGAGCCGGTAAGCGTCGTCTCGCGGGCAAAGATCTGATCGCCGGCAATGGCCACCACATAGCCGCCGGAAGCCGCCAAAGTGCCCATCACGCTGACCACCGGCTTGGTCGCCGCCACCTGACGCAGCGCCTGGTAGAGGCTTTCGCTGCCGGTGGTGGAGCCGCCGGGACTGTTGATGCGCACGATCAGCGCCTTGGCGTTCTTGTCATTGGCAACATTGGCGATGACCTCTTCCAGCGCCGCGTCTTCCAGAATGATGTCGTCGACGGAGATGCGGGCGACGTAGGCCGCCGAACGCAGACCGGCCTTCTGAGCAAACACGAAGACCAGCGCAATAATGGCCAATACCGCCGCCAAGCGCCAGAACCGCAGACGACGTTTCAGCCGTCGCCGGTCGATGAGGGTGTCCAGATCAAAGGCCATGAACCGGGTCCGCCGTTGCCAACAAATGACGCTACTGTAGCAAAAAGAAAAGGGCCCGTCCTGACTTGCGGGCGGGCCCCCTTATTCCCTAACCGGGCGACAAGATCAAGCGTCGGCCGCTTCCTCGTCGGCGGTAGCATCCTCGGATGACTTTTTGGCCTTCTTGGCCTTGGCCGGCTTGGCCGGGGCCGCGTCGGCGTCCTTGGCTTCCTTGGCCTTGTCGAAGGCAGCGCCCAGGATGTCGCCCAGGCTGGCGCCGCTGTCGGAGGAGCCGTACTGCGCCACCGCCGCCTTTTCCTCGGTGATCTCCAGTTGCTTGACCGAGAGTCCGATCTTGCGGGCGGCGCGATCGACGGAGGTGATCATGGCGTCAACCTTATCGCCCACGGCAAAGCGCTCGGGGCGCTGGTCGCCGCGGTCGCGGGCCAGATCGCTGCGGCGGATGAAGGCTTTCAGATCACCTTCGCCGAGGGTGACCTCGATGCCGTTATCCTGCACCGCGGCGACGGTGCAGGTCACCACGTCGCCTTTCTTCTTGGCCAGAACCGAGCCGAAGGGATCCTTGTCCACCTGCTTGATGCCGAGGCTGATGCGTTCCTTCTTGACGTCGATGTCGAGCACCACGGCCTTGACATGATCGCCCTTCTTGAAGTTCTTGATCGCCTCTTCGCCCGAGCGGTTCCATTCCAGGTCCGACATATGCACCATGCCGTCGACATCGTTGTCGAGACCGACGAACAGCCCGAACTCGGTGATGTTCTTGACCTCGCCCTCGATCTGGCTGCCCACCGGATGAGTTTCGGCGAACACTTCCCACGGATTGGGCAGGCACTGCTTCAAACCAAGGCTGATGCGGCGCTTCTCGGGATCGACCTCGAGCACCACCACTTCCACTTCCTGGCTGGTCGAGACGATCTTGCTGGGGTGGGCGTTCTTCTTGGTCCAGCTCATTTCGGAGACATGGACAAGCCCTTCGACGCCGGCTTCCAGCTCGACGAAGGCGCCGTAATCGGTGATGTTGGTGATCCGGCCCTTCAACTTGGCGCCGATGGGGTATTTGGCGGCAATGCCGGCCCACGGATCGGCTTCAAGCTGCTTCATGCCGAGGCTGATACGCTGGGTCTCGGGGTTGAGGCGCACGATCTGCACCTTGACCTGCTGACCGATGGCAAGCGCTTCGGAAGGATGACTGATGCGCCGCCAGGAAATATCGGTGACGTGCAACAGGCCGTCGATGCCGCCGAGGTCCACGAAAGCGCCGTAATCGGTGATGTTCTTGACCACGCCGTCCACCACCTGGCCCTCTTTGAGGGTGGAGATGAGATCGGCGCGCTGCTCGGCGCGGGTTTCTTCCATCACGGCGCGGCGCGACACCACGATGTTGCCGCGGCGGCGATCCATTTTCAGGATCTGGAACGGCTGCGCCAGATTCATCAGAGGCGTGATGTCGCGCACCGGGCGGACATCCACTTGGCTGCCGGGCAGGAAGGCCACGGCGCCGGACAGGTCGACGGTAAAGCCGCCCTTGACCCGGCCGAAGATCACGCCGTCGACGCGCTCGCCGGCCTCGTAAGCCTTTTCCAGCTTGCCCCAGGCCTCCTCGCGGCGCGCCTTTTCGCGCGACAGCACCGCTTCGCCGCTGGCATTCTCGATCCGTTCAACAAAAACTTCGATGGTATCGCCGATGGCGATCTCGGGCGCCTGGCCCGGCATGGCGAATTCCCGCAACGCCACCCGGCCCTCGGACTTCAGGCCGATGTCGAGAATGGCGCATTCCTTATCGATGCCGATCACCGTGCCGGTGACCACCCGACCGTCGAAGCGGGTCGATTCGCCCAGGCTTTCCGCCAGCAGCGCTTCAAATTCTGCGCGCAAGGGCGCGGACTTAACAGTTGACTTAGTAACCATTAGATCTCCTTAAAAATCATATTGCTATCCCGGCCAGCCGGTTGAATCCGGCGGTCTTGTCCCGCCCACGGCCCCATGCCATGGGCGGTTGGACGTTCAAACCTTGGATGTGAAAGACAGGCCTCAAGCACAAAAACAACCAGGGAGGTCAAGCCGTGCTTGGACCCCCCAGCGAACGCCCGATCTTTTCTTCCACCGCCCGCAGGGCGGCTTTGAACACGGCCTCTATATCCGAATTCGTGGTGTCGAGCAAGATTGCATCGGCGGCCCGGGTCAGGGGAGCGACGCCGCGTTCGGCGTCGCGGCGGTCGCGCGCGGCCATCTCGGCCTGGACCGCCGACAAGTCCGCCGCCTCGCCCTTGGCGGCCAGTTCCCGCCAGCGCCGGCGGGCGCGGGTGGGCAAATCGGCGGTGATGAAGAGTTTTACCTCGGCGTCCGGGCAGACCACGGTGCCGATGTCGCGGCCATCGAGCACTGCTCCCGGCTCCCCACGGGGCGGGGTCTTGGCGAAGCGGCGCTGCAGGTCAAGGAGAGCGGCGCGCACGTCCGGTATCGCCGCCACCTGGGACGCCGCCGCCGCCGTCGCCTCATCACGCAAGGCCGGGTCGTCGAGGCTGCCGAGATCAAGGCCGTGGGCGGCGCGAGCCGCCGCAACGGGGTCGGAAGGATCGCCGCCGGTGCGCAAAACCGCCAGGCCCACCGCACGATAGAGAAGGCCGGTGTCGAGGAATGCAAAGCCGAGATGCACCGCCAGCCGCCGCGCCAGCGTGCCCTTGCCGGAGGCGGCCGGGCCGTCGATGGCGATCACGGTCATGAAATCGCCGCCCCGAGGTCGTTCATCAGGGCGACGAAGCCGGGAAAACTGGTATCGATCATATGGGCGTCATCGACCGCGATGGGAGAGTCGGCGACGCCGCCCAGCACCAAGAACGCCATGGCGATACGGTGGTCGAGGCGAGCCGCCACTGTGGCCCCGCCGGGCGCCTTGCCCCGGCCGTGCACGGTCAGGGTGTCGCCGTTAATCTCGGCCTTGACGCCGACCGCGGCCAGGCCCTGGGCGATGGCGGCCAAGCGGTCGCTTTCCTTGACCCGAAGCTCGCCCAATCCCTGCATGCGGGTTATACCCTCGGCGCAGGCCGCGGCGACGGCCAGAATCGGGTACTCGTCGATCATCGAGGGGGCGCGCGCGGCGGGCACCTCAACCCCCCGCAGCCGACTGGTTTGGACGACGATATCGCCCACCGGCTCGCCGCCGGCTTCGCGCTCATCGGTAATGGCTATATCGGCCCCCATTTCGCGTAAAGTTGTAAGAAGGCCGGTGCGCAAGGGGTTCAAGCCGACGCCGGGGAGCGTCAGCTTTGACGCCGGCGTCAACAGCGCCGCCACCAAGGGAAACGCCGCCGAGGACGGGTCGGCCGGCACCGCGATGGGGCGGGCGACAAGCTCCGGCTGGCCGTCGATGGCGATGATCCGCGCGCCGTTTTGCTCTTCGACCCGCACCGAGGCCCCGAGATAGCGCAACAAACGCTCGGTATGGTCGCGGGTGGGTTCGGGCTCGATTACCGTGGTCCGGCCCGGGGTGTTCAAGGCCGCCAAGAGGATTGCCGATTTGACCTGCGCCGAGGCCACCGGCAGGGTGTAGTCAATGGGCAGAGGCTCGGCGGCGCCGATGACGCAGGCCGGCAGGCGATCGCCCTGGCGGGCGATGACCCGCGCCCCCATCTCCGCCAGCGGCTTCATGACCCGCGCCATGGGGCGCTTGCGCAACGACGCATCGCCGGTAAAAAAGCTGGCGAAGGGATAGGCGGCGACCAGCCCCATGAGGAGCCGCACGCCGGTGCCCGAGTTGCCCATGTCGAGGATATCGTCGGGCTCGGCAAGGCCGCCGACGCCCACCCCCGTGACCCGCCACAGGCCATCCTGATCTTTGACGATGGCGGCCCCCAGCCGCGCCATGGCGCGCGCCGTGTTGAGCACGTCCTCGCCTTCCAATAGCCCGCTGATTTCGGTCTTGCCCAGCGCCAGGCCGCCGAAAATCAATGCCCGGTGGGAGATCGATTTGTCGCCCGGCGTCCGCGCCACGCCTTGCAGACCGCCGCTTTTGCGGGCGGTCAGCGTGGCGGGTTTGGGCGTGCTATGGTCATGGGCCATAAGGCCGCTCCGTAGGGTTTTACGCTTGCAGGTGCGGGCTTCTCTAGCATACCCTCCCCACCGGCCAAAAGCTTAAGTTGGCGGCCAGGCAATCCTTATGGATAATGTTTTTGACAGCGGCGGCAGAACGTGGCAAACGAAGCGCCGCATTTTTCTCGCGATCCTGCGACAGATCGTACAAGGAGCGACCCATGGCCAAGCCAGAATGGGGAACCAAGCGCCGGTGCCCAAAATGCGGCGAGCGCTTTTATGATTTAAACCACGCCTACCCGCTGGCCTGTATCGGCTGCGGTCATCAGTTCGAGCCGGAAACTGTGCTGAAAAGCAAGCAGCCGATGGCGGAGGAAGAAGTCAAGGTGGTGCGCAAGGCGCCGATCGTGGCGGAGGCGGATGAGGAGCTTCTGGACGAGGAGCTGTTGGACGAAGACCTGGAGCTCGGCGACGAGGTGGAGGATGAAGAGTTGCTCGATGATGAGCTTGGCGAGGACGACGATATGTCGGACGTCATCGAAAAGCGCACATCGGATGAAGGCTGACGGCGATGCGGGGGCGGTCGGCGGCGGCATTTTCGCCTCTTGATCTTGACCGACTTCCCGCCTAAGGTCGCGTCGCGTTTTTTGCCCCGTACGGGGCGTGTGGGGGCCATAGCTCAGTTGGGAGAGCGCTTGAATGGCATTCAAGAGGTCGGCGGTTCGATTCCGCCTGGCTCCACCAGTTATCCAATTGATATAGAGTGGTTTTCTATGTTTGGCCGCAAACCCCGCAGGTGTGCGGGATTGGGCGAACGTGGTTTGATGGGAGAGCAGCGGCGGGGGAGAGTTTTAGGGCGGGTTTGCGGCCCGTTCTCTGTTCGTGCTTTTGGCGTCCAATCCGTTGAATTGAGTCTTCGGGTGTCACGCAGAACTACATTCGTCACTCCCGCTTCGAGCGGGAATCCATAAAACAGATATCAGATATCAGACGATGGCTATTCGAATCCGAGCGCGTGTTTTTGTTCTGACCAGAGATGGGGCAGGGGCCGCAGGCGTTTGAGCTTCTCAGCGGTGAGGTCGACGGGGTGATTGCCGTTCAGGATAGCGGTGGCGATTTCGGGGGCTAAGAATGCCAATGGCATGACACGGCTGATATCGGCAACGTGGATGTTGTTTGCTTCCGCAATTTCCTTGATGGAGATACGGGCCTTGATCTGCTCAAACCAATGATGGGACTGGGCGATGAGTGTCACAAGTTTTTCATCTCGTTTAGTAGTGTGTTGTTCTTGCCCCGGGATGACGATGCGCATTTCAGCACCCCGGCGTTTCAGTTGAACGGGCAGCGTGATGGTGTGATTGATTGATGCAGCCTCAGGATCAGCATGAATGCCAAGAATGTCGCACAGTTGTCTGGTATCAATTTTGATGACGACTTCATACAGATTGACCTGAACTTGGTGTATCAGGGGCCGGAGGAGGGTGGCCAGATTGGCCAAGCTTGCGGAGCTGATGGCTTGTATCAGACGCATCGCCGCCTGTTGGGTCTGTGCCATGAGCGCCGCCGTTATCTTTGCTACACCCACGGCGTTCAACACCTTGACGGGATCGTTCAGAAAGCTTTGTACGGCTTTGAGGACTATCCCCTCGATCTCCTTGGCGGGTAGACGCCATCCGTGGGCTGGGTCGGACTTCTTGTGGGTCAAAGAGGACGAGATGTAATAGCGGTAGATGCGTCCCTGTTTGCGGGAATGGCTGGCCACCATGGGATCGCCCAAAGAGTCGATGAGAATCCGGGCGACCCAGCCATGGGATGGAGTGTTACGAATCTGACGACGTTTGCCCCAGTTCTCAGTGAGGAGGGCCTGGACTTTGTCCCAGGTATCCTGGGATAAGATGGCTTCATGCTGGCCATCATGAAGCTTGTCCTTATGGCGGATCTTGCCGAGGTAAAGCGGGTTATTGAGGATATGGTAAAGCTGACCCCGGGCGAAGGTATGCCCACCCACCACTTTGCCTGATTGCTGGGTATAGTGCTTGCTGCTCAGGCCCAACTGGTCGGCCTTGATCTTCAGTTCCCGGACACACCGGACCTCAAGGTAAGTATCATAAAGCCAGCGCACAGTGATGGCTTCGGCTTCATTGACCAGCAACTGGCGGTGTTCAAGGTCATATCCTAGGGGCACGGGCCCGCCCATCCACATGCCCTTCTGCTTCGAAGCAGCGATCTTGTCTCGGATGCGCTCAGCCGTCACTTCCCGTTCGAACTGGGCAAAGGATAACAGCACGTTCAGAGTCAGTCTTCCCATAGAACTGGTGGTGTTGAAGGACTGGGTGACACTGACAAAGGAGACTCCCTTGGCCTCCAGCTTTTGGACGATCTGAGCGAAGTCCATCAAAGACCGAGTCAGCCGATCCACTTTGTAGACCACCACCACATCAACCTTGCCCAGGTCAATATCAGCCAACAACTGTTTAAGTCCCGGCCGCTCCATACTGCCACCGGAGTAGCCGCCGTCATCGTAAGTATTGGGGAGGCATTTCCAGCCTTCGGAACTTTGCGACTTGATATAAGCCTCACAAGCCTCCCGTTGGGCATGGAGGCTGTTAAAATCCTGCTCCAGCCCCTCCTCCGTGGACTTCCGGGTATAAATGGCGCAGCGGAGAGTCATGGGGCTGGGTCCCCTAAGTTTGAGGGCTGATGTGTGATGATCGCTGCTGTAGGCAGGTGATCTTTATCCCGTGCAAGATTGTTCGAATTATCTTGGCGTTCGTGATCGTATGGTTGGGGTGGGATAACTATTAATCCATCATCTTTGATGACATCTGGGGTATTGCGGCCGTTTTCTTTCCGCCTCCGCAAACCAAAGAATGCCAAGCCGTTCCAGCGCACCCCGGTGATGGCGCGGGCAATGGCGGACAAGGACCTATGCACTTTACCGTTCCACATAAAGCCGTTCTCCGTCCGGTCCACCACATGGACCACCCCTCGCCACTCCCGCATCAGACGTGTGCCGGGTGAGAGGGTGATGGGTTGTGGTGGAGTTCGGCTGGATAGCAGACGCTGGTGTTTTACGGCGTTTGATTTCTCCGACACTGATAGATTATGCGGATGAAATATTATTGGTGACGTGTCACCAGCATCAGTCGAAGACCCATCTGATTGAGACATGGTTGGGCAGCTCTGTAACGTATCCCTTTGCCGAGTTGCGGCAATAGCATCTGCTAGTATCCGCTTGGTTGCCTTCTTCAGCCCGCCATAGTCACTAACCTGTAACTCATAGGTTAGTGCGTGGACCAACAATCGTTTGCTCAAGTTATGGGGTGCCTTGAAGCTGAACACTTGGTGCCAGCGTTGCTTTAAATCAGCGTGGGGCAGTGTTTGTAAAGCAGAAATTTCTGTTTGTACTGCCTCAGCCTTTTGGGCAGGGACCTTGCTATGAGCCTGTCTCAACCGCCCCATGTTCACTGACCTTGACTCTGTTGCAAGGTGTAAGTTGTCCACCCATTGTGTTGATTAACCGTAATAACAAATCCGCGTTTGCGCAGCCGACACAGCGCCGCCCGCACTGTATGCCGCTGCCAGCCGGTCAAGACTATTAGATCGTCTACGTTTACACCGCCTTCGCGACCCATCAGCCGCACAACTTCTCCCAACTTGCCGGCAGGGAATGGCGCAATAGTTTCGGGTATGCCCGTTATGCGACCTATCGGCGAAAAAATTGGTGCGCATCTGACCGATGCTGGTTCATCTGCCTTTGCAGGACTATGCTTAAATTTTGTTAGCATCAAAGACAGGCCTAGTGGCGCGGCAACCTTTTTGGTCATTCGTCCTGATTTTATTGTGAACTGAAGGGCTTTGAGGCCGTGATGTAACCACACGCCCAACTTGGTGCCAAATTGGCTAGTATTATGCTTTTCCTGCATGGGAACCTCCTTACGATTCGCCTAATCCATGCAGCCATCGCCCCCACCACAAAGCTAGTGGAATGTGGGCGCATTATCCAGATTATCGGGAAGCGTCTCCTAAGGGAGACAGCATAAGAGAGTATGTTAATGAAAATGGGAGGGGCTATCCTACCTAACCAGCCTAAAAGCGCCAGGGTCTGGGCTCAACTGCATCAGCAGCTGATTGCGAAAAGATAGACCATGTTAAGGAAGTTTCGGGCTGATTTTTCGAAGCGCATGTCCAGCGTCCTCATATCCTTCATACGGCAAAGGAAGCGCTCCACAATATTCCGGTCGGCGTAAAGGGCGGGATTATGAGTGACAGGTGTTCTTACGTTTGACTAGGCGGGGATGACGGACAGCGCCCCTTCGCGGGCCAACTTCAACAAGCTCGAAATGCTGCATAATAACCGGACCATAAAGCGAGGCAGGACCAAGTCATCTAATCCACAGCGCAGTTATTGTCATCTGGGGACGAACTCGAGTCTTCCAGTTCAAATTCGAGGGTCGAATGCCTGATGCCAAACTTATCTTTCAGGAGCTCCTTTATGTCGCCTTTAATCGTTTCCATGGAGGTCAGGTTCGTCTTGATGACAACAACGTGTGCCTACAGGGATCTGCGGTGCTCGTCGATTTCCCAGACGTGAACATGGTGAACGCCACGAACGCCACGGACTTGTCGCATTGAAGCTATCACCTCCGACCGGTCGATGTCGGGTGGAACGGCTTGCATAAGTATGTTTATGGCGCGTGGTAATGAACTAAACCCCTGATACAACACGTAACCCGCGATTATCAGGGTCACAAGTGAGTCTACGATGTACAAATCATAAAGAATGATCAATGTGCCGGCGATGATCACCCCGACGGATGCCAGTGCATCGGATACGTTATGAAGAAATGCGGCCTTAACATTGATGCTTCTTTTTGAAAGCGTATAGGTCAGGATCGCCGTGGCAATATCGATAACCAGCGCAATGCCGGCGACGATCACAACAATCCAACCACTTATTTCCTGCGGTTCAAAATACCGCATAACAGCTTCGTAAATCAGATAGAGGCCGATCAGGACTAGCGTCGTCAGGTTAATGAGCGCACCGATGATTTCGGCGCGATTATATCCGAACGTTTTGTCCTCATCCGCCGGCCGCCGTGATATTCGCCTTGCGACCAAGGCAAGCAACAAAGAGCCCGCGTCACTAAAATTGTGCAACGCATCGGCGATAAGAGAAAGGCTGCCGGACACGATGCCCCCAATAACCTGAGCGACCGTCAGGAGAATATTGATCACGACCGCCCAGAACAGGCGGCCATCGCTCATCTCCCCTTGGCCGTGATCGTGTCCGGTCCCCATGTTCAGACCCCTGGTTCGCCGATCTCGATGGAATATTGCTATTCTTGGGAATCGAGGGCTTTCTTGACGAATGCGTTGAGCGGTTCATTTCATGAATTCTCCGGACTTTTGCGCGGACGCAATAATCGCAGCGCGTTGGCGACCACCAACAGGGAAGCGCCTATGTCGGCGGCGATGGCGCCCCACAAAGTGGCGAATCCGGCGAAGGTGAGGACCACGAAGACGACCTTGACGCCGAGCGAGAAGATGATGTTCTGGCGAATGATGGCGAGCGTCTGTTTAGCGTGATGGACAAGCCAAGGGAGCTTCGAGATGTCGTCGGTCATGAGAGCGATATCGGCGGTCTCGATAGCCGCGTCCGATCCGATCGCGCCCATGGCGATGCCAAGGTTGGCGCGCGCCAGCGCCGGCGCGTCGTTGACACCGTCGCCGACCATGGCGACCGTGCCATAGCGCGCGATCAGCTCCTCGATTTTCTTGACCTTGTTTTCCGGGAGCAGCTCGGCGTGCACCTCGTCGATACCGAGATCGCGGGCGATGGCATTGGCCGTGACGCGATTGTCGCCGGTCAGCATGACCACATGCTCAATACCGGCGGCGTGCAGCTGTTGTATAATTTCCCGCGCTTCCGGCCGGACCGTATCAGCTACGGCGATGAGGCCAAAGACATGCCGCGCATTGCCGAGGGCGATGACCGTTTTGCCATCCGCCTCCAATGCTTCCGCCCGTTTTGCGATCTCGGGCGTATCCTGACCGCGCTCGACGACGTAACGGTGGGAGCCGAGCCAGAAGGACTCGCCGTCGAAGATGCCGGTCAGCCCCTTTCCCTTGAGGACCTGTAAATCTGTTGCCGGCACCCGTGCGATCTCCCTTTGCACGGCATACTGCAGGATCGCGCGCGCAAGCGGATGCGTGGAGCGCGCCTCAAGCGCTGCGGCGCGAGCGATTAGCTCGGCCTCGGTGTGGCTTCCAAGCGGTACGACCTCAGCCACGACGGGCTCGCCCCGCGTGATCGTTCCGGTCTTGTCCATGGCGATCGCCTTCAGGCGCGCGGGAAGCTCGATATAGGCGCCGCCCTTGACCAGAACTCCGGCGCGGGCCGCTGACGCGAGCGCAGAGACGATGGAGACGGGCGTCGAGATCACCAACGCGCACGGGCAGGCGATCACGAGCAAGACAAGGGCGCGATAGAACCAGTCGTCCCACGCGCCCCCGAAGGCGAGCGGCGGCACGAGGAGGACGAGGAGCGCGAGAGCCATGACCGCGGGCGTATAGACGCGGGCAAAGCGCTCCACCCACTGCTCCGAAGGAGCGCGCCGCGCATGGGTTTCCTCCACCATACGAATGATGCGGGCAAGCGTCGTGTCTTCGGCAGCCTTGGTGGCCTCCACCGTGAGCGTTCCATCACCGTTGATGGTGCCTGCATAAACGTCCGCGCCCTCCGCCTTTTCAACCGGCACGCTCTCGCCCGTAATGGGCGCTTGATTGATAGCGCTGGTCCCGGCAACGACCCGTCCGTCCAGCCCGATGCGCTCGCCGGCCGGAACGATGAAACGGTCGCCCGGTTTGATCTCGGCCACAGGCACGTCCGCTTCTGATCCGTCTGCGCGCAGGAGACGCACCATGGGCGGTGCAAGATCGACAAGAGCGGCAATGGCACGACGCGCCCGACCAACGCTCCAGCTTTCCAGCGTCAACGACAGCGCGAAGAGGAACGCAACCGTTGCCGCCTCGAACCATTCGCCGATGACGATGGCGCCAGCGACGGCGATCGTCATCAAAAGATTCATGTCGGGCCGCAGGCCGCGTGCCGCGTACCAGGCCTTGATGATGACGAAGCGTATACCAAAGGCGATGGCGAACGCGTAGGCCACCATCTCGGGCAAAGGTACGGCTTTCCCGTCGTGACCGGCGAGAAGCCGAATGGCTTCGATGAAACCGCCCGCGAGCCAAATGTGGATGACAAAGCCTACAACGACAAACAGGCCGCTGAGACTTGTGAACCAGATATGCTGGCGCCGCCGTCGGTCGCTCTCGTCACCCGCACTTTTCTCGTCGGCGCGCCATTCGGTCGCGGTCATGCCCGTTCGCCGGACGGCTCGCCGGATCTCATCTGGGGAAACTGGCGGCGCTTCGGCGAGCACTGTCATGCGGCCGTTCAGGACGTCGAAGGCGAGATTGTCCGCACCGCCGACGAGCGGGCCAAGCTCGCGATGGAGTACTGCCACTTCCTCGGCGCAATCCAGCCCTTGCACCTTGAAGGTCAGGCGGGACGCTTCGGTTGCGGGCGCCATCAGGACGCGTTTCCATCTTCGATCGGATAGGCGGTTTCGATCTCGCTGACATAAACCCAGCCGGCGATTGGTTGTCCGGTACGCCCATTGTCGCGGATCAACGCCACGGCCTGATCGACTTGATCCGCCGCGCAGACCAGTTCCAGCTTCACCTCCGTGATGACTTTTTCGCCGATTTCGATGGAGTATTGCTGTTCCTGGGAATCGAGGGCCTTCAGCATACCCCTGACGTCGATCACGGAAATGTTCCGGAACCCCGCCGCCTTGAGCGCATGGACGACATCGGCGATGCGGTTACGGTGAATGAACGCTTTGACTTCTTTCATATCAGACCTCCTGCGGTTCGAGTTCTTGAGCGGCTTTCCGCCGTTCCACCACGCGCGTCTCCATCCACTCATAGATGACGGGGAGAAGGACGAGGGTCAGCAGCGTCGACGTGATCAGCCCGCCGACCACGACGGTGGCAAGCGGCCGCTGGGTTTCGGCGCCGACACCTGACGACAGCAGCATGGGAATCAGGCCGAGGATGGCGACGCTCGCCGTCATCAGCACCGGGCGGAGCCTGAGTTCTGTTCCCCGTCGTACGGCTTCCCCAACGCTCAGTCCCTTTTCGCGCAATCCATTGATGAATTCGACCAGCACGATGCCGTTGAGCATGGCGACACCGAAGACCGCGATGAAGCCGATGGCGGACGGCACCGACAGATATTGCCCGGTGACGGCAAGCCCGACCAGCCCGCCGATGGTGGCGAACGGCACATTGGCGATGATCAGCGTGGCGTGGCGGATCGAGTTGAACGCGGTGTACAGAAGGACGAAGATGAAGAAGATCGTCAGCGGCACGATGATCGACAGCCGGGTCAGCGCGCGCTGCTGGTTCTCGAACGATCCGCCCCACTCGATCCAGTAGCCGGGCGGAAGGTCCACGCTCTGGGCAATTGCTCTGTCGGCGTCCTGAACGAAGCCGTCCACGTCGCGGCCGCGGACATCCATCTGGATCACGGCGTAGCGTTGCAATTGCTCGCGGCGCACGAAGGAATAGCCTTCCGCCACCGATACGTCCGCGACCCGGCTCAAGGGAATGATCGCGCCGTCGGCGGTGCTGAGCGGGATCGCCTTGATCGCTTCGACCGACGTCTTCGCGGAGTCCTGTAGCCGCGCCGTGATATCGAACCGTCTGACCCCGTCGATCAGCGTCGAGACCGGCTCGTTGCCGATGCCGGTGCGGACGATGGTCAGAACGTCGTCGGCGTTAAGGCCATAGCGGGCGAGTTGCTCCCGGTCCACTATTATCCGCACCTGCGGCTTGCCGAGATTGGCTTCGAGCGACAGGTCGGCGACGCCGGGGACCGAGGCGATCGCGTTCTTGATCTCCTGGCTCAGGCGATCGAGCTCGCCCAAATCCTCGCCGTAGAGCTTGGCCGCCAAGGTGGCGCGCACCCCTGAGATCAGTTCTTCCACCCGCATCTGGATCGGCTGGGTGAAAGCGATGACGGCGGTGGGGACGACCTCCTCCAGAGTCTCGCGCATGGCGTCCGCTAGTTCCTCGATGGAGCGGTCGGACGTCCATTCGCTTTGGGGCTTCAAGGCGGTGTAGATTTCCATGTAATTGACGTCCGCCGTCTCGCCCTTCTCGGCCCGGCCGATCATGGCAAGCGTGGTATCAACTTCCGGGAAGTCCGACAATGCCGCCGCGATGTCGTTCGAGACCTTGATCGACTGGTCGAGCGAGGTGGACGGGATCGAAGTCACCCGCCACATGATCGAACCTTCCTGCAATTGCGGCATGAACTCCTTGCCGAGGAACGGGAAGAGCGCGAGGCTGCCGGCAAGCAAGACGCCAGCCGCCGCCACGACCTTTCGCTTGTTGGCGAGCGACCAGGCGAGCAGCGGCAGATAGCCGCGCTTGATCCAGCGCACGAGCATGGTATCGCGCTCTTCCTTGGGCTTCAGGATCAGCGCCGCGAGGACCGGGATGATCGTCAGCGTCAGGAGGAGCGAGCCCGCCATCGCAAAGCTGATGTTGAAAGCCATCGGCTTGAAGAGCTTGCCTTCGAGGCCCTCGAGACTGAACAGCGGTAGGAACACGACGATGATGATCAGGATGGCAAACGCGATCGGATTGGCGACTTCGCGCGCCGCCGTGAGCACGGCCGCCGTTCGGTTCACTTTCTCGCCTTCCGTGCGGCGTTCAGCCATGATCCTGAACGAGTTCTCGACCATCACCACCGCGCCGTCGACCATCATGCCGATACCGATGGCGAGACCGGCCAAGGACATGAGATTGGCCGAGAGGCCCGCCTCCCCCATGAAGATGAAGGCGATCAGCATGGCGAGCGGCAGGGCGGCGATGACGACGAAGGCCGAGCGGAGTTCGCCGAGGAACAGGAACAGCACGATGGCGACCAGGATCGAGCCCTCGATCAACGCGCGCTCCGCCGTCGAGACCGCCTTCTTGACAAGCTCGGTGCGGTCATAGATTGGCCTGAGCGCGACACCATCCGGCAAGGCCTGCTCGGCGACCGAGAGCTTCTCCTTGACGGCATCGACCACGGTCTTGGCGTTCTCGCCGATGCGCGACAAGGCCATGCCGAGGACCACTTCCTTGCCGTCACGCGTCACCGCGCCGAAGCGCAGCGACGGCGCCTGTACGACCGTCGCCACGTCCCGCAAATAGACCGGCGTGCCGTCCTCGACCTTGAGGACAATGCTGCCGATGTCGCGCTCGCCATCGACGAGGCCGAGGCCCCGGACCAGGAACTGCTCCGGTCCCTGATCGATATATTGCCCGCCGACCTGACGGTTGTTGGCCTCGATCGCCTCCATCACGTCGCGATAGCCGAACTTGTATTTGATGAGCTTCAGGGGGTCGATCTGCACCTGATACTGGCGCTCCTGGCCGCCCCAGGACATCACGTCGTCAACGCCCGACGCCGTCCTCAGGATGAGGCGGATCGACCAGTCTTGCAGCGTGCGCAGATCCATGTCGGTGATGTCGCCGGCGAGCTTTTCGTCGGCGCGCTCGAGCGTGTACCAGAACACTTGTCCGAGGCCGGAGGAATTCGGTCCCATTTCGGGAGTGCCATAGCCCTCGGGTATGCGGTCGCGGACCTCGGCCAGTCGCTCCATGACGAGGCGGCGAGCAAAATAGATGTCCACATCGTCCTCGAAATAGACCGAAACATAGGATAGCCCGAACAGGCTGACCGAGCGGATCTGGTCAACATCCGGTAAACCGGCCATGGCCGATTCCACGGGGAATGTGAGAAGTTGTTCCACATCCTCCGCCGCGAGGCCGGGTGACTCCGTGTAGATATTGACCTGCACTGGCGTGACGTCGGGAAAGGCGTCGATCGGCACGGTCATCACCGCCCGCCAGCCGAGGAAGCCCACGACCAGAAAGGCGATGATCACCAGAAATTTGTATTGAAGCGAAAGTTCGACGAGCTTGTTCAACATGATCTATCTCCTCAGTGCCCGTGGCCTTCGCCCATCTGGGATTTCTGGATGAGCGACTTGAGGAGAAAGACCTCAGTCGTCGCGATCTCGTCGCCCGCGCTCAGCCCTGCCGCGACCTCAATCCAGCCGCCGCGCGTCTCGCCGGTCTTAATCGCCGTCGGGTGAAGTTTGTCGCCTTCGACTTTGAAAACAGTCGGGCTTCCGTCCATGAGCGTGACGCTGGATTCCGGAACGGCCAGCGCTTGTTTGCCATCGCCGATCGGCACCGCGACATTGACATATTGGCCGGGGTGGAGCGCGTCGCCGGCGTTATCCACTTCGATGCGGACCGGCAAGGTGCGCGTGGTCTCATCAAGTGTGTGGTACGCCTGCACGATCCGGCCACTGACGGCATGGTCTTTGTCGACCAGGATGCGCACCGTGCCGCCCACTTTGACATGCGCGGCCTGCTCGGACGAGAGTTGCGCTTTTACCCACACCCGGCTTTCATCCATGATCTGGAACAGCACGCGCCCCGCATCCACGACCTCGCCGACGACGAAATCATCCTTGACGACGGTGCCGTCCTGGGGCGCCAGGAGATCGAATCTCCCGGTCGCTTTCGATGCGCCGGTGCTCTTGACCAGCGCCTCTATCTGCTTCTGCGTCATGCCGAAGGCCAGAAGCTTGGCTTGCGCCTGCTCGGCAGCTACTTGTGCTTCCACATACCGCCGCTCGGACACAACCTCTCGCCCCAGTTCGTGCACGCGGTTCCATTCACGGGTGGCCACGATAAGGTTTCCTTGGGCGTCGGCCATCTCGACGCTGGACAAAGTGACAAGCGCTTGTCCGGTCTTCACACGGTCCCCAAGCTTTACTTGCCGGGCGACAATTTGAGCGGATATTCGGGGGGCGATCTGTGCCGAGCGGTAAAGATCGAGCGTTACCTCGCCTGGAACGACAGCCTCATCGGCAAGGACGCGCATGTCCGTCGGCGCGGTCACCACACCCTGCACCTGGCGTTCGGCGGCGGTCATTTTGACGACGCCGCCTTCTTCATGTTCCTCGCCGTTCTCCGCCGCTTGCGAAGCGGTAGCAGCAACTTCATTTTTTTTGTTCGGCGACTGATCGATCAACGTGAAAGCGGCGCCGGCGATGATGACCGCGATGGCTGCGGCGCCTAAGAACAATTTGGTTTTCCTGGTCATTGAATATTCTCCATCCATTCATCGATGAATGCTGAGGCGTCCAGCCACTCGAACCAGGTCGCCCAAAGGCGGCCCTTCAGTTCAATGCCGGCGGTTTCTGTCGCGAATGTTTGATTGAGTTGAATGATGTAATCGACGGCGCTTATCTCTCCGGCGTCCCACAAGCGCTGCAGCAGGACGCGCTGGCTTTCCAAGGGGTCCGCCCCCTGGCCGGCCCAGCTTTGCCAAGCTTCCGATGCGGTCTGGTAACGCCGAAGGGTTGCGGCTAGCCTGGCTTCAACCTTGCGGTGAATCTCTTGATAGCCCTGTTCGGCGGCGATCAGGCCGGCATGGGCGGCATCAACCTCGGCGCTGAAGGTATTGCGGACGGGAATGGGAATAGACAATCTGACGCCGAATAATGTGGCCGATTCCATGCTACCCAACGGGCTTACCTCCCGCTCCTCGCCAAACCGCAAGCCGACCGTGGGATCGGGGATGCGATTTCTTTTGGCGACACGGATGCCGGATTGCGCGGCCACCGTATTGGCGGCGGCCAGGCGAATTTCCGGCAGCTCTGCCATGGCTACGGCCGCCAGCGAAGGGAGTGCTTTGGCGGGTATGCCGACCAACGGCGGTGGCACGGCCTGTAGCGGCCCCGCCAGCGCTTGCAGGCTTTGTTCGGCCCGGGAGAAATCAATTGACGCCGCGCTGGCCGCCGCCTGGGCTTCCGCCAGCGCCAGCCGCGCCGTCAGCAATTCCGATTGCGGCAGATCACCCGATTCACGCCGCCGTTGGGCAATGGCCAGAAATTCCTGATCCAGCCGCACCCGCTGCTGGGACACCTGCAGCGCTTCCGCTGCCTTCTGATAGTTGGACAAGGTGGTCAATATCTCTGCCAGCAGTGCTTTGCGGAGGATGTCAAACCGGGCCTCAGCCGTGGTGGTGTCCGCCGCCGCCAGGCCGGACCGGGCGCTGCGCTTGCCACTCAGATCAAGGGTTTGCGTAACGCCCACCCCTTTGGTTTCGCTGGCGGCGTCCTCGTACTCGAACTCGATCTCAGGGTTGTAAAGGGGCTGTGTCTGGCTCCGGGCCATTGCACGGGTGGCGTCCAGTTCCGCCCTGGCCTGGCCCAGCGCGGGATGATCTTCAAGAATGCTCAGCACATAGTCGCGAACTGCAACGCCCACGCCAGTTGTGGGCTGCGCCCCGGCGGGTATGATCAGGCAAAGATACGCTAGGCATGCGCTGACCAGCGAAAATGATCGGTTTTTCATTCATAGAACTCTCAAACGTCATGGCACAAGCGCACCCGCCCACAGGGGCGACATACGCAGACTTTACGGTTGAAGAGTTCAGGCGTTGGGAGGAGGAACAGGCGGCCCTTGGCCGTCCATCATAGGCATGGCGCTTAGCAGCGCCAGCAAAGGGTCCTTGGCAGATACGGCGGTGGTGCTGGAGGCTACCGCCGGGACGTTCATATGGTGGGTAGCATGGCAGCCGCAATGCAGGACGCAGCCATCCAGGGCAGGCGCGCCCTGGTCCTTGTCGGCTACCGCATGCGTATCATGGCTTTCATAGGCGGCAGCGTCCAGAATCGCCACATCGGCGATCTGAATCGCAGCAAAAAGGACCAACCCAAGCCATAATAATGCTTTTTTCATCATACCCGACAATGACATAGCGTCGTTGACGATTCATTAAGCCCGGACCGAGCAAGCGCCTTTTGGCGCACGCCCTTGTGAAGAGCCGGTATCATACCTAACATCTATAGTTGCTGTAGATGCAAGCCTGAATTTCACGGAAGCAAAAAAATGTTCACCATCGGCCGCTTGGCCCGGCGTACCGGCGCCAAAGTTCAAACTATTCGTTATTATGAAGAAATTGGCCTGTTGTCCAAGCCGCCCCGTTCGGAAGGCAATCAGCGCCTCTATGGCGAGCAAGAGGTGGATCGCCTGGCCTTTATCCGCCATGCCCGGGAGCTCGGATTTTCCCTGGCGGCGGTGCGCGACCTTCTCAGTCTGTCCGACAGTCCCGGCCAGTCATGCGAGGCGGCGGACGTCATCGCCCGCTGCCAGTTGGAAGCGGTGGAGGCGCGCATTGCACGGCTACAGTCGCTTAAAAGGGAGCTGGAACGTATGATTGAACAGTGCCAGGGCGGCAAAATCGCCGACTGCCGTGTCATTGAGGTCTTAAGCGACCACAATCAGTGCTTGACGGAAAACCATACCGATGCGGCAGTCCATTCATGAATGCACCCACACTGTTCCCAACTCTAGGATTTTATGCCGGTGCGGCGGTGGCCGAGATCGCCGGCTGTTTCGCTTTTTGGGCTTGGCTTCGGTTGGATAAGTCCGTGTGGTGGTTGGCGCCGGGCATGGCTGCTTTGGCGTTATTTGCCTACTTACTTACTCACACTGACTCGGCATTCGCCGGACGCGCCTATGCTGCCTATGGGGGCGTTTATATTACGGCATCTATTTTGTGGTTGTGGGGCATTGAAGGCAAAAGTCCGGATCGTTGGGATTTGATCGGTGCGGTCTTATGTCTCATTGGTGCAAGCATTATAATATTCGCCCCCCGCGCCAATTGAGCCGCATCCTTTAGGAACGGCACCCCATCTCGCCGCGTCTTCCTGGCGTACGGGAAACTGGGCACGGTCTGTCTGGCTGCCGGCGCGTCTGCTTTGGCATTTGCGGACACGTCCCTATTGCATGTTTACAAGTCACCCTGGTGCGCGTGTTGCGATGCTTGTGTCGTCTGTGTCGTGCAGGCTTTAAGGTGCAGGTCGCCGAGACCGAAGACATGGACGCCATCAAGTCACAACACGGCGTGGCGACGTTCTCGATGGTTCTGTCGGCGAACTGGCCGAGGGGTAGCGGGCCTTCATTGAGCGTGGGGGCAGCCACGCAAACTACTTAGCGCACTTCTTTGCTTTGTTTTCAATCAGTGCTAACGCCTTGTCGGCGGTGTCGCCCATGGCCTGAAGTATTGTGAATAGGTTTTTTCGACGCTGTTCGTAAGATTCGATGGGGGAGAGATAGATTTCAGGAAGCCCGTCAATTTCCTCGAGAATTTCATCTAATCGACGAATCCGTTCTTTCTTGGTCATATTATGCCAGGCTCTGATGCGCTCAATTAGGGTTGCATCATCATGGCGAAGACTGGGTGGTAAGGATTGGTCTAGAAAGATATACATGGTCAAGGAAAGGCATTGTTGCCGCCCATTTACAGGAATGATGATGGCACGGCCAGTAAGTTCCCGGTGAATGGAATGGCCGAGCCAGTACTCCCGATGTAAAAGGACTCTCTGATATATCTGTTTATGTTCTGGAACATGAGGACCGACTACTCGGACTTTCCAGCCCACTGGATCCAAAAGTATGTCTTTGGGGTGAGGGTAGAGTTCTGGTTCGGGCAGGCCTTGTTGTTTTGCTTTGGCAATTTGTGCTTCGCCTAACTGCTTCAGGCGTTCATAGTGCTCATATATCCTCTCCCTTTCCTTGGTTGCCGCGGCTTCTCCGGCCTTCATGATTTCATAGACTTGTTTTTGCGCCAAGCGGCTGCCTTTGAGGGCACCTGCAATCATACTGCGCATCACGGCCTGTGAGGCTGGCAGCTCCACCGGCTGGCCATTTTCCTGCAGCTTTAGGAGCCGGTAGATTTCGTGTTCGAACTGGCTGTTGGAAGGGACATCTGCCAGCTTCAAGGGCTTTGGAGTAGACAGCTGTTTTTTGGGCCGCCCCTTGGGATTGCCGGATTGGCCTTTTTGGAAACGGTGGCCGGCAGGCGGTTTACCATATCCAGTTTGGTAAGCGGTGGCACTATTTGCTTTGTCGTGGGAAGGTTTGGTCATGGTGAAGCTCCAAAATTAAGGGTTGGGAAAAAGGCAAGTCAGGACTATTGAGACCGGCCCTATTCGGGCCGCTCTGTTCAGGAACACATTTGGACTGAGAACCTTTGGTCCGGCGGACCTATTCAGGTCGAGAGAGGCTTGGCCTTATCGTCGCCTGCCTTTGCTGCCAGAGATGCGGAACGCTGGCTGTGGCGTGGCCGTTTCAGGGCCACGGTCCGCCTTTGCCATGGCCTTCAGGCATTGATCGGTAACGACGGTGGACTTTCTTGCAATACCAGCAGGGCGATTCCGTTCTTCGGACACATCCTCGAAAGCCTCACCAGTGGCCGCCAGGGTAGCCGCCTTGCCGGTGTAAGCCTCGTAGCGGCGGATGATGGTGTCTGCGTAGCGGGGATCGTATTCCATCAGGCGGGCAATGCGTCCGGTCTTCTCGGCCGCAATCAGCGTGGTGCCGGAGCCGGCAAAGACATCGAGGACGATGTCGCCGCGTTTGGAGCAGTCCTTGATGGCATCGGCTACCAGGGCCACCGGCTTCACCGTGGGATGCATGGCCAATTCCTCAGTCCTGTTGCTGGAGATACTGCTGATGCCGGGGTAGTCCCAGACATTGGTGCGGTAGCGCCCGGTGTCCCCTAAGCCGAAGCTGTTGGTGTGTGGAGCGGTGCCCACCTTGAAGATGAAGATCAGCTCATGCTTGGAGCGGTAGAAGGTGCCCATGCCGCCATTGGTCTTGTTCCAGACACAGAGGTTCTTCAGGTCCGAGAACACGGCCTTCCCGGCAACGAGGAGTTCCCCCATGTGCCGCCAGTCCATGCAGACAAAGGCAATGGCGCCATCGCGGCAGAAGGAGGCAGAGGCGCCTAGGGTTTCTTTGAGGAAAGCAATGAACCCTTCCTCCGACATCTCGCCCACGCCCATGGCGAAGTCCTGGTGTTTGACCTTACCTAATCCAGAGACATGGCCGGCGATGGGAACGTTGTAGGGCGGGTCGGTGAAGATGAGGTCTACGGTCTCGCCCGACAGCAACGTCTGATAATCCTCAACATTCCGAGCGTCGCCGCAGATCAGCCGGTGCCGGCCCAACTGCCACACATCGCCGCGGCGGGTGACGGCAACTTCAGACAGAGCCGGAATGACATACTCCGGGCCCTCCGGCCCGTCTACCCGGCTGTCCGCAGCCCCCTCCAGCACCAGGTCAATCTCGGCCAGGGAAAAGCCGGTCACAGACAAATCAAAATCCAGATCCATCAGCCCTTGTAGCTCGATGGCCAACATCTCCTGATCCCAGCCGGCATTGAGCGCCAGCTTGTTATCCGCCAGCACATAGGCCCGGCGTTCGGCTGCACTCAAATGGGACAAGGCCAATGTGGGCACATTCCTCATACCCAGCAGCTTGGCGGCAGCCACCCGGCCATGGCCGGCGATGATCTCGCCATCGTCACTCACCAAGACCGGGTTGGTAAATCCGAACCGCTCAATGCTGTCGGCGATCTGCCGTACCTGTTTCTTGGAATGCCGCCGGGCATTCCTGGGGTAAGGGCGTAAGTCCGAGATGGGGCGGTCGATAACAGGGGTAGAGGGCATGGGACATCTCTCGTTTCGATTGAGGAATGCGCCATGCTGATCACGAAGGAAAACTGATGACAACCCCCACTTCTGCCCGAAAATGCCATTGTTTCAATAAGTTGAAAGGTTTTGAGAGGTCAGCGTTTAAAAGACCATTTAAAGACCCCTTCAAGGGGTATTAAATGACCTATTTAGAAAAAATACCCCTAATAGTAGATCAAAAAATTATTTATTCACCTTGCCTAAACTACCTGCTCGGGCTGACAAAAGTGGATGGTTCTGCACCTCAAATCGCGGCCGACTCGGAAGATGGGGCAGGAGCAGGCGGTACGGCTATGGCCAATGCCGCTCAAGCCGTTTGCGAGTTTTATTTAAGTTGATTTACTCGTAATAAGAGCTAATGTGCCGTCACCATGCTACTGGCCGGGTTATATGGCGCGGCATGGCGCGCTCCAAGGCCCGGTTGGGGAAGGCCCTCTCAATCGAGAGGGCTTTTTTCTTCATGCGGGGCTCGCCCGTACGTGGCTTTGCTTGTAAAGCAACTCCTGATTTTTATGTTCCCTGAGGGGGGCGCAAAACAGGCCGTTGGCATTCTGTACCAATTTTTGGTATATTGCCGTAAGTCCACTTGTGAGGCGCCCATGGCCAGGAATACATCGGTTTCTCTAGGCGATCATTTTGCCAGCTTCATTGACGCCCAGGTCGATAAGGGCCGCTATGGCTCGGCCAGCGACGTGGTACGGGCGGGCTTGCGGCTGTTGGAAGAGCATGAAGCCAGCGTGGAAGCCTTGCGGTTGGCCCTGATCGAGGGCGAACAATCAGGTAAGCCCCAGTCCTTTAAAACTGATGCTTTTTTGAAAGAGATGCGGGCCAAGCATGCCCGCTAGCAAACGCCGCTATCGGCTTTACCCCCGCGCCGGCGCTGACCTGGGGGAGATTTGGCTTTATACCCTGAAAGCTTGGTCCCTGGATCAAGCCGACAGTTACGTCCATGACATCATCCGGGTATTCGAAGGCTTAGCCAACGGCACGAAAACAGGCAGGCCTGTGGATATTCGGGATGGGTATCTGAAGTATCCGGTCGGATCGCACATGGTCTATTACCGTCACTCCAAATCCCATATCGATATCGTGCGCATTCTGCATCAGCGCATGGATGTGCACTCGAAATTGTAAGGCTTGACTGCCTCGCTAGGAGAGCTAACGTATCTTCACCATGCTACTACCGGACTGCCGCAGTTGGCATGGCAGCGTCCCAGGTCCGGCAAGGGAGCCCCCTCGTGGGGCTTTTTCTTTGCGCGGGGCCGGGTCATAAAGTTTGGAGCTTTTGGGCTGGATCGTTCAGACTGGCTTGAACTTATCCCGGAACCCCGTGCGGTTATCCCACTTCCGTCCCACAACGCAGTGCTGTTATCCCGACATCAGGGGTCTTTATCCCACTTCCATCCCGGATCAGCTCGGTTTCATCCCGCTATAGGCCATTTTATCCCACTATCCCTGCCAAATATCCCACTCTTATCCCTGATAAAGGCGGTGCCATCCCACTATGAGTTCAGCCATCCTACTTCTAAATTGGGATCGGTCAAAACGTCGAGTCTGAATGAGTGCAGAAGAAATATCTAGAATATACAATAGGTTAGCTGGAGATGGTTTGTCAAAATTGATCTTACGATGGCAAAGCCCTCTGGCCTTGATGCTAGGTTGCCAATTCTCTGCATGATAGGACCAAATTCCCTGTTATGGAGCCATACATTCCCTGTT
Organism: Sphingomonadales bacterium; assembly: GCA_019455285.1. Classification (GTDB taxonomy): domain Bacteria; phylum Pseudomonadota; class Alphaproteobacteria; order Sphingomonadales; family Govanellaceae; genus PRO5. The sequence goes on from JACFMS010000002.1 coordinate 186,302, forward strand.
ATTTAACTAGGGAATTGTCTGCATAACACACTGATGAATCTAGAAAATCGCCAGAAAAATCTGGTGTTGAAGAAGCCGAAAACAGCAAAATTCCCTGTTTCTGGTTCAGAACAGCGAACCTAAACTCAATTTATCCCACAATACCCAGAGACCAGTTCGCACTTGACTGCCAGCACCACCATCCTTCGCTCGTTGAGCTACGGCTCGGCAAGCCAGCGGCTTGACGAGATGTAGCAAAATAGCGCTAGGCTGCCGCGCCGTAACATCGTGAAGGCGGGCCGCGAGCCACGTTATTCCAAGATGCGTTTTACGGCGTGAGAGGGTCGTTCAGTTCGTAGTTGGTGCTGCGCCCACCCGCCTGCGACTTACGTAGCAGGCCCCGCGCCAGCAGGTCGTTGATGTCGCGCAGCGCGGTGTCCGGCGAACACTTGGCGATCGCCGCCCACTTGCTGCTGGTGAGCTTACCCTCGAAGCCGTCGAGCAGCCGATTGAGCAGCTTCACCTGTCTCTCATTCAAGGGGGTGGCCGCCCAGTGCCGCCAGAAGCGCGCTTTAGTCAATACGGCATCGAGCGTGTGCTGCGCCTGATCGACCGCGTGATACAAGGCGTCGAGAAACCAGGCGAGCCAGCCGGTGACGTCGAGTGTCCCCTTTTGGCTGCGTTCCAGGATGTCGTAGTACGCCTTGCGTTCTCGTTGGATCTGCGCCGAAAGGCTGTAGAAGCGCTGCGAGCTGCCGTCGGCGCGCGCCAGCAGCAGGTCGCCGATGGCGCGGGCAATGCGGCCGTTGCCGTCGTCGAAGGGATGCAAGGTGACAAACCACAGGTGGGCGAGCCCCGCCTTTATGAGTGGCGGCTCCCCCGACTCCGCATTGACCCATACGAAAAACCGGCTCGTCTCCGCCGCCAGGCGAGCGGCAGGCGGCGCTTTGAAATGCACCCGCCGGCGGCCAATGGGACCCGACACCACCTGCATCGGGCCGCCGGCATCGTCCCGCCAGCCGCCGACCTTGATCTTGGAAAGTCCGGCGTAACCGGTGGGGAAGAGCGCGGCATGCCACCCAAACAGCCTTTCTCGAGTGATCGGCGCTCGGTAGTTGGCCGTGGCGTCGAGCACCATCTCGACCACGCCCTCGACATGACGATCGACCGGCGCCAGCGCCCCGATGTCGACACCCAGATGGCGGGCGATAGAGGAACGTACGGAGGCGACATTGAGCTGCTCGCCTTCGATCTCGCTGGTCTTGACCACGTCCTCGGTAAGCGCCGAGAGGCTGGCTTGGTCGCGCAGGGTCATGCCGACATCAGCCAGACGCCCCATCAGCAACCCTTGGGCGCGGCTGACCTCGGCCATGGGTCCGGCCAGCCCTGCCAGATCGAAGCGCCAGTTCGGCCAATCGCTGGCCTGCCAGATGTACTTATAATCACCGCTGTTCATGCGGAGATTATGGACCTTATTTACCGGATACGCAAGATATTCACCGTATTATCTGCGGAGATAATCTGCCTTATTCCCCGCACTGACGGCCGGGTTTTTTCATGCCGTTTAGGACAATACCAGCGTGACAAGCCCGGCGGCGATGAGGAGGCTGGTGCTGAGCGCAATGAAATTGGTCATGGTGCGGACCCTCCTGGCGGCGCTGGCCGCTCATCCCTCGGCTTTGCAGGCTTCGTGCCAGCGGTAATTTTCCTGATATTTCAATAAAATTTGCGCCAAAACCGTGATAAGCGTCACACCAACCCGTGCCAAAATGGGACGGTTTGCGGGACGCCTGTCCGGCCCTGACACAAGGAGGGAAAGCCTGGAGCCGCGCTTGAAATCGGAGCTTTGGGTCAAGGCGCTCATTCGCCGCTGCTTTGCCGCCGAGGTCGCCGCCTATTTGCGTCATCGCGGCGAGGCGGGAGCCGGCGCGGTGCTTATCATTGCCGCCAAGGATGGCCAGGCGGTGGTCTACGGCCGGGGTCTGATGACGGACGGCCGCTGGGGCTGGCGGCGCGCCTCGGGACCCTCAGCCATTGCCGCGGCGGAGGCCGAGGCCTACATCGAGCGCCAGCGCACCTTTGATCCCGACCTGTGGGTGGTGGAGATCGAAGCGCCCGCCCTGGAGCCGTTCGTCGACGATCCGGTGGAAGATTATCCAAACACCTGAATCAGATTGCGTGCGCTCAGCAGCATGATGACGACGCCCACCAGCACCATCAGCGGTCGATCGGGAATGGCTTTCGTCGCATAAGCGGCCAGCGGCGCGGCCACCGCGCCGCCGACGATCAAGCCTGCGATCATCGGCCACAGCTCCAGCCCGATGGTGCCCAGGAAAGTCACCGAAATGGTCACGGTGACGAAGAATTCGGCGAAATTGACCGAGCCGATGGTATAGCGCGGATGGGTGCCGTGACCGATCAGCGTTGACGTCACCACCGGCCCCCAGCCACCGCCGCCGATGGCGTCGACGAAACCGCCACCGAAGCCCAGCAGCGAAATCCAGCGCGGCGGTTCGCCATCGCCGGTCTTTCTGCGCAGGGCCTTCCATAGAATCCAGCCGCCCATGATCGCCAGATAACTACTGACCACGGGCTTGACAATATCGGCCGGCAGGCCGGTCAATATATAGGCCCCAAGCGCGCCGCCGATCATGCCCGGGATCGCCAGTTTCCCGACGATCGACCAGCGGATGTTGCGCAAGCGCCAATGCGAATAGCCGGAGATGCCGGTGGTAAAAACCTCGGCGGCGTGAATGCTGGCGCTGGCGGTGGCCGGTGGCACGCCGAAACTGAGCAGCACGCTGGCGCCGGAAAGCCCATAGGCCATGCCGATGGCGCCATCCACCATTTGGGCGGCAAAGCCAACCGCGACAAACAGAATGAAGTCTTCAAACATGGCCGAGAGCCTCTGGAGAATATTTACATATTATCAGAGCATAAATTTTATAATTACATAGTCAATATGTTTTTATTTTATATATACATATAAATTATGTATAAAATTACTTGCACTCCTTTGGGTTAAAATCCCAGATTGAATATTAAAGAATAAACCGCGACAGGTCGGTGTTTTTGGCCAGGTCCGCCACGTGGGCGTCGACGTAAGCCCGATCGATCACCACTTCGCTGCGCGGCTGATCGGTGGCGGTGAAGCTGATGTCGTCGAGCACCCGCTCCAGCACGGTATGCAGCCGCCGCGCCCCAATATTTTCGATAGTGGCGTTGATCTCGGCGGCGATGCGGGCGATGGCGGCGATGCCGTCATCGGTGAAGGTCAAAGTCACCTCCTCGGTTTTCATCAGCGCCACGTACTGCTTGATCAGGCTGTTGTCGGGTTCGGTGAGGATGCGCTTGAAATCATCTTCGCTCAAGGCGTCAAGCTCGACCCGGATCGGCAACCGGCCTTGCAGTTCCGGCAGCAGATCGGACGGCTTGGCCAGACTGAACGCGCCGCTGGCGATAAACAGGATATGATCACTTTTCACCGGGCCGTACTTGGTGGCGATGGTCGAGCCTTCGATTAAGGGCAGAAGATCGCGCTGCACACCCTCGCGGCTGACGTCGGCGCCGCGGCGATCCTCGCGCCCGGCGATCTTGTCGATCTCGTCGAGAAAAACAATGCCGTTCTGTTCGCAAGCGGTGATCGCTTCGCGCACCACTGCCTCTTCGTCCACCAGCTTGTCGCTTTCCTCGATGGTGAGCACCTTCGTCGCCTCGGCCACCGTCATACGCTTCCTGGTCGTGCGCTGACCCAAGGCCTTGCCGAGAATATCGTTGAGATTGACCATGCTCATGCTGGCGCCGGGCATGCCGGGAATTTCAAAGGATGGCAAGCCGCCGCCGGATTCGGTCACCGCGATCTCCACTTCCTTCTCGTCAAGCGCGCCTTCGCGCAGCATCTTTCTGAATTTCTGCCGGGTGTCAGCAGCAGCCTGATCGCCCACCAGGACATCGAGAATCCGTTCTTCGGCATTCAGCTCGGCGCGGGCACCGACCTCGCGCCGCTTGCGCTCGCGCACCATGGCGATCGCCACTTCCATCAAGTCGCGCACGATCTGATCGACGTCGCGGCCGACATAGCCCACCTCGGTGAATTTGGTCGCCTCGACCTTGACGAAAGGCGCATCGGCGAGCTTCGCCAGGCGGCGAGAAATTTCCGTCTTGCCGACGCCGGTGGGGCCGATCATCAAAATATTTTTCGGCAGCACTTCCTCGCGCAGATCGGCGGGCAACTGCTGCCGGCGCCAGCGGTTCCGCAGCGCGATGGCGACGGCGCGCTTGGCCGCCTTCTGGCCGATGATGAAACGATCCAGTTCGGAGACGATCTCGCGGGGCGAAAAACTACTCATTCGCTGTCCAGTACTTCCAGGGTGACGTTATGGTTGGTGTAGACGCAGATGTCGGCGGCGATTTTCAGGGCGCGGCGGGCGATCTCCTCGGCGCTTAAATTTTGATCCATGAGGGCGCGGGCGGCGGCCAGCGCGTAGTTGCCGCCCGAGCCGATGCCGATCAAGCCGTCGTCGGGCTCCAGCACATCGCCGGTGCCGGTCAACAAGAGGCTGGTGGAGCGGTCGGCCACCGCCATCATCGCTTCCAGCCGCCGCAGGTAGCGGTCGGTGCGCCAGTCCTTGGCCAGCTCGACGCAGGCCCGCATGAGCTGCCCGGAATGGCGCTCCAGCTTGGCTTCCAGCCGTTCAAACAGGGTAAAGGCGTCGGCGGTGGCCCCGGCGAAGCCGGCGATCACCTTGCCGCCGGCCAGCGGCCGCACTTTCCGGGCGGTGCCCTTAATGACGGTCTGACCGACCGAGACCTGGCCGTCGCCAGCCACCACCACCTTGCCGCCCTTGCGGACGCATAAAATGGTCGTGCCATGCCAAATTGCGGGGTCGCTCACGCTTGATTGCTCCTAAGTCACGGGGGTTAAGGGTAGGACACGCCTGGCAAGATGTGGGGTTTTTTCCGCCCCGGTCAAGGCTCAATGCTGGCGCTTTTAGGGCGAGGCTGCTATACCGATCGCCGTGCGGCGGGCGGCCCGCCGTGCGGCTCAACGAGGAGCGCCACGCATGCGCCAGGCCAGGGTCGAGCGCAAGACCAAGGAAACCGAGATTACCGCCACCGTCAACCTCGACGGGACGGGGTCGTATGACATCAAGACCGGCATCGGCTTTCTCGATCACATGTTGGAGCAGCTGTCCCGGCACAGCCTCATTGACCTGAAGGTGCGGGCCAAGGGCGACCTGCACATTGATTTCCATCACACCACCGAGGATACCGGCATCGTCATCGGCCAGGCGGTGGCCAAGGCGCTGGGCGATTTGCGCGGCATCTGCCGCTATGGCGCGGCCGAGATCCCCATGGACGAAACCTGCACCCGGGTGGCGATCGACGTCTCCGGCCGGCCATTCCTGGTGTGGAAGGTGGACTTCTCCAAGCCCAAACTGGGGGATATGGACACCGAGTTGTTTTTGGAATGGTTTCGCGCCTTCGCCCAGGCGGCGGGGGTGACGCTCCATGTGGAAACGCTTTATGGCGTCAACAACCACCATATCGTCGAGTCTTGCTATAAGGGGCTGGCGCGGGCATTGCGTCAGGCCATTGCGATCGACCCCCGCAAGGCCGATGCCGTGCCGTCGACCAAGGGGATGCTGGGGCACGCCAACGACGTGGACTGAAGGCTTTGGCCATCGACATTTACACCGTGCATGTAGCGCCGGCCGCGGATGGCGCTTTTCCCGCCCATCGCCAGGCCGAGGCGGTGTTCGTGCGCGAAGGCTTCTCCTGGCCGGCGTTTTTCTTTCAGCCGCTGTGGGCGCTCTATCATCGGCTGTGGTTTACGGCCTTGCTGCTGCTGGCGGCGCTGGTGCTGGTCGGTATGGTGGGAGAAGCGCTGGGACTGTCGGCGCAGGCCGCCTCGCTGCTCAACATCGTGGTCGCCCTGTTCATCGGCGCCGAGGCCAACGATTGGCGGCGCAACGCGATGATCCGGCGCGGCTATGAAATCCGCGGCATCGTCGCCGGCGAATCGTTGGAGGATGCCGAGCGGCGCTATTTCGATAGCGTGGCGGGGGCGCTATGACAGTGGCCATCGTCGATTATGGCTCCGGCAATCTGCGGTCGGCCGCCAAGGCGTTTGAACGGGCGGCAATGGAGGCCGGCCTGCGGTTGAACGTACTGGTGACCGCCGAACCGCACATGGTGGCCGCCGCCGATCGCGTGGTGCTGCCCGGCGTCGGCGCGTTCGGCGACTGCCGGCGCGGGCTTGACGCCATTCCCGGCATGACGGCGGCCTTGCACGAGGCGGTGAGGGAAAAAGGCCGGCCATTTTTGGGTATCTGTGTCGGCATGCAGTTGATGGCGACGCGCGGCCTTGAATATGGCGAGCATGCCGGCCTCAGTTGGATTGCCGGCGAGGTGGCGGCGCTCCAACCCGCCGATCCGGCGCTGAAAATTCCGCACATGGGCTGGAATGAGCTGCGGCGCACGACCGTCGGGGCGCGCCACCCGGTGTTGGCCGAGTTGAACGATGGCCGGCACGCCTATTTCGTCCACAGCTACGCCATGCGCTGCGCGCGCGGCGACGACGTGCTGGCGGAGGTTGATTACGGCGGGATGGTGACCGCCATCGTCGGCCGCGACAACCTAATCGGCACCCAGTTTCACCCGGAAAAGAGTCAAGCCGTGGGCTTGGCGCTGATCCGCAATTTTTTACTTTGGCGACCTTGAGACTCCCATGGCAAAGACCTCAAAACGCGACGTCAAGAAGACCCTCACCGCCACCGAGGAAGTGACCGAGTTCGTCGGCAACGACCTTGATTCCCTGTGCGAAGCGACGGTGGAAGCCATTGTCGACGGCCACGGCTTCAATTGGCTCAAACCCCCGGCGCGCACCACGCTGGAAGCCTTTTGGCGGGGCGTACTGTTGATCCCCGAGCGCACGCTGTTCGTGGCCCGTCTCGACGGCCGCATCGTCGGCACGGTGCAGCTGGTGCGGCCGGCCAGAAATAACGAACAGGGAGCCTTTTCGGCGGAGATCGCCACCTTTTTCATCGCCCCCTGGGCGCGCGGCCATGGCCTGGCGCGCTCGCTCCTAAAGGATGCCGAGCGTAAAGCGCGCGCCGAAGGCTTCACCACCTTGGAAGTCAACATCAGGAGCGACCGCAAGCCGGCCATCGCGCTCGCCGAAGCGAGCGGCTTTACCCGTTGGGCGACCAAGGAACGCTATGCCCGGGTCGATGGCGTCTATCTCGCCGGACATTATTTCGTGAAATATCTCGACAAGGCGGCGCCGGCCTTATGATCCTGTTTCCCGCCATCGATCTGAAGGACGGTCAATGCGTCCGCCTCTATAAAGGCGACATGGGGCGCGCCACGGTGTTCAACGACGATCCGGCGGGACAGGCCCGCGCCTTCGTCGCCGCCGGCGCGGAATGGTTGCACATCGTTGATCTGAATGGCGCGTTCGCCGGCGAGCCGGTGAACGCCGCCGCGGTGGAAACGATCCTGGCCGCCACCAAGGGCGTACCGGTGCAGCTCGGCGGCGGCATCCGCACGCTCGCCACCATCGAGGACTGGCTGGGCCGCGGCGTGCGGCGGGTGATCCTGGGCACCGTGGCGCTGCGCGATCCGGCGCTGGTCAAACGGGCGGCGCAGCATTACCCCGGCAAGATCGTGGTAGGCATCGACGCCCGCGCCGGCAAGGTGGCGGTGGAAGGCTGGGCGGAGACAGCGGAAATGACCGTGCTGGATCTGGCGCGCCGCTTCGAGGACGCCGGCGTCGCCGCCATCGTCTACACCGATATCGACCGCGACGGCACCATGACCGGGCTTAACGTCAAGGCCACGGTGGCGCTGGCGGCGGCGATCCGCATTCCGGTGATTGCCTCGGGCGGCCTGCATTCGCTCGCTGACCTGCGGGCGCTGAAAAACGCCGCCAGGACCGGCAAAGGCCGCATTGAAGGCGCGATTTCCGGCCGCGCCCTCTATGACGGTCGGCTCGATCTGAAGTCCGCCATCGAGCTTCTCAGGGGGAATGCCTGATGCTCAAGGCGCGCCTCATTCCGTGTCTTGATGTGAAAGACGGCCGGGTGGTCAAAGGCATCAACTTCGTCGACCTGCGCGATGCCGGCGATCCGGTGGAGCAGGCGAAAATCTATGACGCCGCCGGCGCGGACGAGCTGTGCTTTCTCGACATCACCGCCTCGGCGGAAAACCGCGGCATCCTGTTGGACGTGGTGCGGCGCACGGCGGAAGCCTGCTTCATGCCGCTGACCGTCGGCGGCGGGGTACGCACCGAGGAAGACGTGCGCAAGTTGTTGCTGGCCGGAGCCGACAAGGTGTCGGTGATGACGGCGGCGGTCAACCGTCCGGCGCTGGTCGGCGAACTGGCTGAAAAATTCGGCGCGCAGTGCATCGTGGTTGCCATTGACGCCAAGCGTCGCGCCGGCGGCGGCTGGGAGGTGTTCACCCATGGCGGGCGGACGCCCACCGGGGTCGATGCCGTAGCCTACGCCCAAGAAGTGGCGCGGCTGGGCGCCGGCGAGATTCTCCTCACCTCCATGGACCGTGACGGCACCCAGGCCGGCTTCGATATCGAGCTCACCCGCACCATCGCCGACGCGGTATCGGTGCCGGTCATCGCCTCGGGCGGTGTCGGCGCCCTGGATCATCTGGTGGCAGGCATTCGCGACGGCCACGCCAGCGCCGTGCTGGCGGCCTCGATCTTTCACTTTGGGACCTATACCATCAGCGAGGCCAAGGATTACATGCGGCGCGCCGGCATCCCGGTGCGGCTGGAGGGGTAAGACGCCATGACAGAACAAGGCTATGATATCGGCGCGGTGATCGAGCGGGTGTTCGCGGTGATCGAAAGCCGGCGCGGCGCGGACCCGGAAACCAGCTACGTCGCCAAATTATTTCATCGCGGCCGCGGCAAGATCGCGCAAAAGCTCGGCGAGGAGGCGGTGGAAACCGTGATCGCCGGCATCGACGGCAAGAAGCAGGAGCTGATCGGTGAATCCACCGATCTCCTGTTTCACCTCATGGTGCTGTGGGCGAACGCCGGGATCAACCCGGCCGAGGTCGCCGCCGAACTGGCGCGGCGCGAGGGTATTTCGGGGCTTGAGGAAAAGAAAAGCCGTAATTGGTAGGCATTCGCCTTATCCGGCTCGGCTTCCGCCTTATCGCCTTCTCCGCAAAGAGAAGGAAAATCCCCTCTCCTAAAGGAGGGGGAGACATTAGGTGATCCGTGTTGAATATTGGGAGACAGTCAATGGCCTATGACAAGAACAACGTGTTCGCCAAAATCCTGCGCGGCGAGATTCCGTGCAAGAAAGTTTACGAGGACGAGCATGCGTTGGCGTTTCATGACATCAACCCGCAAGCGCCGGTGCACGTGCTGGTGATACCGAAGGGCGAGTACGTGTCGATGATGGACTTTACCGCCCACGCGCCGGCCGAGCTCGTGGTTGGATTTTTACGCGCCGTCGGCACGGTGGCGCGCCAGTTGGAGCTGGAGAAGACAGGTTATCGGGTGCTGGCCAACGCCGGCGCCAACGCCCATCAGGAAGTGCCGCATCTGCACATACATATCTTCGGCGGCCGACCTTTGGGACCGATGCTGGTCCGCCAACACTGATTCTTCTTTCCAAAGCCATTGCAGATGTATTAGTTTGAGATCAAACAAAAGGGGAGACCAAACTGCATGTTGCGCATCAAGCCGGTGGAATCGCTCTTAACTCAGGCGGAGGAGAAAAAGCTTCACCGTTCGCTCACAGGCCTGGACCTGATGCTGTTGGGTATCGGGGCCATTATCGGCACCGGCATCTTCGTGCTCACCGGCGTCGGCGCCGGGATGGCGGGACCGGGGCTCACCTTCTCCTTCATCTTTGCCGGCGTGGCGTGCGGATTTGCGGCGCTGGCCTATGCCGAACTCGCCGCCATGGTGCCGGTGGCGGGCTCGGCCTACACCTATTCTTACGCGGTGATGGGCGAGGCGGTGGCGTGGCTCGTCGGCTGGAACCTAGTGCTGGAATACGCCGTCTCCGCCGGCGCGGTGGCCTCCGGCTGGTCGGGCTACATGGTGGGCATTTTAAATCAAATAGGCCTCCATCTGCCGGACGCACTCACCCGGGTGCCGAAGGACGGCGGTTTGATGGATCTGCCCGCCATTTTGATTTCGCTGTTCGTAACCGCGCTCCTGGTGCTGGGCACCAAAGAAAGCGTCACCATTAACCGCGTCCTGGTGGCGATCAAGATTTCGGTGTTGATGATGTTCCTGCTGGTGGCGACGCCGCTGGTCGATCCCCTCAACTGGGATCCGTTCCTGCCCCATGGCTGGTTTGAGCGCGCCGCGGACGGGCAAAACGTTGGCGTGTTCGCCGCCGCCGCCATCATCTTTTTCGCCTACATCGGCTTTGACGCCGTATCCACGGCGGCGGAGGAAACCAAGAACCCCAACCGCGACGTGCCCATTGGCCTGATCGGTTCATTGGTGGTGTGCACGGTGATCTATATCGCGGTGGCGCTGGTGGCCACCGGCGCCCTCAACTATCAGCAACTCTCTGACAGCAAGGAGCCCTTGGCCCAGGTGCTGCGCGCCATCGATTACCCCTGGCTGGCCAATATCCTGGCGGTGGGCGCCATCGCCGGCATCACCACCGTGCTTCTGGTGCTGATTTATGGCCAGACGCGGATTTTCTTCGCCATGTCGCGGGATGGACTGTTGCCGCCGCTGTTCAGCCGGGTGCACCCGAAATATCGCACCCCGCATACCATCACCATCATCACCGGCCTGTTCGTGGCGGCGGTGGCGGGATTTTTCCCGCTCCATGAAATCGCCGCCCTGTCCAACATCGGCACGCTGTTCGCATTCATCGCGGTGGCGGCGGGGGTAATGATCTTGCGAGTCAGCCAACCGGAACGCAAACGACCGTTCCGCGTTCCAGCGGTATGGTTCGTCGGCACGATGGCGATCTTGAGCTGCTTCGGGCTGATGCTCGGCTTGCCCGATGAAACGTGGGAGCGGTTTCTCTATTGGAGCCTGGTTGGCATGGTGATCTACGCCTTTTACGGCTACCCGCGCAGTCCGCTGCATCCCAAACGGCGCAACGGCGGTTAATCCGCCAGCGCCGGCTGGATCAACGCCTTCAGGTCCGCCTCGGGGCGCGCGCCGTAGTGGCTGATGACCTCGGCGGCGGCGATAGCGCCGATGCGGCCGCACTCGCCAAGCTCCAAGCCGCGGGTCAAGCCATATAAGAATCCGGCGGCGTAAAGATCGCCGGCGCCGGTGGTGTCGACGACCTCGGCGCAAGGCGCGGCATCGATCACATGCAGCTCGTTCTTGGTGACGATGACCGCGCCTTTGGCCGAGCGGGTCAAGACCGCGATATCGCAAAAGGCACGCACCGCCTGCAGGCCGTCATCGAAGCTGTCCACTTCATAAAGCGACATCAGCTCCGCCTCGTTGGCGAACAGAATGTCGATATGGCGCTCCGCCAGCGCCCGGAAATCCTCGCGGTAGCGGTCGACGCAGAACGGGTCGGAGAGGCTGAAGGCGACGCGGTTGCCGGCGGCGTGGGCGATGTCCATGGCGGCCAGAAAAGCCTCCTTGGCCCGCGGCGGATCCCACAGATAGCCTTCCAGATAGGTCACTTTGGCCGCCTTAATGAGCGAGCGGTCGATGTCCTGCGGCCCGAGCGCGATGGAGGCCCCCAGATAGGTCGCCATGGTGCGCTGGGCGTCGGGAGTGACCATGATCAGGCAGCGCGCCGTCTCCGGCCCGTCTGTCGCCGGCGGCGTCCTGAACGTCACCCCCAGCGATTGGATGTCATGAGAGAAAACGTTGCCCAACTGATCGTTCTTGACCTTGCCGATGAAGGCCGTCGCCGCGCCCAGCGTCGCCAGCCCGGCGATCGAGTTGGCCACCGAGCCGCCGGAGCATTCGATGCCGGGCGGCATGCGCTGGTATAGCGACTGCGCCGTCGCCTCGTCGATCAGCGTCATGGCGCCCTTGGCCAATCCGGCTTCAGCGAGAAAGGCCTCATCGGCGCGGGCGATCACGTCGACGATGGCATTGCCAATGCCAACCACATCCAGCGAAGATTGCAATTTGTCGCTCCCTTTATTGGACTTTATTGGATTTTGTGCGGGAGTATATAAATTGGCGGGTGGCTCACAAGCTTTTTTCGAGTCCAGATTGCCTCATCGCATAGGAAAGGCCCATCGCATATGATCCTGGGGATGGCTATCGAGCGCGCGCTGCGCCAGATCCGGGATCCGGTGTTCCTGCGGGTGCTGTTTTGGGGACTGCTCTTGACCGCGCTGCTGCTGGCCCTGGCGGTGGCGGCGGCGGCGTGGGGAGCCGGCCAAGGCTATGTCGCCAAGGAGGGGTGGCTCAACGCCGCGTTGGCCTGGCTCGCCGGCTTGGCAACCTTATGGCTGGGCGCGCTGCTGTTCGTGCCGTTATCGGCCATTGCCATCGGCTTGTTTCTCGATCCGGTGGTCGATGCGGTGGAGATGAAGTATTATGCCGATCGCCGCGCCGGGCCGCGCTTGGGGATCTTGCGCGCCGGCTGGCTGGGCGCCAAGCTGGGGCTGATCGTGCTCGTTGCCAATATCGCCGTACTGCCGCTTTACATCCTGACCATCTGGATACCGTTTTTCGCCATCGGCCTGTTTTATGTCCTCAACGCCTACCTGCTCGGCTGGGGCTTTTATGATCTGGTGGCGACCCGGCACATGAGCGGCGCGCGCTATCGCGATTTTCGCAAATCCCTGCGCGGCGAGCTGTTGCTGTTTGGCCTCTTGATCACCGCCCTTTACTTCGTGCCGCTTCTCAACCTCGCGCTGCCGGTGCTCGGCACCGCCATGATGGTGCATATCGTTCATGCCAAGCTACCCACGCCATAGCCTGATCCTGGCCCTTGTCGGCGGCCTTATGCTCGCCGCCTGCGCCAGCCGTCCGACGCCCGCGCCCGCCCCGCAAGCGCCGCCGACGACCCCGGCGCCAACGCCCGCCCCGGCGCCGACCCCTGCCCCACCGCCGGCTCCCGCCACGCCGCCAAGCTTTTCCTTACGCGCCTTCATCGGCGGCGCGCCGGACGCGGTGCGCCAGCGCTTCGGCGAGCCGACGCTGACGCGCCAGGAGGGTACGGCAGAGGTCTGGCAGTATGAGCGCAACGGCTGCGTGCTGCATTTTTATATCTACCCCACGGGCAACGGCGGCCGCACTGTCACCTATGCCGAATTTCGCACCGTGCCGGGAACCGCCGGCACGCCGCCGGTGAACGAGACTTGTCAAAAGGCCTTCGGCCGCACGCCTTAACAAAGGTCGCGTTGGTAGGCGCAAATACCGTCGTGATCGTTGACCTCGACGAAGCCGGCCTTGGCGAAGGCGCGGCGCGAGGCTTCGTTCTCGGCGCGAATATTGGCCAGCAGTCGCGTGAAGGGCAGCGTGCGCCGCGCATCGGTAATGAAATTTTCAAGCAACTGGACAGCCAACCGCCGACCGCGAAAACGCGGGTTCATGTTGATGCCGATGGTGGCCGAGCCATCCGCCTGCAGGGTAAATTGTGCGATGGCGAGACTGTCATGCAGCGTATCGGCGAGCAGCAGGCAGCGGTTGGGGTCACTGAGCGATCCCTTCAGCCAGCTCTTAAATCCGTCCCACCCTACATAGTCGGCGCTGCGTTCCATGCGCCGGGTCTGCGGGTCATTGCGCCACATCCAGATGACGAACCGGTCGTCCCAGCGCACCGGCCTGATGCGATAATCCATGACGTCTCCACCTCCGTCGCCTCAGGACGGCGCGCGCGGGAGAGACGTGACGCATAAGGCCCGGATGCTCAAGAAGCATAGCGTCGAAACTTTTCCAACACGTCGTGGCACCTTGACGTGATCAGCGCCGCCACTTTGCTGGCGACGGGATGGGTCGTGTCGATTTTGGTCAAGCTAACAATAACCGCTTCCGTCAGTTCAGGTACGCGCTTATTGACTAATGATTTGGTAAGTCCAACACTCTCCGCAAGTTTTTCAAAATGGCGCGGAAATATCTTATTGGATTCATATTCGCCGCCGATCTTCATTGCCATTCTGCCGCTCAGCTCCGGGTAGAACACCGTGCTCAGCGTGTCGTAAAGCGGTGCCAGCCTTGTGGAATATCCCTCGAGAACGGTACCGCCTTCATCGTACAGCAGAGAGAAATTTTTACCATGCGCATCGTGATTACCGATCAGCATATTGAAAATCACCGCATCCAGCAGACGTTGCAGGTCGATGACCGGCGCGCTCGATGTCTCTCTTAACAAAGCAAAACATTGCTCAAGCGATGGTCCACCCTCGCTCTGATATTTCATTTCCGGGGCGATGCCTAGCGCTTGACAGAAATCTTCCTGATGAAGTCTTCTAATAGGTGCATGTACGCCAAAACGGCCTCGAGAAGGAATGCCTTTTTTACGATCATACCGCTCGATCAGCAGATAATCAAAGCCGTCTACCTGATGGATGCTGGCCTTTGCGGCGGGAATGCCGACAACATCGGCAAGGGTAAGGCAAAGCGCTTCGTTAATAATAAGTCCAGCAAATCGCGGCGAGTCCGGTTTCAAGATATGGGTGCTGGGCGTACCGCCCAGCGGCAAAGCAACTTTGCCGTCCGTCACGCTCACCGCAATTTTATCTTGCGCCCCTGCCAACGATAAGCGCACGCCTTCCTCGCCCGCCAGAAGCGGGCGCTGGGGCAGGGTTTTCAGAATGGTCAGCAATTCTTCATCGGACAGCGCACGGTAGCGATCGTTTACTTTTGGTAGAGGCTCTCCGGCAGAAACAAACGTCACCGCGCCGGCGCACTCGCCGCCGATGCACTCCAGCATGGCAAAATCATTCTGGGAACTGATACCGAGATTCCTGGCGATGATCTCGCGCTTGCTTTCCTCCGGTAAGATGCCAGCAAAAAAGCCGCGGCATTCATGGAGCGGAAATCGCGCACGCCGTAACGGCAGGGAGCGAGAGAGAGGAGTGGCGCTCGGTCGCTCTAACCAGCTTTCACTATAATCAAATGCCATTTGGCCATGATCATCCTGAACAAGTCGTCCCACCAGCCATTTATGGAGATAAACGTCGAGTGTCCGAGTCATTTGCTATGCCGTGCGCCCTGGCTCGTGATCCTTGCCGCCGCCGTCGGACGTTGGCGTTGACGGCGCCATCGGCGGCAAGGTCAGGACGATCTTGATCCCCAGCGTGTGCAGCACGGTAAGCGCTTTGCCAAGCTGGCAGGTGGGCTTGCCTTTTTCCAGATCGATAATGAACCGCAAGCCGGTGCCGGAGGTAAGCGCTAAACCCTTTTGCGTCACCCCTAACGCTTTACGCGCATCACGCACCTGACCGCCCAGCCATTCCGGGGTGTATTTCATCAAAAAACACCGTCCTATAATATTACCGTACGGTAATATTATAGGATAATAAGCGATTAATTCAATAAAATATTACCGCTCAGGAACTTTTTCTATTTATAGACAATATTTTTAGTATATTATTCCCGATCGGGAATATAGTTTTGGCTTAATCCACCTGGGTCTTGTCCTTAAAGGCGCACAAGTCGGCGACCGGGCAGACCGGACAGGCGGGCTTTCTTGCCTTGCAGATATAGCGGCCATGCAGAATGAGCCAGTGGTGGGCGTGCAGCAAATAGGCGGACGGCACCACTTTTTCTAATTTCTCCTCCACGACGAGCGGATTTTTGCCGGGCGCCAGTCCGGTGCGGTTGGCGACCCGGAAGATGTGGGTATCGACAGCGATCACCGGCTGATGGAAGGCGACGTTTAGGACCACGTTCGCCGTCTTGCGGCCGACGCCGGGCAGTTTTTCCAGCGCCGCGCGATCGGCGGGCACGTTGCCGCCATGCTCGCGCACCAAGATTTCCGACGCCTTGATGATGTTCTTCGCCTTGGCGTTATAAAGGCCGATGGTTTTGACATATTCCTTCAAGCCGGCCTCGCCCAGCTTGACCATGGCGGCCGGCGTTTGCACCTTTTTAAACAGCGCCTTGGTGGCCTTGTTGACGCCCACGTCGGTGGACTGGGCCGACAGGATGACGGCCACCAGAAGGGTATAGGGGTTGACGTACTCCAGTTCGCTTTTCGGCTCCGGGTTGCGCTCGGCCAGACGACGGAAAAATTCTTCGCGATTCTTAGGGGTCATGCCTTCATATCCACGTTGTGGGCGTCGGCGCGAGTCTAGCGGCGATGCGAGCCCCGGCAAAGCCGTTTGCGCGCCCACGGGGGGAGGGTTATTCTAGGCCTTATGAGTAACGCCCCGCCGGTGTGGTTCGATGCCGCGCTCTACCCCCACCGCTCGCTGTCGGCGCGCGGCTTTTTCCTGCTGATGGCCGCCTTGAGCGCCGTCAGCTTTACCGCCGGCATGATCTTCGTGCTGCAAGGCGCGTGGCCGGTGTTCGGCTTTTTCGGGCTCGATGTGGCGTTGGTCTACTGGGCGTTCCGGGTCAATTACCGCCGCGCCGATCTCATCGAAACCATCCGCCTGGACGATCAGGCATTGACCGTCGGCCGGCGCGAACCGGATGGCCGCTATCAGGAATGGATGTTTCAACCCTATT
This sequence comes from Sphingomonadales bacterium, assembly GCA_019455285.1. Taxonomy (GTDB): domain Bacteria; phylum Pseudomonadota; class Alphaproteobacteria; order Sphingomonadales; family Govanellaceae; genus PRO5. The sequence goes on from JACFMS010000002.1 coordinate 202,887, forward strand.
GGGTGCGCGTCGAACTCGACCGCGGACGGTGGGATGACAACCGTCTGCGCCTTACCTCCCATGGCCGCGATCTGTACATCGGTGATTTTTTGACCGCGCCGGAGCGCGTCGATTTGGCCGCGGCGCTGTGCGATGCGCTATCGCGTCAGCGGGCAAACCCCAGCACGTCCGCCATGCCGTAATAGCCCGGCGCGCGGTCCTTGGACCACAACGCCGCCGCCACCGCGCCGCGGGCGAAGATGGCGCGATCGGCCGCTTTGTGCGTCAATTCGATGCGCTCATTGTCGGCGGCGAAGATCACCGTGTGATCGCCCACCACATTGCCGCCGCGCAACGTGGCAAAGCCGATGTGACCGCGCTGGCGCGCGCCGGTGATGCCGTCACGCACCCGATCGGAATTCTGCGCAAGATCGACGCCGCGGCCGGCCGCCGCCGCTTGGCCCAACGCCACCGCCGTGCCCGACGGCGCATCAACCTTCAAACGATGGTGCATCTCCAGAATTTCGATATCGAAATCCTCGTTCAAGCGCCGCGCCACCTCTTCAGTCAGCGCCAGAAGGAGATTGACGCCCAGCGAAAAGTTGGCGGCCTGAAGGATCACGGTTCTTTCACTGGCGGTTTTCAGATCAGCGCTTTGCGCCGCGCTCAATCCCGTGGTGCCGATGATGAGCGCGGTCTTGGTTTGGCTGGCCAGGTGAGCGTGATAGACGGTGGCGGTGGGACACGTAAAATCGATCACCGCGTCGGCGGCTTCAAACATCGCCAGAGCATCGGTGGTGACCAAGAGGCCAGTATCGACATGACTTTCCGGGTCCAGGATCGGCTTGCCGACAGCGGCATGGCCTGGCTGCTCGGTGCCGCCGATCAACATCGCGGCATCGGTGGCGAGAATTTCCCTGATCAGCGTCCGACCCATGCGGCCGGCGCAGCCGACGATGCCGATCCGCGTTTTTGCCATGAGCCTGTCTTTACGCCACCGACTGGTTGATCCAATTGACCAGCGCCGACTTGGGCAGCGCACCGATCTTGGTGGCGTGCGGCCGGCCGTTCTTGAAAATGATCATGGTTGGAATGCTGCGCACGCCGTATTGCGTCGGCGCGGTGGGGTTTTCATCAATGTTGATCTTGGCGATGACGATGTCTTGCCGCTCGCTGGCGATTTCCTCCAGCGACGGGCCGATCATGCGGCACGGGCCGCACCATTCCGCCCAGAAATCCACCAACACGGGCTTATCGGACTGCAAGACTTCCCTTTCAAAGGTTGCGTCCGTTACCGCCACTGTCGCTTTCGCCGCCATATCGCTGTCCTTTCACCAAAACTGTCAGCTTCAATCTAAGAACCGCCTGAGCCCCCGTCAAGGAACCGCATGATCACGAAAAGCTGATCGCATCGAGAGCGTCAGCCGGCAGCTCCATCAGCGTCGGTCCGTCGGTCCATAGCAGCGCGGCGCGGACGGGCCGGCCGGGGTAGATGTCCTGCAGCAAACGACGGTAAGCCGCCATCTGCCGGCGATAGGCGAGCGGCGCCTCGGCCACGGAGGCGGGCGGCGGGCGGTTGGTCTTATAATCGACGATCAGCACCGCGTCCTCGGTCACGCACAGGCGGTCGATCTGGCCGCTGACCGGAGTGTCGCCGATAAGGCCGACAAGCGGCGCTTCCGCCCGCGAGCCGGGGGCAAACAGCGGCGCGAAGGCGGGATCATCGATCAGTCGCAGCACATGGCCGATGAGCTCGGCGACCTCGTCCGGCAACAGGCCATGGGCGGGGTGGGACAGGAACGCCTCGGCGGCGGCGCGGCGGCGCTCCGCCGGCAGGTCCGGCAAGCGTTCCAGCAGGCGATGAATGAGGTGGCCGCGGCGGAAGCGCACCGCCGCCTCTTTCTTGAGGGCCGCCGCCTGCAAGGGGCTGGCCGCTGCCGGTTCGGCGTCCGCCGGCCGCGACGGCGCAAGCGGTCGGGGCGGCGTCGGCTCCGCGGGCGGAGCCGATCGCAGCCAGGCGGGCGGCATGATGGCTGTCTCACTGGCGACCGCCTTGCCGTCGCCCTTTGCCGGCGCTTGCTGCGCCTCCTCGTAGCGCCGGACCAGGCCGAAGGGGGTTTCCACGTCCACCGATTCGGGCAGCCGGGACAGGGCGTCGGCCAGGAGATCGTGCCAGCAGCCCCGGGCCTTGCCCTTAGGCCCCACCCAGCCGCCGATGTAAAGCCGATCCTCGGCCCGAGTCAGCGCCACATAGAGGAGCCGCATTTGTTCCTCCATTCCCCGCGCCGTCTGTTCGGCGCGCGCCTGGGCGCAAGGCCCGCGCTCATTGTCGCTGCTCCCCGGCCACACCGGGATTATGCCCTCGCCCGCGGGGTGCGGCAGCCACAAGAGGCGCGAGCCGAAGGACGGCATCTGGCAGGTGTCGGGCAGAATGACGATGGGCGCTTGCAGACCCTTGGCGCCATGCACGGTCATGATTCGCACTTCATCGCGCGCTTCCTCGCTATCGCGCTTGATCTCCACGGGGCGCGCCTCCAGCCAATGGAGGAAACCTTGCAGCGACGGCGTATGCGCCGCTTCGTAGGCAACGGCGAGTGCCAGAAATTCATCCAAGGGGTCGTTGGCTTCCTCGCCCAGGCGAGCCAGGATGCGCGCCCGCCCGCTTCGTCCCTCGGCATCGGGCAGAGTGAGAATATCGGCGAAAAACTCGAACGGCGGCTGATAATCGGCGCGCGTCATGATCGACGCCAGATAATCGCGGGCGGCAACCAGCGCCGGCGCGCTCGCCTCCTGAAGCGCCGCCCACAGCGAGCGCCGGCCGCGATCGTAGGCCAGGGCGAAAAGCATTTCTTCGTCCAGACCGATGAGCGGACTTTTCAGCACCGTGGCCAGCGTCAAGTCGTCCTCGGGCAACAGCGCAAAGCGCGCCAACGCCATCAAATCCATCACCGCGATGGGGTCGGTGACCACCATGCGGTCGGCGCCGGCGACCGGGATACCAAGATCCTTCAGCGCGCTGATCAGCACTTGATCGAAGGCAGTGCGGCGGCGCACCAGAATGAGAATATCGCCGGCGCGGATGGGTCGATCGCGCGACGGCAGCATTACATGATCGTCAAGCCAGCCCTTGATGGTGCGGGCGATGCGCCGCGCCAGCCGCGCCTCCGGGCCTAGCCGATCATCGACCGCGAACGGCAACAGCCAACCGTCGCTGTCCTCGGCCGCAGCGGGCGCTTCCGGCGGCCACAGCTCGATCAGTCCCGCCGCGCCCTGACGCACCGTATCATGGCCATGATAGTGCGGATCAAGCAGCCCGGCGCGCGCCCCGTCATCGGCAAAGACTTCATCAACAAAGCGCAGCACCGCGGGCGCGGAGCGAAATGACAAGTCGAGCGGCAAATCGCGAAAGGTTTCGCCCGCCGCCGATGTTTTCGCAGAGAAATGATCGCGCGCGGCGGCGAACTCGCGCGGGTCAGCGCCCTGAAAACTGTAGATCGACTGCTTGACGTCGCCGACCGCGAACACCGTGCGCTTCTCCTCGCGCGCGCCGGCGCCGGCGAAAAATTCATCGGCAAGAGCCTTGATCACCCGCCATTGCTCGGGGTTGGTATCCTGCGCCTCGTCGATCAGCACATGGTCGAGCCCGCCATCGAGCTTATAGAGCACCCACGGCGCGATCCCCGGCGTCGCCAGCAAGCGCAAGGTGGCGAGGATCAAATCGTCATAGTCGAGCACGGCGCGCCGGCGTTTCTCATCGTCATATAAATCAAGAAACGCCAACGCCAGGCTGAGCATGGCGACGCTGTTGTCGGCAACCTCGATCAACTTCAGGCGATCGCAAACCGCCGCAAACCGCGCCTGTTCGGCGGCGAAAATATCTTTTCCCTGCGGCAGCCGATCGCTCGTCTTCTTGGTGACGCTTTTATCCAGATTGCGCGGCTCGCCGTTCTTGGTAAGAAAAACCTCAACATAGTCATCAAGTGTGGCTGCACGCTGCGCCGCATCCTCGATCCAGCGTGCAATGACATCGCCGCGCTTCTGTTCGGCCTCGCTGCCCATCGCATAAGCCGCCGCAAGAGCGCGCAAGCCGTTGCCATCAAAAGCGCGCTCATCGCCCGCCGCTTGCCGCACCTCCGCCGCCGTTTCATCAACCCTCAGCCCCAGGACGCGGCGAATGGCGGCGGTAAAGCCATCCCGTGTGATGTGGGCGCGAGCCAAGCGTTCCAGCGCGCCGCGTTCATCCTGAATTTCCCGCATCAGATCAGGAAAGCTGAATTCGCTCAACCGTCGGGCGATGCGATCGAGCGCCGCGCTAACTTCATGGTCGCTCTCGGCGCGCGCCAGCATGCCGTCCACCGCTTCGCTCACCGCTTCGGCGGCGCTGCGTTCGTCCAGCGTATCAAAATGCGGCGGCAGCGCCGCCTCCAAGGGAAAGCGCGCCAACAGCGCTTGGCAAAAAGCATGAATGGTGGCGATCTTCAGGCCGCCCGGCAGATCGAGCACTTCGGCGAACAGTTTGCGCGCGCGCGCCTTTGTTGCCTCATTGACCTTGATGTCGAGACTTTCCAGATCCGCCATCAGCTTGTCATCGCCGGCGGTCGTCCACTGCGCCAATTGCCGATGGATGCGGTTCGCCATCTGCGCCGCCGCCGCTTTGGTGAACGTCAGGCACAGCAGGCGATCCGGCGTCGCGCCCGATAGGAGGAGGCGCAGCACCCGGCTGGTGAGCACATGAGTCTTGCCGGTGCCAGCGGAGGCCGACACCCAGGCCGAAACATTGGGATCGGCGGCGGCGCGCTGATTGGCGGTCATGAATTTTTCTCCTCACCGCCCAGCGCCGCCACGCTGCCCCATTCCTTGATCCGCGCCAGATGATCGAAGTCGCCCGCCGGCGCCATCGCCGGACGGGGCTGCGACAGATAAGGCGTCTCGGGACGGGCGAACAGCGCCACCAGATCGCGCAAGCCCTGATCCGCCGCCGCTTTTAGGCGCGCGATCTCCTTCATCGCCGTAATCTTGCCCGCCGGCTCGCCGCCCGACAGACGCCAGAATTCCAGTCCCGCCACCGCCGCTGCCGGCACCCCCTTAAAGCCGCCCGCTTCGGCGATCAGCGCCTCGACCGGAAGCTGCGGCGCAAAGCCGGCATGAAGCTCGCGGGCGCTGGGCGGGTTGCCGGTCTTATAGTCGATAACCACAAGTCCCTCCGCCGTGCGGTCGATGCGATCGGCCTTGGCGATCACCGTGAACGGCTCGGCGAGCCCCGGCGCGGCGACGGGCATGCGTCCGCGTTCCTCCGACAGCACCGTCTGATGGCTAAGCCGGCGCTCCTGCTCGGTGGCGATGAACCATTGGGCGACATGGAGAAAGCGTGGCCACCAGAAGGCGCGCACCGCCGGGCGGTCGAGGTAGGCGGCAAACGCCCGCTGCCCGCAGGATAGGAGCTGATCCAGGGCGTCCGCCGGCAGATCGACGGGATAGGCGCGCACGAACTCCTCCAGCGCCTGATGGATGACCGTGCCCTTCTCCGCCGCGCCGGGATCGGCGTCCAGCGGGTCCAAGGGTTCGAGCTTGAGGATATACCGGGCATAGATGGCGTAAGGATCGCGCATCCAGGTCTGCAACTGCGTCACCGACAACTGGCGCGGCCGGGCGGCAATGGGCGGCGTCGGCACCGGCCGTGAACACGGCGCAACGGCGGCCGGCCGATCCTGCGCGCCATGCCACGATCGCCACGGCCCGGCAGGAATTTTTTCCTCGCCCAGCACCGCCGCCAGCCGTAGGAGCCAGCGCGACGGCACGGTGGGCGCGCCGTCAACCCGGGTCGAGCGGGTCAGTATCACCCGGGGCGCGGCGGCGGCTTGGGCGAAATCATGGGCGGCCTGTCCGATGCGGCGCTCCAACGGCGGCAGGCCGAAGTCGGCGCGCATCGGCCGCGACAGCCAGGGATCGACGCCGGGGTCGGGCGGCCATGACCCTTCGTTCAAGCCGCCGAGGATCACCAGGTCCGCCTGCTGCAAGCGCGCTTCCAACGGCCCCCAGATTTTCAGCCGGGGATGACGGCCATAGACCGGGCGCACCGTCACGGTCTTCATCAGCACCTTCAGGAGCGCCGGATAGTCGGCCCCGGCGATGCGCCAGCCGGCGGACGTTTCCATCAGCTCGGCAAGGAACTGCGACGCCGCCTCGCCGGCCTCCCCCGTCCATAGCCGGCTTGCGCCGTCCTCGCTGTCGCTGGCGGCCAGCGCTTCGGCAGCGGCGACGTGGGCGGCGACGTGGCTCGCCACGGAGGCCTCGGCGCGCAAGGCCGCGATCAGCGGCTCCAACCGCGCCGATACGTCCGCCCACCACGTCCGCAGACGCGGCGGCGCGTGACGGGCCACAACGTCAGCGACGCCCGCCAGGCCCGACGCCGGACGCGGCCCGCGCAAGCACAGGCGATCGAGCTCACGCACCCGGGCGCGAAAATCTCCCGCCGCCATGCCGCCGGCCGCCAAGGGATGTTTGAGAGCGGCGAGAAGCGGCGCCGGCGCGACGCTGCCCGCCGCCAGTTCCGCCAGCAGCAATAGAAAGACGCCGGGCGGGGTTTCGGTCAAGGGCGCGCCCGCCGAATCGTCCACCGCGATGCCCCAACGCTTGAGCGCCGCCGCCACCCGGCGGGCCAGCGCCCGGTCCGGGGTGATGAGCGCCGCCGTGCGTCCCGGCTCCTCCAACGCCTCGCGCATGGCCAGCGCGATGGCCCCGGCCTCCTCGCGCGGACTTGCCGCCTCGACGAGATGAAGGCCGGACAGCGCCGGCGCAA
>JACFMS010000024.1 GCA_019455285.1 Sphingomonadales bacterium
AAGCTTATTGGCGGAGCTGGCGGCGGCGATCACGCGGGCTCCCAGCGCCTTGCCCAGCTCCACCGCCGCCAAGCCGACGCCGCCCGCCGCGCCCAACACCAGAAGCGTCTCGCCTGGGCAGAGGCGGCCGCGATCAGCCAGGGCATGAATCGCGGTGCCGTAGACGACAATGAAGCCGGCGGCGGTAATGAAATCCATGGCCTCGGGCAGGATCACGGCGGCGGTTTCCGGAACCACGGCCTCCTCGGCGTAGCCGCCCCAGCCGGTGCGCGCCAGCACCCGGTCACCGACGTGAAGCCGGCTGACGCCCGCGCCCACCTCGCTGACCACGCCGGCCACTTCGCTGCCCGGCGAGAAGGGAAAGTCGGGCTTGTCCTGATAGCGGCCGCGAATGATCAGCGTATCCGCCAGATTGACGCCGGCGGCATGGATGGCGACCCGGACATGGCCAGGCTTCATGGCCGGCGGCGGAACGGACGCGCATACCAGGGTTTCCGGCCCGCCAAAAGCCTTGCATAAGACCGCGCGCATGGTTCCCCCTCCTTCCATCTTGCCGGCGGAATTTCAGACTCGCGACGGCGCGGCGAACGTACTATAAAATGTCACGACCTTGAATGAAGTTCTCCGTGGCCGCTGGCGGCCGGAGCGCGGCGGCAGGCAGATGGCGGATAAGAATCGCATTTTATACGATGACCTTGTTCAAAACGCCCTCATCGGCGTGGTGCGGCAGGTGCTGGCTGATACCGCGGCCCATGGCTTGAAAGGGGCGCATCATTTCTACATCGCCTTTCGCACCGACCATCCCGGCGTCTCCATCCCCGCCTACCTGAAGGAACGCTACAAGGAAGAGATGACGGTGGTTCTACAGAACCAATTCTGGGACCTGAAAGTGACCGACGATCATTTCGAGGTGGGTCTCAGCTTCAACCAGAAGCCGGCGCATCTGGTCATTCCCTTCGATGCCCTGACCGGTTTTCTTGACCCCAGCGTTGAGTTTGGTTTGCAGTTCCAGCGCGGCAGCGCCGCCGCCAAGAAAAAATCTGCCGCCGGCCATGCCGCCAAGAACACCGCCGTCGGAGAGACGGAGATGCCGCCCGAGGATGACGGTCCTGCCTCCGGCGGCGATGCCAACGTCGTCGCCCTCGACCGCTTCCGCAAGAAGAAGTAGGGTTGCCTCGGAACCACTCGGTTCAAGGAGGCAGCATCATGTCCCCCGCTAATACCCGCCGCGAAAGCGACACTTTCGGCCCCATCGAGGTGCCAGCCGACCGCTATTGGGGGGCGCAGACCCAGCGCTCGCTCCTAAATTTCCCCATCGGCGAGGAGCGTATGCCGCTGCCGCTCATCCGCGCGCTCGGCATTATTAAAAAAGCCGCGGCGCTGGCAAACCAACGCCTCGGCGTACTGGAGGAAGGGCTGGCGGCAGCCATCGCGCAAGCCGCCGACGAAGTGATCGAGGGTGCGCTCGAAGACCATTTCCCGCTCGTGGTGTGGCAGACCGGATCGGGCACCCAGAGCAACATGAATGTCAACGAGGTGATCGCCAACCGCGCCAATGTGCTGTTGGGCGGTGATCTGGGCGCCAAAAGCCCGGTTCACCCCAATGATCACGTCAACCGCTCGCAATCCTCCAACGACACCTTCCCCACCGCCATGCACGTCGCCGCCGCGCTGGAAATCAATCACCGGCTGCTGCCGGCGCTGGAAGCCATGCGCGCCATCCTGGCCGCCAAGGCGGCGGCCTGGGACGATATCGTCAAGATCGGCCGCACCCATTTGCAAGACGCCACGCCGTTGACTCTGGGTCAGGAATTCTCGGCTTACGCCCACCAGATCGCCACTGGCATTGAACGCCTGCATGCGAGCTTGAACCGGCTTTACGAACTGGCTCAGGGCGGCACCGCTGTCGGCACCGGCCTGAATGCGCCCATGGGCTTTGATGTGGCGGTGGCGGCGGAAATCACCCGCCTGACCGGCCTGCCGTTCCTTGCCGGGCGCAACAAGTTCGAGGCGTTGGCCGCCCATGACACCCTGGTCGAGGTGTCGGGGGTATTAAATACCATCGCCGTCGGCTGCATGAAGATCGCCAACGACATTCGGCTCTTAGGATCCGGCCCGCGCTGTGGACTGGGTGAGTTACGGCTGCCGGAAAATGAACCCGGTTCGTCGATCATGCCGGGCAAGGTCAATCCGACCCAGGCCGAGGCCTTGACCATGGTCGCCTGCCAGGTGATGGGCAACCACATGACGATCACCATCGCCGGCAGCCAAGGCCATCTGGAGCTCAATGTCTATAAGCCGGTGATTGCCTATAATCTGTTGCAGTCGATCCGCCTCTTGGCCGACGCCTGCCACAGTTTTACCGCGCGCTGCCTGATAGGACTGGAGCCGGATCGCGCCCGCATCGCGGAGCTGGTTGACCGCTCGCTGATGCTGGTTACCGCTCTGGCCCCGAAGATCGGCTACGACGAGGCGGCCAAGGTCGCCAAGCACGCCCACGAGAAGGGTCTGACGCTCTTACAATCGGCGCTGGAGCTTGGCGTGGTGACGAAAGAGGAATTTTTCCGCCTGGTGGACCCCAAGCGCATGACCAGGCCGGGAGAATGACTGTTGACGCAGCTGAAAAAACGCTCGGTCAGCATCGCCGGCCACCGTACCTCAATCTCACTGGAAGACGCTTTTTGGTCGGCGTTGCAGCGCATCGCCCGCCGGCGCGGGTTGACGCTCGCCGCGCTGGTCAGCGAAATCGACAGCGCCCGCACTGGCAATCTATCAAGCGCGCTTAGGGTTTATGTCTTGGAAAATCGAGCCTTGCTGGAGGACGGCTAAGGCTACTGCTGCGGCTGTTCCGCCGGCGCTTTCTTCTTATCGAGCTTTTTCAACAGTTCCTGGAACAGAACCTTGCCGGCGTCTTCCGGCTTAGTGGGCGCGGGTTGCGTGCTCGGCTGCGCTTCACTGGGCGCGGTGGTTGTGCCCTCGGTCGCCGGCGCGGTTTCGGTGGTTGCCGGCTGCTGACCTTGCAACAGCTGTTTCAGGCCGCCGCCCGAGGTGGTGCTTTGCAATATGGCGCGGCCAATCTCCATCGCCATGTGGTTACGAAAAGCCTTGGTGTCATAAGTAACAATCGGCGCGCTCAACGCGCCGCCGATATTCACGCCAATCGGGGGTACCTGCGGCTGATCGTTCAATTGCAGCTTGCCGGCGGACGCCACCGACCAGTTGGGCAGGCTGGCTTTTGCGCCCAGTAGCGCCTTGGCCGCCTCCAATTCAACCACCAGATTGGACAAATCAAGCTCGCCATCTTTGGAGGTAATGGTTCCGGCAAAGCCCTTATGCTTGGTTTGCCCGCCGGCCAATGCGCCACCGATCAAGGAGCCAAGGCCGCCGGTGTCTCTTAAGGTCTTCAAGCCGCTGGCAAGCCTCGGCATGTCAATGCCGCGCACAATGCCATCGGAAAGACCGATCAGGGCTTTGCCATCGATAGAGCGCGCCAGATCATAGGGGCTGGCGCCCGCGCCGGAAAAGGCGCCGCTTAAATTCATCGTGCCGGTTACCGCCTTGGTATTCGCCGCCGTGGTCAATGCCTTTTCCATGGAGGCGTTGCGAATATCGAATTTCAGATTGAGCGGACTGTTGGCTGCGCCGCCAAAGGCGAAATCAAGCGCCACCTCGCCGTCGAACAGCTTGCCGGTCAGACCGTCGATACGCATTTGGCCGTTATTCACGACCACTGTCAACTTAGGCTGTTCGAAGCGATAGCCACGAGCGGTAAGGCTGTCGGCGCGCAACTTTACATTGGCGTCGAACGTTTTCAGCCAAGCCGTATTGAACGGTTCTTTGGACCAGGGACGAGGCGGCGGCGGCGCATCTTTTTTCGCCTTTTCCGGTTTTGGCGCCGGCTTCATGAAGCGATCAAGCTCGATCGCCCCAGCGGTGAAATCGCCGCTGATCATGGGCCGCGCGCCAGCCAAATTGACGGTAGCCGCGCCATTGACCTTGACCGGCCCGAACTGGCCAGACAGGCCCTTGATGTTTAAGGTCTTTTCGCTCCTGGCGATATCCGTCGCCAAATTCAGCGCGCCCAATGGCTCGGCGTCCTCGGCAAAGCCAACGCCGAGCCCGCGCACGAACGCCCGGGCATCCTTGCCGCTGACCTTGACCTTCATCTCATAAGTCATGGCTTCCCCGCCGCGATGGAGGGTGCCGGTGATGGCCGCTTGCCCCCCGGCCACGTCGGCTTTCAGATCAAGGTCGAGGGCGGTGGCCGGACCCTTCAATGTGCCACGCAGGGAAATCGGCTTATCGTCCTGAGGCGCCGGCGCGCGCAGGCCCAGTTCCCATTGGCCGATGATCGCCGAGAGGGAATTGCCGGCCAGCGTGATGGTGGCGTCCAGCGAGCGGAAACCTTCCTTGCCCTTCTCCGCCGGCGTCATCGCGCCGGTACCGGAGAACCGCGACGGTCCCAGCGCGCCGGAGGTATTAAAGGCGATGCGGTCAGGCGCGCCATCCAGGGAAAACGTGATGTCCACCGGACCGCTCTTGACGGCGTTGGGCGGCAACGGCAGCAGCCCCGGCGCGACCCGGTGGGCCTCAGTCAACGATTTGCCGGAAATTTTGCCGCTCAGTTTATAGCGTTGTTTGTCACCTTCGCCGCGCACCGTGCCCGTCATATCGACCGCCAGGCCGGCAAGCGCGGCGGCGCTCAATTTGCGGATGGCAAGACCACCCTCGACCATGGACAGATCGACGGCAAGGTCGCTCCCCTTCAGCTCTTCGCAGGAAAACTGCCCAATGCGCGTCTTGACGGTCATGGTGGTGGGCGTTTCCGCCTTGGGCGTTGCTGGCGGCGTTGCCGGCTTGGCGGCGTCATCGCCAAATGTGCATGTGCCTTTGGCGACATAGCCGTCAAGGTTCAAGCGGTCGACGGTAGCGTCAAGGGTGAGGGTCCGCGGCGTGCCTAAGTCATAGCGCAGCACGCCCTTGGCCGTCGTGGCGTCCAGCTTCACGGTGGCGTCCTTGGCGATCACCGCCGCCGGGAGAACCGTCAACGCGCCATCCAGAGAGAATGCCTGCAAGCGGTTGGCGCTGACGTCGGCGGGAACCGCCTCCAGCCATTGCAGGAGATCGCGCAGGCTTTTCGACGACATCTTCACCCGGCCATCGAAACGGCGATCGCCATCCCGCGCCAGCGCGCCGGAGAGCGTGACGTCGGTAGTGCCGGGCAGCCGCAGGTGCGCCCGGCTGATCGTGGTCTCACGCGGCGAGGTGACGAGCTTTATCTCAGCCTGCTGCATGCTCTGCCCACGATACTTGATGGCATCCGCCGTCATCTCGATGGGGCCGCTGAAATCGCCGAGATCAACGGCCTTCAACAAATCGTCCGGGGTCATCGCCGGCGCATCTTCGGGCTTTGGCGGCAGGGCGGCCAAGATGACGTCAAGATCGAGAGACGACGCCTTTAGGACGGCGTCGATGGTGGGCGCATCGCTTAAGCCCAGAGTCAGACTGCCGGCAAGCTGGCTTTCCCCAAGCGAGGCCTGCAAATCGGATACCGTGACCTTATCATTGCCATAGGCGATCTTGCCTTGCGCTTGGAGCGGCTGATCGAAGGCCATGGCCTCCTCCTTGCCGCCGCCGAGTCGCTTCGCGGCTGCCAGCAGCGACGTCAGCTTGTCCGCCTCGGCGGAAAATTCGCCGCTAAATCCAAGGGCGTCTGCCAAGCGAGCGTTGCCATCGAGGCGGACCTCGGCCTCGCCCAGCCCCAGTTTGGCCTTGACCGGGGCCACTCCCTTGTCGTCCTGCCGGCCCATTGAAAGATCAAGCTTTATGGGCACGTCGCGGTAGGAGAGCCGCCCCTCGGCGTCAAAGGGACCCGCCATGCCGTCGGCCGACAGGGAGAGGTTGATGTCCTGAGCCAGATGGCGCTTGTTGGTCGCCAGGTCGACGTAACTTAAGGCGCCATCCTTGATGACGAACCGCTGCAGCGAGATGGCGCCGTCCGAAGCTTCCGCCTCCCCCTCTTTCTTGGTGCTGGCAAATTCCCAGTTCTTGCGTCCGTCGGGCAGCACTTCCAGGGCGATAACCGGCTTTATCAGAACGATTTTTTGGACCTCGACCCGGCCAAAAAGCAGCGGCCAGAAGCCGACCCGGACCTCCAGGGCGTCCAGGGTCGCCATGTCTTTGGCCTCGCCCTCGGGCAGGTTGGCCAACGCCACCTTCTCGGCGGTCAGCGACGGCATCGGCAGGATGGCGAAGGAAACGTCCCCCTCGATGCGCACGTCGCGCCCGGTGGCGGCCTCGGCAACGCTTTCGATCTCGCCGCGGTATTTGTTCCAATCCAGGAAGCTCGGCACGATCAGCGCCGCTGCGATGAGCGCCGCCACCACCACGCCGGCTATGATGAGACCCTTCCTCAAGCTTTATTGACCTTTGGCGCTGTCCTTGTGTCGACTTGAGAGTAGGCTATAAAGGCATATGAGGACAATGATGCTAATCAGGATTTACGGCAAAACCATGACTGACGCCCGGCATGATCGAGTCTGCGCCTATTACCCTTGAACGGCGCTTGGTGCCGCCGGCCTGGGTTGACCATAACGGTCATATGAACGTCGCCCATTATGCGGCGCTGTTTGATCGCGCGCTCGAAGGGTTTTTCGAGCTGGTGGGCCTGGGCCGCGCCTATGCCGCCGCAAAGGGATCGGCGATGTTCGTGGTGGAAACCCATTTTACCTACCAGCAGGAGCTCGTGGCAGGAGATCCGGTGGCGGTGCGCCTGCAACTTCTTGACCGCGACCGCAAGCGCATCCACTGTTTCATGGAAATGTATCAGGAACGCGATGATTTCCTGGCCGCCACCTCGGAGCAGATCGCGGTCCATGTCGACCTGAAAAACCGGAAAAGCCTGTCTATCCCGGCCCATGAGTTGGCGACCCTGACCGCTTATCTGGAAGCCCATCGCCGTATCGCCCGGCCCAAGGAGGTCGGCCACAAGATCGGCATCCGCCGCCGCCGGCCGGTGTCGTTGCCGGCGGCAAGCTGACAAACCGGTCGACCTTGGTTATAAACTCGGCCCCATGCCCGATCCCTTCGATTTAAATGAGCTGGCCACGCCGGCGCACGATGCTCCCGCCGCCTATCTGGAGACCTTAAACGATCGCCAGCGCCAGGCGGTGGAAGCGCTCGACGGCCCGGTATTGGTGCTGGCCGGCGCCGGCACCGGCAAGACCCGGGTGTTGACCACAAGGCTCGCCCACCTCCTCGCCACCGGCCGCGCCTATCCCAGCCAAATCCTCGCCGTCACGTTTACCAACAAAGCGGCGCGGGAAATGCAGGAACGGGTCGGCCGCCTCATTGGCGGGGTGGTAGAGGGTATGCCGTGGCTGGGCACCTTTCACGCCGTGGCGGCGAAAATCCTGCGCCGCCATGCCGAGCTTGTCGGGCTGAAGTCGAATTTCACCATTCTCGACACCGACGATCAGATCAGATTGCTCAAGCAAGTGATCGCCGCCGCCGACCTCGATGAAAAGCGCTGGCCGGCGCGTGGCCTTGCCGGCCTCATCGACCAATGGAAAAACCGCGGCCTTACTCCCGATAAAATCGGCGCCGGCGAGGCGCAGCGCTTCGCCGACGGGCGCGGCGCGATGCTTTATAAAGCCTATCAGGAACGCTTGAGAACCTTGAACGCCGTCGATTTCGGCGATCTTTTGCTGCACAATCTGACGATTTTCCAGCAGCATCCGGACGTGCTCGCCGACTACCAGCGGCGCTTCCGTTATATCCTGGTGGATGAATATCAAGACACCAACATCAGCCAATATTTATGGCTGCGGTTGTTGGCGCAACAGCACCGCAACATCTGCTGCGTCGGCGATGACGATCAATCGATCTACGGCTGGCGCGGCGCGGAAGTGGGCAACATCCTGCGCTTTGAAGCCGATTTTCCCGGCGCCAAGGTGATCCGGCTGGAACAGAATTACCGCTCGACGCCGCAAATACTCGCCGCCGCTGCGGGGCTCATTGCCGAGAACAAAGGCCGGCTCGGCAAAACGTTATGGACCGAAGCCGGACATGGCGAAAAAGTGGTGGTGCGCGGCGTCTGGGACGGCCCCGAGGAAGCCCGCGTAGTGGCAGAAATGATTGAACGTTTGCAGGCGCAGGGCCATGCCCTACGGGAAATCGCCGTGCTGGTGCGCGCCGGCTTCCAGACCCGCGAGTTTGAAGAACGATTCCTCAACATCGGTCTGCCCTATCGCATTATCGGCGGCCCGCGATTTTATGAGCGGCTGGAAATCCGCGATGCGCTTGCCTACCTGCGGCTAATCCATCAAGGCAATGATGATCTGGCGTTCGAGCGCATCATCAACACGCCTAAACGTGGACTTGGCCCGGCGGCGCTGCAAGCCTTGCACATCACCGCCCGCACCGGCCAGATGCCGCTCCTGCGCGCCGCCCAGGCGCTCCTTGAAACCGAGGACTTAAAACCGGCCGCGCGTCGGGCGCTGGGACAATTCGTTGCCGACATTGAGCGCTGGCGCGGTCTGATGGAGGCGGTCAGCCACATCCAACTTGCCGAAACGGTGCTGGAAGAATCAGGCTATATCGCGCTATGGCGCGAAGATCGCTCGCCAGAAGCGCCGGGGCGGTTGGAAAACCTCGCCGAACTGGTGCGCGCCATGAGCGCCTTCGATAACCTGGGCGGATTCTTGGAGCACGTCAGCCTAGTGATGGAAAATAACGAAGGCGGCGGCGACGACAAGGTCAGCGTCATGACCTTGCACGCGGCGAAAGGGTTGGAATTCAACACCGTGTTCCTGCCCGGTTGGGAAGAGGGCGTGTTTCCTAATCAGCGGGCGCTGGATGAAGGCGGCGCGCCGGCCTTGGAGGAAGAACGGCGGTTAGGTTATGTCGGGCTCACCCGCGCCCGGCGGCGGGCAATTATTCTGCATGCCGCCAATCGGCAAGTGTTCGGTAAATGGCAATCGAGTCTGCCGTCGCGCTTCATCGATGATCTGCCGGTCGAGCATGTGGTTCATGAAGGCGGCGCCGGGCTTTATCGCGGCCGCGTCAAGACCTGGGAACAGGAAGCGCCTGATGAGCACTTGATGGCCTGGACCGCGCCGCGCCGCCGGCCCGCAGTGATTGAAGCGACGCCGCGCCGCGCGCCGGTTGTTGAGAGCCCCTCATTCAATATCGGCGAGCGGGTGTTTCACGATAAATTCGGCTACGGCACGGTGCGCGCGGTGGACGGCAACAAGCTGGAAATCGAATTCGAGCATGGCGCGCCCAAGCGCGTCATGGCCGGCTTCGTGCGGGCGGCGTGACGGTGCAGGAAATCAACACCTGGAAAGTAACACTGACCGTCACCGAGGCCGAGGTGCCGGCGGTGGAAGAGGCGCTGAGCGCATTGGGCGATGAGGATCATCCGCCGACCTTCGCTTCGTTCGAGGCCGACGAGAAAGGCTATGCCTGGACGGTGGAAGCCTACTACTTCGGCAACGCGCCGGAAGAACAAGCCATAAACAATGCTTTGCAACCTTTTGGCGCGTCATGGGCGCTGTGCCCGGTTGAAGACGCGGATTGGGTCGGTCAATCATTGCGTCTGTTGGCGCCGGTGCTGATCGGCCGCTTTTTCGTGCATGGCCATCACGACGCCGATAAAATTCCGCCATTTGCCGTGCCCTTGGAAATCGAGGCCGGGCAAGCCTTCGGCTCCGGCAACCACGAAACCACGCAATGTTGTCTGGCCGCCATTGATTGGCTGGGCGGCCGCGTTGCGCCAAGACTGGTTTGGGATGTCGGCTGCGGCTCCGGCATTCTCGCCATCGCCATGGCCAAGGTATGGCGCAGCGCGCGCGGCATCGCCAGCGATATTGATCCCATCGCGGTGCACGTGGCGCGGCAGAACGCCGGCATCAATCATGTCGCCACCATCGGACGTCCGATCATGCCCGGGCGCATCGCCTTCATCACCGCCGCCGGACTTGCTGCGCCGCAAGTGCACGGCAGCAAACCTGATATCCTGGTTGCCAATATTCTGCTTAATCCACTGATCAAGCTTGCGCCCGCCATTGCCGCCTGCATGCGGACAGACGGCATCGCCGTGCTGTCGGGAATTTTGGAAAAGCAGGAGGCGGCGCTGATGGCCGCCTATCGCTGTCAAGGATTTTCCTTGCTTAAACGGTTTCGCCGCAACGGCTGGAGCGCGGTAGTACTAACGCGGTGAGTCAATGATCACCTCACCCAACCCTCTCTCCTCAAGGAGAGGGCTTTCTTCCCTTCTCCTTGGAGGAGAAGGTGCGCGAAGCGCGGATGAGGTGACAGTTTATGCAGACCGTTCCAGAATCGCCATCCAGGCGTCTTCATCGATCACCTGAACGCCCAGCGCCTGCGCGGTTTTAAGTTTCGAGCCCGCGCCGGGGCCGGCGATCACCAGATCTGTTTTCGCTGATACTGAGCCCGCGACTTTCGCACCCAGCGCTTCCGCCCGCGCCTTGGCCTCGTTGCGGCTCATGCCGTCGAGGTTGCCGGTAAAGACCAAAGTCTTGCCGCTAATTTCCGATTCCTTCGCCTTGAAAACATAAGGCTCCACCGTCACTTCGCGCAGCAAGTCATGGACCACATCGCGATTGTGCTTTTCGCCAAAAAAATCCTCCAGCGCCTGCGCCACCACCGGACCGATGCCGGAAATGGATTGCAGCTCCTGCCGCCCTTCTTCGGTCTTGAGGGCGTGGAAGAGCGCATCGAACGTGCCATAGGCCTTGGCCAGATCGCGCGCCGTCACCTCGCCCACATGGCGAATGCCCAGCGCGTAAAGAAAGCGATCAAGAGCAATCGTTCGCCGCGCCTCGATGGCCTTCAACAGATTAGCCACCGACTGCTTGCCCCACCCTTCCCGCTCCTCAAGCTCGGCCTTGTGGTCACTTAGGCGAAAAATATCAGCCGGACTTTCAATCAACTTGTCGGTCCAAAAGGCGACGATGTGCTTTTCTCCCAAGCCTTCGATATCAAAGGCGTTGCGCGATACGAAATGCCGCAAGCGCTCCACCCGCTGCTCGGGACAAATAAGGCCGCCGGTACAACGCCGCGCCACCTCGCCCTCCTCGCGCACCGCATGGCTACCGCATGCTGGGCAGACGTGGGGAAACTTATAGGGCTTGGCGTCGCGCGGCCGCTTTTCCTGCACAAATCCCAGAATTTGCGGGATCACATCGCCGGCGCGCTGGACGATCACGGTATCGCCGATGCGGATATCCTTGCGTTCTATTTCATCCTCGTTGTGCAGCGTCGCGTTCGACACCATGACGCCACCCACCGATACCGGCTGTAATTTCGCCACCGGCGTCAACACGCCGGTGCGCCCTACCTGAATGTCGATATCGAGCAGTTTGGTGGTGGCTTTTTCGGCAGAGAATTTATGGGCGATGGCCCAGCGCGGCGCGCGGGCGACAAAGCCCAGCCGCGCTTGCAGATCAAGACGATCGACCTTGTAGACCACGCCGTCGATATCATAATCAAGGCTGGCGCGCTTTTCTTCGATGTAACGATAGCGCGCCAAAACCTCCGCCTCTGTTTTACATACCTTGATCAGCGGATTGACGATAAAGCCCCACCTGCCGAATGCCTCCAGCACGCCGCTGTGGGTCTTTGCCGGCAGCGCGCTCGCCTCTCCCCAGCCATAGGCGAAAAACTTCAAGGGCCGCGACGCGGTGATGCTCGGGTCCAATTGGCGCAGACTTCCCGCCGCCGCATTGCGCGGATTGGCGAATACCTTTTCTCCCTTTTCCGCCTGTCGCTCGTTCAATTTCAAGAACGCCGATTTCGGCATATAGATTTCACCCCGCACGTCGATGACGTCGGGCGCATCCTTGCCATGCAGTTTTTCCGGAATTTCCTTGATGGTGCGCACATTGCGGGTGACGTCTTCCCCTTCGGTGCCATCGCCCCTAGTCGCCGCCTGAATGAGGACGCCGCTTTTGTACCGCAGATTGATGGAAAGGCCGTCGATTTTCGGCTCCACGACGAAGGGGATCTCGGCGGCGGCGTCAAGCTTCAAAAACCGACGGATGCGATCGACAAAATCATGAATGTCATCATCAGCAAAGGCATTGCCGAGAGAGAGCATCGGTACGGCATGCTTAATTTTAGTGAAACGTCCCGATGGCCGCGCCCCCACTTGATGCGATGGGCTGTCCTTGCGGATGAGTTCGGGAAACCGTGCTTCGATCGCCGCGTTACGATGCCACAGCGCGTCGTACTCGGCATCGCTGATTTCCGGCGCGTCTTCTTGGTAATAAAGCTTGTTGTGGTGGGCGATTTCCTTGGCCAGTCGTTCCAGTTCTGCGACCGCTTCCAAGGGCGTCAGTTTTTCCACCGGCTTATGCGTCTGCGCTTTACCGCTCATTGTCCGCTCACCGCTGCATCAGCCGGGCTGCCGCCGCCCGCGCCTCGTCGGTCACCTGCGCGCCGGCCAGCATGCGGGCGATCTCTTCCTGGCGCGCGTCCCGATCCAGGGCCGCCACTTCGGTCACCGCTTGCTGTCCGGAAGCAGCGGCGCGCAGCCGTTTTAAAATCCGCCAATGATGTTCGCCGGCGGCCGCCACCTGGGGCGAATGGGTCACCACCAGCACCTGGGCATTGCGAGCAAGCCGCGCCAGCCGCTCACCCACCGCATCGGCCACCGCGCCGCCGACGCCGCGATCCACTTCGTCAAATACCAGCGTGGGCGCTGAGCCGCGCGCCGCCAACACAACTTTAAGCGCCAGGATAAAGCGCGATTGTTCGCCGCCGGAGGCGATTTTCATCAACGGGCCCGATGGCGCGCCGGGGTTGGTCGCCACCTCAAATTCCACCCGCTCGCCGCCTTCGGCGCTCCACTCGGCCTCGGGCAGTTCGTCGATACGAGTAAGAAATCGCGCTTTCTCCAGCTTTAAGGGTCGCAGCTCCTTGTTGACGGCGGTATCGAACGCGGTTGCAGCGCGGCGGCGACGATCACGCAACCGCGCGGCCTCATCAATGAACGTGGCGCGGGTCTGCCGTTCGGCTTTTTTCAGGTCATGAAGCCGCTCTGCGCCCTGATCCAGGGAGCGAAGCTCGTCTGCAAAACGCTGCGCCAGCGCCGGCAGATCATCGACCTGCACCTGATGCTTGCGCGCCGCGGCGCGTAGGCTGAAAAGTCGTTCCTCGACCCGCTCCAATTCGGACGGATCGGCGCCGATGGCCGCCAGCGCTTCTTCCAGGAGCGCAATGGCCTCGGCAGCCTCCACCGCCGCCCGCTCCAGGGGAGCCAGCACTGGGGCGACAATCTCCCCCGCCGCGCCAGTCATCCGCTCCAACCGCCGCAGCGCGCCGCGCAACGCCGCATCCGCGCCATGGTCGCGGGTCAGGTCGGCGAGGATTTCGTTTAAGCTTCCCCGCAGCTTCTCCCCTTGCTGCAACAGGGTGCGGCGGGCGGAAAGGCGCGCCTCCTCCCCCGCCGCCGGCGCTAATTCGGTAAGCTCATTGACGGCAAAACGCAGGAACTCCTCCTCGGCCCGCGCGGCGTTTAACTTGCTTTCCTCCGCCGCAACCGCATCGGCGGCGGCACGCCACTGGCCATGGGCTTGGCGTACCGCTGCCGCCACCTCATCCAGTCCGCCAAAGGCATCGAGGAGTCGGCGGTGGGCGGCCGGGTTCAGAAGCCCCCGATCATCGTGCTGGCCATGGATTTCCACCAACAGATCGCCCAGATCACGCAACAGGCCGACGCCCACCGGCGCGTCATTGACAAACGCCCGGCTGCGGCCATCGGATTCCAGAATGCGGCGCAGGATGAGAGGCTCGCCGGGATCAATCTCCAGCCCCTGATCGCGGATGACATCCCAAGCAGGATGGCCGTGGCCGGGCTCAAAAACGGCGCTGACCACCGCCCGCTCCGCGCCGGCGCGAATGAGCGCGCGCTCGCCGCGGCCGCCCAGCGCTAGCCCCAAGGCATCAAGCAGAATGGATTTCCCAGCGCCGGTCTCGCCGGTCAGCACGCTCAAGCCGGGCGAGAAAGTCAGCTCCAGCCGGTCGATCAGGACAATATCCTTTATCGACAGCGCGCTGAGCATGGCCAGGCCTCGTCTGTGCGTGGTCCTAAAAGATCGTATCCCACATCTGGCCGAACCACGAACGCTCGGACGGGGCGGCCTGAAGTTTGGTATTGGTAAGCAGAGCGTAGCTATGCTTATACCACTTGCTGCCCGGGTAGTTTGCCCCGAGGACAGCACCGGCGGCCTGCGCTTCCTCGATCATGCCGAGGGCGAGGTAGGATTCAACCATGCGATGCAACGCCTCGGGCGCGTGGGTGGTGGTCGGGTACTTTTCCACCACCGTGCGGAAGCGGATGGCGGCTCCCAGATGCTCCGTCGTGCGCTGATAGAAACGGCCGATTTCCATTTCTTTTCCAGCCAGATGGTCATGGGTCAGCTCGATCTTGAGGCGAGCGTCCTGGGCATAATCGGATTGCGGAAAGCGGCGCACCACCTCGCCCAGTGCGTTGAGCGCCTGCTCGGTCATTTTCTGATCGCGGCCGACATCGGAGATTTGCTCATAATAGCACATGGCGATCAAATAGTAGGCGTAGGGTGCATCCTTATTACCGGGGTGGAGCGCCAGAAAGCGTTCAGCGGCCAGGATCGCGTCCTCATACTTGTTCGCCATATAATAAGAGTAGGCTGACATCAGCTGCGCCCGGCGCGCCCATGCCGAGTAGGGATGCTGGCGCTCGACTTCATCAAACGCCACGGCGCCGTTGCGGTATTCACCGTCATCAACATAGTTGCCGGCGATGTTATAGAGCGTCGAGACATCACGCTCCTCATACTCATCCTTTGACTTGCTGCTGCAAGCGCCAAGCGCCAGCGCTAAGAGCGTCAGCGCTGCCGCCACACCTACCGACCGGGTGCCCGATCGCCAAAAAATTCCCTCGACCACTGAACCGCCCATGACTGATCTACGTATACCCTTCGATAAACCTTGGAGCGAACTATCTAGATACCTATTCCCGAGGTAAGTGGATTGAGCATGCACCCGAACATTTTTTGTGCTACTCGTTGCCACAGCCCGACGTCGTTCTCGCCCTGGCGGCGACGGCGACGACGGATTACCGGGAAAGAACCTTGACCCGTTCGACCCGATTCGAAACCCCTAACGGCCCCGGATCGGGCAGAGAAGATACCCTATAACGTCTTACAAGCAAACAATAGCAGTCCGTTGGAGCAGTGCGATGACCGAACCTAAATCCAAGAGTGGCCGTCCGGCCGGCAAAAAGGCCCCCCAAGCGGCCCCCAGGGCGGCTGGCGGCCGTCGCCGCGGCGCGCGGCAAAGCCCCTTTGCCAAGAAGGTCGACGTTCATGTCGGCGACCGGCTGCGGCAGCGCCGCAGCATGATGGGCTATACTCAGGAGTCCCTGGCCCATCTCCTCAATCTTTCCCATCAGCAGGTGCAAAAATACGAAACCGGCGCCAACCGCATCAGCGCCGGCCGGCTTTATGAGCTGGCGAAGACCTTGGGCGTCACCATCGGCTTCTTCTTTGAAGGCTTTGATGAGGAAATGCCGGCGGGCGAACCCAAGCACGGCGGCACCAACCGCTCGGCCATCGAAGTGGCGCAAAACTTCGCCGAGATCAAGGATCCGGCGGTCAAATCCACACTCTCCAGCCTGGTCAAGATGCTGGCCAGCCATGAGCGTGAGCGCGAAGTGGCCAAAGCGGCGCCGCAACGCAAGCGCGCCTGACCATCCATATCATTTGAATACAAATAGTTAGCGGCCCGGGTGGGGAACCCGGGCCGCTCGCGTCTTCAGGGGTAGTTAAGGCGTGCGCCGTCAGTTGGCCTGGCGGCGCAAAAAGGTCGGGATGTCGAGCTGGTCGGCCATTTTCGTCCGACCGCCGCCGGATACTCGTTCGCCGGCAGTCAGGCGAGCCGGGGATGGCGCGGCGACCGCCGGTTCCCGGCGTTCCACGGTGACCGTGATGCGAGGCTCGGCCTGCTCGGCGCGGAACAGGTCTGGAGCCTGATCCGCATCCGTCGGGCGACGGCTGCGGCCGGTCATGCGCTCAAACCAGGACGGCCCCTTCTTTTCGGGCTGCGGCGCGGAGGCCGCCACGGCCTCCATCACCGGCTCGGCCTCGGCCAGACTCTCCACCGCGGGACGACTCAACTCCAGAGGCGCCGGGGCGATGAAAAGATCGTCGCTGACCGCTTCTTCCGCCGCCGCCTCGACCCGCGCCGCCACCGGCTCGTTGACCGGTTCAGCGGTGGTGATGCTGGTGACCGCGCGCTCCACCAGCGAGGCTTTATCGATGCTCGCCATGCGCTGCTCGATGGTCGTGCGCAGGTCCTGCGCCGCCACGCCCGAATCGATGCCGGTCGCCACCACCGACACCCGCATCTGGCCGTTGAGCGAATCATCCAGCGCCGATCCAACCAGAATGTTGGCGTCAGCGTCCACTTCGGCCCGAATGCGGTTCGCCGCTTCATCTACCTCGAACAGCGTAAGGTCCATGCCGCCGGTGATGTTGATCAGCACCCCCTTGGCCCCCTTCATAGATACTTCGTCGAGGAGCGGGTTGGAGATCGCCGCTTCGGCGGCTTCCAGCGCGCGATTCTCCCCTTCCGCCTCGCCGGTGCCCATCATCGCCTTGCCCATTTCGCTCATCACCGTGCGTACGTCGGCAAAGTCGAGATTGACGAGGCCGGGCATGACCATCAGGTCGGTCACGCCGCGCACGCCGGAGTGCAGCACTTCGTCCGCCATCATGAAGGCGTCGGCGATGGTGGTCTTCTCGGTGGCGATGCGGAACAAGTTCTGATTGGGAATGATGATCAGGGTATCGACGAACTTCTGCAGTTGGGCAATGCCGTCTTCAGCCAAGCGCATGCGCTTGGCGCCTTCGAATTGGAACGGCTTTGTGACCACGCCGACGGTGAGGATGCCTTTCTCGCGAATCGCTTCGGCGATGATCGGCGCCGCGCCGGTGCCGGTGCCGCCGCCCATGCCGGCGGTGATGAACACCATGTGGCTGCCGGTGACGTGCTCCATGATTTCAGCCAAGCTTTCCTCGGCCGCCGCACGGCCGACGTCGGGCCGCGCGCCGGCGCCGAGGCCTTGAGTAAGATGCGCCCCCAATTGAATGCGCAGGGAAGCCGCAGAGTGCAGCAACGCCTGAGCGTCAGTGTTGGCGGCGATGAAATCTACGCCCTGTAAATTGGCGCGGATCATGTTGTTGACCGCGTTACCGCCGGCGCCCCCAACGCCGATGACGGTAATGCGCGGCTTGAGCTCGGTCAGCTCGGGTAAGCTTAGTGATATTGTCATGCTATTCTCCACTACCCCTGTGTCTATGATCTGGTACTCAACACTAAAAACATTGCGCCGCGCTTAGAAATTATCGCGCAGCCAGCGGCCGACGCGCGCCAATCGGCCCTGCGGTTCGCGGGCCGCCAGACGGGCGTAGGCTTCGATGGGTCCGCTGGTGGCGTAGGTCAGCACGCCCACCGCGCTTGCAAACGCCGGACCCTGCGTCAGATCCGCCAGCCCGCTGACGCCGGAGGGCTGGCCGATCCGCACCCGTTTGTCGAGAATGCGGCCGGCAAGGTCACGCACGCCCGAAAGTTGCGAGGCGCCGCCGGTAAGCACCAGACGGCGGCCGGCGAGCTTGTCGAAGCCGCTGTCGACCAGGCGGTCGCGGACCAGCTCGAAGGTTTCTTCGATGCGCGGCCGAATGATGCCGACCAGCATGGAGCGCGGAATGCGGCTGGCGCTGTCGCCATCGGCTTCGCCAAGCTGCGGCACGTCGATCACCTCGCGATCATCCGCCGGGCCGGCGAGCGCGCTGCCGTAAAGCGTCTTCATCCGCTCGGCGTGGGCAATGGGCGTCAACAGCCCGCGGGCAATGTCGTTCGTCACATGATGGCCGCCCACCGGCACGACATCGGTAAAGACCAACGCGCCATCCAGAAAAACCGCGATCGACGTAGTGCCGCCGCCCATGTCAACGACAATGGTGCCAAGGGCTTTTTCGTCTTCCACCAGCGTGGCCAAGCCCGAGGCGTAAGGCGCGGCGACCAGCCCCGCCACCTTCAGATGACCACGGTTGACGCAGGCTTCCAGATTGCGCACCGGCCCCGGCGCGGCAGACACCAGATGCATCGTCAAGCTCAAGCGGTCGCCGATCAGCCCGCGTGGATCCCGCACCCCTTCCGCACCGTCGACGCTAAAGGCAACCGGCATGGCGTGAATGATGTCGCGCCCGTCGGCGTCATAGCCGGCGCGGCCATGATCGAGCGCGTGCTGCATATCCACCTGGCCGATTTCATGGCCAGCCACCGAGACGTCCACCGTCACCGCCTCTGACGCAAGATCGCCGCCGGTAACCGCCACATAAGCCGAATCCACCGCCAAGCCCGCCATGCGTTCGGCGGTGTCCACAGCGGCGCGGATGGAGGTTTCGGTTTCCTCCATGTCGACCACCACCCCGGACTTGATGCCGGTGGATACCTGATGGCCAATCCCAATGACGCGAAAGCCGCCATCTTCGGTCAGCCGCGCAATGAAGCAGCAAACTTTGGTCGACCCCACATCGAGCGCGGCAATTATTTTATCGCGATGCGCTGCCATGACTATACGCGTCCTCCCTTAACGCCGGCATCCACTTCCAATTGCCGGCGATGCACTTCCTCCGCTGTCAGCCGCAAGACCAAGCGATCGGGTTGACGCAGATCGACGATCTGTATCTCCCGATCCAGAATACGGTGCTGCGCCTGCAACTGCGCCAGCCGTCGCCACGCCTGCGCCTCGCCGCCGTCGGGCAGACGCACCCGCACGCCATTCTTAAACACCACATCCCAGCGCCGATCGGCGACGCGAACCGCCGCCTGCATATCGCGATAAAGGGTCGGCTCAGCGCGCAAGATCGGCGCCAGGCGCGCCGCGGCGCGCTCCGCGCCGACGCCCACCACTTGCGGCAGATCGGCAAATTCGGCCAGGCCGGCGGTAGTGATTACCGCGCCTTCGTCATCAATCAGCGCCAACAGCCCCTGCTGCTGCCACACCGCGATGGGCTTGCGTTCGGTAATCTGCACCCGCAGATGATTGGGCAGCTCGCGGGCCACCACCACGGACTTCACCCAGCCGATCATGGCCACACGGTTGCGAATCTCATCGATGTCGACAGCGAAGATCGGCGTCCCCGACGGCACCGCCACGGCTTCCAAGATGTCGGCCCGACTAAGACGCCGTAAGCCGCTGACCGTCACTTCATCGATCACAAGGCCGGTCTTGATGGCTTGCCTGTCAATCTGCTTGCTCACGCTACCGACCATGTCGGCAATGGCGCCGCTTTGCCAACCAATCAAGGCGGCAATCGCCATAGCGCCAATCACCGCCGGTACAGCGATGCGGCGCACCTTTTGCACCCGGCGGCGGCGAACCAGCGTCGCCTCGCGCTCACCGCGGCGGGGTGATGATTCAATCTCCCGCGAGGCGCGCAGCGAGGAAGTTCGAGTTCTGGGGCCAAAGCCGAGATCGCGTTCCGCTTTCATCGCTGCACCCCCGCGTCATCAACCAGCCAAGCCACCAGGTCGGCAAAGGAAATGCCCTTGTGGGCGGCGATCTCGGGCACCAGGGACAGCGGCGTCATGCCGGGCTGGGTGTTGGTTTCCAGGATATAGAATTCGTCCGCCGCTTCATGGTAGCGGAAGTCCGTGCGCGTCACGCCGCGACAACCCAGGACATGGTGCGCCCGTTCGGCATAGTCGAGCACCCGATCATAGGCCTTGGCGGCAAGCGGCGCCGGCATCACATGCACGGCCAGGCCCGCGGTGTATTTCGCGGCATAATCATAGAACCCCGATTTGGGACGGATCTCGATAGCGCCCAGCGCCCGCCCATCCATCACCGCCACCTGAATCTCGCGCCCCGGAATGTAGCGCTCCACCAGCACCCGCGACGGCGCATCGGATAAATCCCAATTGTCGCCCGGCTGCACGATATGGACGCCAACGCTGGAGCCTTCATTCAAGGGTTTGACCACGAACGGCCGCGCCATCGGCTCTTCTTGCAAAAGCTCATCGCGGCTGAGCACCCGGCCCTCGGCGCAAGGGATACCGACCCCGGCGAAGAGATGCTTGGCCACCGGCTTATCCATCGCCACCGCCGAGGCCAGAACGCCGGAATGGGTGTAAGGGATATTGAGAATTTCCAGCAAGCCTTGGATCGCGCCGTCCTCGCCCCAGCGGCCATGGAGCGCATTGAACGCCACGTCGGGCTTGATGCGCGCCAACACGGCAGCAATATCGCGCTGGACGTCAATTTCGCTGACGCGAAATCCAATCTCGCCCAGCGCCTTGGATACCGCCTTGCCGCTGACCAGCGAAACCTCGCGTTCAGCTGACCAGCCGCCCATCAGCACCGCGATATGACGTCCTTTCGTCATGCGCCGCGTCTCCCGACGGCAGGGCGGCCGATGATGCGGATCTCCCATTGCAGATCGACGCCGGAGGTCGCCCGCACCCGGCGGCGCACTTCCTCGCCCAGAGTCTCAATATCCTCGGCGGTGGCGTTACCGGTGTTGAGAAGGAAGTTGCAGTGTTTCTCCGACACCTGCGCGCCGCCGACCCGCAACCCCCGGCAGCCGGCGGCATCGATGAGCTGCCAAGCCCGCGCGCCTGGCGGGTTCTTGAAGGTGCTGCCGCCGGTACGGGTGCGCAGCGGCTGGCTGTCCTCCCGCGCAGCATTAATTTCTTCCATGCGCGCGGCGATGGCGGCCGGATCATCGGGCGTACCGGCAAATTCCCCGGCGAGGAAGACCACATCCTCCGCCACATTGATATGGCGGTAGGTAAAGCCCATGTCGTCAGCGGCAAGCCGCAGCCGTTGCCCGCTCCGGGTAACGGCGTCGGCGGCGAGCAAAATATCGGCAACCTCGCGGCCATACGCCCCGGCATTCATGCGCAGCGCGCCGCCGACGGTGCCAGGAATGCCGCGCAGGAATTCCAGGCCGGCCAAACCGGCATCACGAGCAAAGGCGGCGACGCTGACGTCGCTGGCCCCGGCGCCGGCGATCACCACATTGTCGCGGCGCTTGATGTCGCGGAAAGCGCGGCCCAGACGAATGACCACGCCGTCGACGCCACCGTCGCGCACCAAGAGATTGGAGCCAAGGCCGATCACCGTCACCGGCACATCCGACGGACAGGCCGCCAGAAACGCCGCCAGATCGTCGGCATCCTCAGGCGTGAACAGAACTTCCGCCAGCCCGCCAACGCGAAACCAGGTCAGCTCGGCAAGGCTTGCGTTCATCTCAAGCGGACCGCGCGTCGCCGGCAGGCGATCAAGGAGCGTCTCGGCAATGCGGCTGGCCGCCATCATGCGCGCCTTCCCGCCGTTTTCTGGTTGCCGATCCGGGCGGACAACTGTTCCGGCAGCGCATAGGCCCAGGCCGAAATGGATCCCGCGCCCAGGCAGATCACCACGTCGCCGGCGCCGGCTTCCGCGGCCACCATTTCGGCCAGCGCCTCGGGACCGGACAACGGCAACACCCGACGATGGCCGCGCGCGCGCAAGCCCTCGACGAAAGAGTCGCGGTCGATGCCGGCGATCGGTTCCTCGCCGGCGGTATAGACGTCAGCGACGATCACCGTATCGGCGTCGTTAAAGCAGGTGCAGAATTCCTCGAACAGGTTTTTCAGCCGGGTGAAGCGATGCGGCTGCACCACCGCGACAACCCGGTTGGCGTAGGCCTGCCGCGCCGCTTTTAATACCGCCGCAATTTCAACCGGATGATGCGCGTAGTCGTCGATAATACTGATACCACTCACTTCGCCGACCTTGGTGAACCGTCGCTTGACGCCGGCGAAACCGGCGAACGCCTGCTTTACTATATCGTCAGCGATTCCCATTTCAACAGCAACGGCGATTACCGCCAAAGAATTTTGCACGTTATGGACGCCGGGCATCGGCAAGATCACGCCTTCGATGCGGCGAATGTTGTCGGTCTGGCGATCGCGTATTTCCACATCATAGTGGGCGCAGCCGTTGGTAAAGCCGAGGTTCACGCCCCGCACATCCGCCTGCGGGCTGAAGCCATAGGTTACGATGCGGCGATCGATGACGCGGCCGATTAGCGCTTGCACTTCCGCATGGTCGATGCACAGCACGGCGAAACCGTAAAATGGCACGTTCTCCACAAAGCGCAGGAAGGCGGCTTTCTCAGCCTCAAAGTCGCCGTAGAAATCGAGATGCTCAGGATCGATATTGGTCACCACCGCGATGGTCGAGGGCAGCTTGACGAAGGTGCCATCGGATTCGTCGGCCTCCACCACCATCCAATCGCCGCTCCCCAGCCGCGCATTGGTGCCATAGGCATTGATGATGCCGCCGTTGATCACTGTCGGGTCATAGCCGGCGCTATCGAACAGCGCCGCCATCATCGAAGTGGTGGTGGTCTTGCCGTGGGTGCCGGCCACCGACACGCACCACTTCAGACGCATCAGTTCGGCCAGCATTTCGGCGCGGCGCACGACGGGGGTAAGCTGAGCGCGGGCGGCGACAAGTTCCGGGTTGTCGGCCTTGATGGCGGTGGACACCACCACCACCCGCGCCTCGCCGAGGTTTTCCGCCTTATGGCCGATGGCCACTGGCACGCCCAGGGCGCGCAGGCGCTTGACATTGGCGTTTTCCGAAATGTCGCTGCCTTGCACGTCATAGCCGAGGTTGTGCATGACTTCGGCGATGCCGCTCATGCCGATGCCGCCGATGCCAACGAAATGAATGCGGCCGATTTGGAATGGCATGCGGCTCATGGCCGTCCTCCGGTCATGGCCAAGCCGTGATCGCGGCCCGGCAGCGGCAGAATATCCAACGGACCGAACGCCACCACCACTTGCTCCACCAGATCAGCCAGCGCCGCCGCGGCATCGACGCGACCGGTGGCGGCGGCGGCGTGAGCTGCTGCTGCGAGTTTGTAGGAATTGCGCGCGAAATTCTGCAATATCTTGGCCAATGCAGGGGGCGTAAAATCTTCCTGCCGGATCACCCACGCGCCGCCCGCCGCCACCAGTTCCTGGGCGTTCGCCCATTGGTGATCGTCGGTGGCGGTGGGCAACGGCACCAGAATCGACGGCCGCCCGGCGGCGCTCAGTTCGGTAACGGTGGAAGCGCCGGCGCGCGCGATCACCAGATGGGCTTCGGCCAGCCGTTGCGGCAAGTCATCAAGAAAGGCCGCCGTTTCCACCCGCACCTTGGTCGCCGCGTAAGCCGCACGCACCGCCGGCATGTCTTCCTCCCGGCATTGCTGGACCACGCTCAAGCGCTGCTGCGCCGCGCGCGGCAGCGCGGAGATCGCCGCCGGCACCACCTCGCTTAAAATTTGCGCGCCCTGGCTGCCGCCGATCACCAACAGCCGGAACTCGCCATCGGGCTCGGGCGGCGTGTAGGCGGAGCCGGAGAGCGCCGCCACCGCGCGGCGAATAGGATTGCCGGTGACCACCACGTATTGGCGATCGGCGGGTGGACGGCGCTCCGTCTCCTCGAATGATAACGCCACCGCCGCCGCCAGGCGGGACAGAAACCGGTTGCTGCGGCCGAACACGGCGTTTTGTTCATGCAGACACAGCGGAATGCCGAGGAGCGCCGCCGCCAGCCCCGTCGGCAGCGATGGATAACCGCCGAAGCCGACAACACAGGCAGGACGCGTCCGGCGCAGGATGGCGATCGCCTGAACGATGCTCAGGAGCATGCTCCAGATGCCGAGCAGCCGACCGATGAGACCGCCCTGCAATCTCGCGCTGTTCAGGTCGTGTACCGGCAGGCCGGGAAAGAGATGCGCATACCGCAGGCCGCGCCAGTCGGTAACCAGCATCGGACGGTGACCGCGCCGCGCCAGCTCCACCGCCAAGGCGTGCGCCGGAATGACGTGACCGCCGGTGCCGCCAGCGGCCAGCGCGATGGTGTAGCGCCGGCGCATCATGCCCGCCTCCTGGGGATAGGCCGGGCCGGTACATAGTTCTGCTGCCGGCACAATGCCAGAATCATGCCCATGGTGACGCCGATGGCGAGCATGGAGGAGCCGCCATAACTGACAAACGGCAGCGTCATGCCCTTGCTGGGCAGCACCGCCAGATTGACGCCGATGTTGATGTAAGCCTGCAAGCCGAACTGCATCAACAGGCCCGAAGTGGCCAGAAACACGAAGGGGTCGTGTTCCTTCACCAGATTGATCAGGCCGCGCACCACGATGACGGCGAACACCAACAACAGCCCGAGGCAGAGGATGACGCCGAACTCTTCGCCGGCCACCGCAAAAATAAAATCGGTGTGCGCGTCCGGCAGCACCCGCTTGACCAGTCCTTCCCCAGGGCCGCGTCCGAACAGACCGCCGGTGCGAAAGGCATTCAAGGCGGTGTCGATCTGATAGGTATCGCCGGTGGAGGGATCAAGGAAGCGGTCGATGCGGCTGGTCACATGGGGCAAAAATACGTAAGCGGCGATCACGCCAAGGACGCAGACAACGCCACACCCCAACACCCAGATCATCGGCAGGCCGGCGAGGAAAAACTGGCCAAGCCAGACCAGAGTGATGAGGATGGTCTGGCCGATATCGGGTTGCAGCACCAACGAAGCCGCCACCGCCAGATAAAGGGCAATGGCGATCTTGCGGCCGGGAAAGCTCGGCTCGCGCATTTGCTCGGAAAACATCCAGGCGCACACCACCACGAAGGCAGGCTTTAAAAACTCCGAGGGTTGCAGGGTAAAGCTGGCGATCGGCAGCCAACGCTGCGAGCCCTTGATTTCCGGCCCCACGAACGCGGCGGCCAACACCAGGCCTAAGCAGATCGGCAGCATAACGACGGCGATGCGGCGCACCGATTTCGGCGAGGCCAGCGAGATGGCGAACATGAT
This sequence comes from Sphingomonadales bacterium, assembly GCA_019455285.1. Taxonomy (GTDB): domain Bacteria; phylum Pseudomonadota; class Alphaproteobacteria; order Sphingomonadales; family Govanellaceae; genus PRO5. Next base: position 24,923 of record JACFMS010000024.1, read on the forward strand.
GCACAGCGTGATCGCCAGATAGACCACCTGCCGTTCGGCGAAATGGAAAGAATTAAGCCCCAGCCGCTCGGCCACGGCGACGCTGGCGCCGATGGTCAAGAGCAGGCCCGAGCCGATGAGAATGAACAGGCTCAACAAGAGCCAGCGGTCCACCGTCCACCACCATTGGCCGAGAAGACTGCGGTCGGTGCGGGTGAACGGCGCCATCAGCGTCCCTCCCCGGCAAATGCCAGTTCGGTATGCGTCACAACGCGCCCGACCAGTTCCTTGAAGGCGCGGCCGCGCGCCTCGTAGTCCGAAAACTGATCGAACGAGGCGCAGGCCGGCGACAGGAGCACCGTTGCCGGCGCGCCGTCTTTCATGGCGTCGGCATGAGCCATGGTCACTGCTGCGTTAAGATCGCCGGCGATCACATGATCGACTTTGCCATTTAACGAGGCGGCAAAATCCTTGGCTGCCTCGCCGATGAGGTAGGCGCGGCGAATGCGCGGAAACAGCGGCGATAACTCCGATAGGTCTGCGGTCTTCGGCCGGCCGCCGGCGATCCAGTAGATCCGCTCGAAGGTGGCGAGCGCCTTTGATGCGGCATCAACATTGGTGGCCTTGGAGTCGTTGACGAATTCGATGTTTCCCGCCACCGCCACCCGCTCGATACGGTGTTCGAGCCCCGGAAACGTCATCAGGGCGCGAAACGCCGCGCCCGCCGGCACGCCCAGCGCGCGCGCCGCGGCGTAGGCCGCAGCGGCATTCTGCCAGTTATGCCGGCCGCGCAGCGCCACTGCGCCGGCAAGATTGCCGATCGGCACCATCGCTCCTTCGATGCCGTCCAGCAGAATACCATCCTTGACCCCGATGCCGCCGCCCGGCACATAATCGGCGGAAATCGGGATCACCCGCTGATTGTGCGCGGCGGCAAGCCGGGACGCAAAGCGGATGCCATGGGCGTCGTCAACGCCGATCACCGCCGCATGGTTTGTCGTCTGGCCGGCAAAAAGCCGTTCCTTGACCGCTTCATAGTGCGCCATATCGCCATGACGGTCGAGATGATCGGGGGTAATATTGAGAAGCACAGCAACGTCGGGGACGAAGCTCTGCATCAGGTCGATCTGGTAGGACGACACCTCCAACACATAAATGCCGCCCTCGGGCAAGGGATCGAGATCGAGAACGGCGCGGCCGATATTGCCGCCCACCGCCGCCGCATGATCGGTTTTTTGCAACACATGGCCGATGAGCGCCGTGGTCGTCGACTTGCCGTTGGTGCCGGTCACCGCCACCACTGAAGCAATCGGCAGATCGGCGCGGGCCTGGGCGAACAGCTCCATGTCGCCGATGACCGGCACGCCGGCTGCTTGCGCAGCGGCAATATAGGGATGCGGCGCGGGATGGGTGAGCGGCACGCCGGGACTGACCACAAAAGCCGCCACCTCGCGCCAGTTGACGGCGCCAAGATTGATAACTTCCGCGCCCAGCTTTTTTGCCGCGGCGCACTTCTCGGCATTGTCATCACCGGCGAGCACCCGCGCGCCGCCGCTGACGAGCGCCTCGACGCTGGCCAGACCGGAACGGGCGAGACCAAACACCGCTACCGTCTTGCCCTGATATGCATGCACTGTAATCACCCGCGACCTCAGCGTAACTTCAACGTAGACAAGCCAACGATCGCCAGAATGACGGCGATGATCCAAAAGCGGATCACCACCGTCGATTCCGCCCACCCCTTTTCTTCATAGTGATGATGCAAGGGGGCCATGCGGAACACCCGCTTGCCGGTCAGCTTGAAAGACGCCACCTGGACCATCACCGACACCGTCTCCAGCACAAACAATCCGCCGACAATGGCGAGCACGATTTCATGCTTAGTGACGACGCCGACCGCGCCCAGCGCCCCGCCCAACGACAGCGAGCCGGTGTCGCCCATGAACACCATGGCGGGCGGCGCGTTAAACCACAAAAAACCCAACCCCGCGCCGACGATGGCGCCGCAAAATACCGCCAGCTCGCCCGAACCCGGCACCGGCAGGAGCTGCAGATACTGGGCAAAAACCAGATTGCCCGCCACATAGGCGATCAAGGCAAAGGTCGCGGCGGCGATAATCACCGGCATGGTCGCTAAGCCATCCAAACCGTCGGTGAGATTGACCGCGTTGCCGGCGCCAATGACGACGATAAGGCCAAATAAAATGTACGCCGGCCCAAAATCGAGGATGGCGTTCTTTAAGAGCGGAATCGCCACCTTGCCGGAAAGCTCCGGCCCCGAGGCCAGCATGATCCAAATGATGGCGACGCCGGCGATGAGGCCTTCTATCAATAATTTCAATTTGCCGGGAAAGCCCTTGGGATTGCGCTTGGTGACTTTCAGATAGTCGTCGAGAAAGCCGACGCCGCCGAACCCCAAGGTGACCAGCAGCACCGCCCAGACATACTGGTTGGTCAAGTCCGCCCAAAGAAGCGTGCCCACCGACAGCGCCAACAAAATCAGCACGCCGCCCATGGTCGGCGTGCCCTGCTTGGTGATGAGATGGCTTTGCGGCCCATCGTCGCGAATGGGCTGGCCTTTCTTCTGCTTGCTCTTCAGCCAGCGGATGAGCTGCGGGCCGACAAGAAAGCTGACCAGAAGCGCCGTCATCACCGCGCCGCCGGTGCGGAAAGTGAGGTACTTGAATACATTAAAAAGCGGCACCGAGCTGCTTAAGGGATAAAGGAGGTGATAGAGCATCGCCGCCTCCTATCCGGTCGCCGCCAGACGCCGCTCGCCGCGATCAAGGGCAAGGAGCGCATTGACCACCTTGACCATCGCCATCGACAGCGAACCCTTCACCATCACCACATCGTTGGGCATGAGGTTGGCGATGAGCGTCCGCGCCGCCTCGTCCGCCGTCGCCACCTGAGCAAGAAGCTGATTGGCGGGCAGCGCTTTCGCCAAGTGCGACATCAGCTCGCCGACCGTGATCACCTGATCGACATCGGCCTCGGCGATGGCGGCAGCAAGGCCGGCATGCAGGCGTGGGCCGGCTTCGCCTAATTCACGCATGTCGCCCAACACAGCGATGCGGCGGCCGCGGCTGGACTTCACCGATCCCGGCGCGGCCACGGTGATATTGCCCAGGGTATCGAGCGCGGCGCGCATGGAGGCCGGATTGGCGTTGTAGCTTTCATCGACCACCAGAATGGAATAGCGGCCATCGACTCTGACCTTATGGCGCTGACCACGGCCCTTGACCGGCATCATATCGGCGAGCGCCAAGGCCGCCAGACCCAGATCGGCGTCAAAGGCCTTCACCGTCGCCAGCACCGCCAAGCTGTTTTGCACCCAGTGCCGGCCCGGCGCGCCCACCTTGTAGATGACAGTCTCGTCCAGCACCCGGGCCGTGATGCAGCTTACATCCTCCAGGAGCGCATGCTTCATCACCCGCACGTCGGCGTCCTCAGCAAAACCGTAGCTGATGATGCGAGCCACCCCCGCCGCCTTGGCGATGGCGGCAAGGTGATCGAAGAAGCGATTATCACGGTTGAGAATGGCGACGCCGCCCGGTTCTAGTCCTGCAAAAATTTCCGCCTTGGCGTCGGCGATGGCTTCCAGGCTCGGAAAGAAAGCGCTATGCGCCTGCTCGACGCCAGTAATGAGCGCCACCTGCGGCCGCACCAGCCGGCTGAGCGGCGTCAGTTCGCCAGGATGATTCATGCCCAGTTCAAAGACGCCAAATTCGCTCGCCGCCGGCATGCGGGCCAAACTTAAAGGAACCCCGATGTCGTTATTGAAGCTTGCCGCGCTGGCGTGCGTCGTCTGGCCGCGACCGAGCGCCAGGCGCAGCGCCTCCTTGGTGCTGGTCTTGCCGACGCTGCCGGTCACCGCGACGATCTTGGCGGTAGCGCGCGACCGCGCCGCGCGCGCCATGCGGGTCAGCGCCTCTCGCGTATCGTTGACCAGGATGAGCGGTCCCTTGGCGTCGCCGACAACCCGCGACACCAGAGCGGCGGCGGCATCCTTGGCGAACGCTGTCGGGACGAACTCATGCCCGTCCGCCTGCGTGCCTTGCAGGGCGACGAACAGATCGCCGGCTTCCAGCGTGCGGGTATCGATGGAAATGCCGAATACTTCCCAGCCGTCGCCGCCAATGATCTCACCGCCGGTAACCGCTGCGATGTCGCTGGCCGTCCACAACGCAGTGCTCATCGCCTGCCTCCCGCCGTTTCCAGGAGCGAGAGCGCGTCCCGAACTTCCACCACGTCGTTGAACTCCTTGACTTCGCTGCCGATAATCTGGCCGGTTTCATGGCCTTTGCCGGCGACCACCAACACATCATCCGCTGTCAGCGAGATCACCGCCGCTCTTATCGCCTCGCGGCGGTCGCCGATTTCGTGGGCCGCCGGACAGCCGGCGAGAACTTCCTGACGAATGAGCGCCGGCACTTCCGAGCGCGGATTGTCGTCGGTGACGAACACCCGGTCGGCGAGGTCCGCCGCCACCTGACCCATCAACGGCCGCTTACCGCGATCACGATCGCCGCCGCAGCCAAATACCACCACAAGTTTGCCGCGGGTGTGCGGACGCAATGCGGTAAGCACGTTGCCCAGCGCATCCGGCGTGTGCGCGTAATCGACGTAAACGCGCGCGCCTGCCGGATGCCGCCCGGCAAGCTGCAAGCGTCCCGGCACGGCGCGTAAGTGCTGAATCGCCTCAATGACCGCCTCCGCCGCGCCGCCGCAACCGATGACCAAGCCGGCGGCCACCAGCGCGTTGGTGGCCTGGAAAGTGCCCACCAGCGGCAGCGTCAAATCACGAACCTGGCTGCGATAAGCGATGGTCAGCACTTGTCCGCCTTCGACGGGTTGACGGGATAACAGCCGCAAATCACCCTCGCCGCCGACGCCGATGACCTTATGGCCGCGCGCCCAGCACAGGCTTTCCAATTCTGCGCCGTAGGGATCGTCGAGATTGATCACCGCGATGCCGCCCGGGCGCATCACTTCGCCAAACAGCCGCGCCTTGGTGAAGAAGTAGTCTTCCTCGCTTTTGTGATAGTCCATGTGATCGCGGCTGAGGTTGGTGAACGCCGCCGCGCGCAAATTCAGGCCATCGAGACGAAACTGCGCCAGGCCGTGACTGGAAGCCTCGCAGGCCACGTGCTCGATGCCGCGCTCCTTCAAATCTCGCAAGGCCTCATGGAGGGTAATCGGATCAGGCGTCGTCAACTGCAACGGCTTTTCATAGCCTGGCGCCATGACGCCGAGCGTGCCGATGCTGGCCGACGGGAAACCCAGTTGCTGCCAGATCTGACGGGCAAAGCTCGCCACCGAGGTCTTGCCGTTGGTGCCGGTCACCGCGGCGATGGTATCCGGTTGCGGGCCATAGAAGCGCGCCACCAGGGAGGCGAAGCGGCGACGCGGGTTGGTTGCCGCCAGCCGATAGACTTCACCGTCGGGAATCTGCGTATCGGGCGCGGTCAGCACCGCCACCGCGCCGCGGGCGATGGCGTCGGCGACATAGCGCGCGCCATCGGTCTTGGTGCCGGGAAAAGCGGCGAACAGATAGCCGGGGCGCACTCGGCGGCTATCTTCCGCCAAGCCGGCGATCTCCAGGACGCTCGCTCGTCCATTGCCGTCGATGAGTTCCGAAAGCAGCATCCTATTCCTCTCTCACCGGCAACAGCAGCGCGTTGCGGATGGCGTTTTCCTGATCCTGGCGCGGGCTGACGCCCAGCATCGGTCCGATGCGGGCGATGACGCGGCCGACCACCGGCGCCGCCGTCCAGCCGCCGGTGGCGTAGCCGAAGGTTTCCGGCGTGCCCTTGGGCTCGTCAATGATGGCAAGCACCACGTAGCGCGGTTCATCGGTCGGGAAGGTGGCAATGAAAGATGACAGCAAAGCATTGCGACGATAGCCGCCGGCCGCGGATTTCTCGGCGCTGCCGGTTTTGCCGCCAACCTCGAAGCCCGGCACGTCTGCTTTCCCGCCAGTGCCTTCGATCACCGCCAAGCGCAACAGCCGCCGCATGGTGGCGCTGGTTTCGGAAGACAAAACCCGCCGCGCTTCAACGCTGGTGGAATTATCGGCATCCTGCGCCAGCAAGGTAGCGGGAATGAGACGGCCGCCGTTGACCACCGCCGCCATGCCGGCGGCAAGATGCAGCGGCGTGATGGCGATGCCATGACCGAAAGCGACAGTCATGGTGCTGATCTCGCGCCAGGGATGGGGCAACAGCGGCTCGGCTGCTTCCGTCAACTCGATCTGCGGCCGCTTCAGAAGCCCAAGACGATCGAGATAGGCGCGCTGGGTTTCGGCGCCGATTTCCATGCCCATGCGCGCGGTGCCGATATTGGAGGAGTGGATGAACACCTCCGGCAGGCTCATCCAGCGCGCCTTGGCATGGTAGTCATTGATGGTGAAGCGGGCGATTTTTAACGGCTTCGTCGCATCGTAGGTCGACTCAAGACGCGCATGACCGCTATCGAGCGCCATGGCGACGGTAAAGGTTTTCAAGCCCGAGCCCAATTCATAGACGCCCTGAACGGCGCGGTTGAACAGCGTCTCCTTGCGCGAGGCTTTTGGCTCGTTGGGGTCATAGTCCGGCAGCGAGACCATGGACAACACCTCACCGGTGCGAGCATCGAGCACCAGTCCCGCCGCGCCGATGGCGGAAAAGGCGTCAACCGCATTGGCCAGCTCCTCGCGCAAAATGTGCTGCACCCGCACATCGAGGGCGAGCTTGAGCGGCTCATGCAACGAGTGCGGATTCATCAAGCGGCTGTCAAAGAAACGCTCGATGCCGGCCAACCCTCTGCCGTCGATATCGACGAAGCCCAGCACATGCGCCGCCAGCCGGCCTTGCGGATAAACGCGGCGGTCTTCATCCTCGAAGGCGAACCCCGGGATGCCGAGGCTGTTGATGCGCCACTTTTCCGCGGGCGTCAGGTTGCGCTTGATCCACACAAAGCGCGAATCGGCGGACAAGCGGTTGACAATATCGGCGCGGTTGATATCAGGCAGCGCCACCTGCAACTTATCAAGGGCGTCATCGACATCGATGACGCGCTTAGGGTCGGCGTAAAGCGACGCGGTTTTCAGATTGGTCGCCAGCACCACGCCGTTGAGATCGACGATATCGGCGCGGGCGGTCAGTACCGGCGCGCGGCCTTGGGCGGCGATGGTGGTTTCCACCACGCGCTCAAAAAACCCGAGATCAAGCAGGCGCACGCCCATGACCACAAAACCGATGAAGAACATGGCGGCGGTGACAAGCACCCGATTGCGCGCCACTTCCATGGCTTCCTTGCGCACGCCGTCGATCCGAAAACGGCGCGCGCCCCGCGCCAGGGGCGGCGGGGCGTCGCGGCGGTCGGGTGATGGCCGCTGTCCGCTAATCATGCTGCCGCTCCGTCAGCGTGGTATGAATGCGAACCAGTAAGTCGTTGCCAGGGTCATGCCTGACTTCCTGGTAGCGTTCTTCCGCCTCCTCCCGGTCTGGCGCAGGCGCAGGCGTTGGCGCCGGGCGCAGGGCCGGCGCTCGCACCGGCGTCGGCTGCACAATCCTGAAATCATCGGCCTGCGCCACCACGGTGGAAGGATTGTCGCGCAGCGGCACTTCTTCGATCGACCCGATGATTTGCCCGGCCTGGGTGGGACGCAGCGCCAGATAGCGATTGCCCAGCGTCTCCAGCCGTTCCGGCCGCGCCAGATAGGTCCATTCGGCGCGCAGCACCTTGATCGCCGCCTCGTCGGCGGTGATCTGGCTTTTGAGCGCCCGCACCTCTTCCTGCACGCGTTCGGTATTATACTTCAATTGGTATAGCCCGACACCGGCGGCAACGACGACCGCCAGGGCGGCGATGTTGGCAAGCCTGATCATAGGGCTCTCTCCAGGGGCCAAGGGGCGGCCGCGGTACGGCAGGCGGCGCGCAGACGGGCGGAGCGGGCGCGCGGGTTCAGCGCCGCTTCCTCCTCGCTCGGCCGCACGGCTTTTTTCGTCATAAGGGTAAAACTTGGCGGGGTTAAGGCGACATTGGGGCGGTGACGCGACGGGCCGCCGACCTCGCCGGAGCGCTGCCGCAGGAACGCCTTGACGATACGGTCCTCCAGCGAATGGAATGACACCACGATGAGCCGACCGCCGGCGCCGATGAGGCGCTCGGCCGCCGCCAGTCCACCCTCCAATTCGCCCAGTTCATCGTTGACCGAAATCCGCAACGCCTGGAAGGTGCGGGTCGCGGGATGGATGGCCTGATGCCCCGGCACGGCGCGCTCGACGATCTTTGCCAACTCGCCGGTGCGAGTGATCGGGCGGTCGCCGCGCACCGCGACGATGGCGCGGGCGATGCGCCGCGAGTGACGCTCTTCGCCGTACTTGTAGATCAGATCAGCCAGTTCCTCGGCGCTGAGCGAGTTGACGAGATCGGCGGCGCTCGGCCCCTCGCGCCCCATGCGCATATCCAGGGGACCGTCGGCTTGAAAGGAAAAGCCGCGCCCCGCCTCATCCAGTTGCATGGAGGAGACGCCAAGATCAAGCACCACGCCATCGACGCGGGACACGCCAACGCCGCCCAAAAGCTCGATCATGTCGCCAAAGCGGCCGGAAAGAAAATGAAAGCGCTCGCCATAAGCCGCCGTCAGCGCCGCCGCATAGGGCGCCACCGTCGGATCGCGGTCGATGCCATAGACCGTGCACTTGGCGGCATCCAGGATGGCGCGGCTGTAGCCGCCGGCGCCGAAGGTGCCGTCGACGAAAACCTCACCGTCGCGGGGATTTAAGAACTCCACCACTTCCCGGCGCAGCACGGAGAGATGGGGCGGCTTTGAACTCATGCCAGGCCCCCGTTCTGCGCCAGATTTTTCTGCACCAGCGCCTGCGCCTTGGCATTGAACGCCTCTAACGCGGCGGGTTGCCAGATCTGGAAGGTTTTGCCGCGCCCGACAAACGCGGCGTGTTCGTCGATGCCGGCATGGGCCAACAGATCGGCGGGCAACAGGATGCGGCCCTCGGGATCAAAGGCGAGCTGACGGCTGTCAGCGAGAATCGACGCCGACAGCGCCTGCCGGGGATCGCTCAACGACGCCACTTCGTCCACTTCCGCCGAATGGCGCTCCATGTAGGCGAGATCCGCGCCGATGATCGCCGGCAACAGCGGCGAGCGATAAAGCACCACGCCCGGCCACTCGCCGTTCGCCAGCGCGGCGCGGAAACTGGCGGGGACGGAAACCCTGCCCTTCCGGTCGACCTTGTTGACGAATGTGGACAGAAACAACGGCATGAAGCGGCCTGATTATTGGTGTCTGCCGGTTGGTCTGACCGGCAACGGCTGAATGAGCGGTGATTTTTCCCCGAGTTCCTCCCGCGGCAGGCCCCTGTTTTCAAAGGCAAGACGAGTCGTTTGTTGGGTTCTCATTGGATTACCATGGGCACCTATGGGCGTCAATGGGATTACATGGTATAAAATGGGTGTTAACAAGACGTTAAACGCCTAGAACAAACCGTGAAAGGCACACGAAATACAGGTGTTACCGCTGCGTTGCGCATGGCGGTAACGCCATCGTTGTTATTGGGACGACATGGGAAAAATGAGTAGGGGTCAGATGGTCTATAAGCCGGGTTCTGTCCTCGGGAGATGATCCCGATGGACGGCCATTCCTCTCGAACGCCCGTTGCCGGACGCCTCTAGCAACCTACCCGGACGGCGGTTCGGAAGATGCAACCTGCCGCTCGTGGCGGCGCGCCGTCCCTATTTGGTCTTGCTCCCGGTGGGGTTTGCCCTGCCGCTCTTGTTACCAAGCGCGCGGTGCGCTCTTACCGCACCATTTCACCCTTACCCGCCAAACCGACCGAAGCCGCCGGCGGGCGGTATATTTTCTGTGGCACTTTCCCTGAAGTCGCCTTCGCCGGACGTTATCCGGCACCGTATCTCCGGGGAGCCCGGACTTTCCTCCCCACCACCAAAAAGGGCTTAAAGCCATCGCCGCTTGCATACCTGCGCAAGCCCTTTTTAGCGGTGGGGCGGCCGTCCGACCATCTGACCCGTCCCCAAGATGGCGATGCGGCCGGCTTGCGTCAAGGCCGGGGATGTTTTACGACAGATGAGCGTCATCGAACGGTCGGGAGCGTCAAGCCCATGCGTCATCTGCTCATTTCCTGTTTTGTGCTGGCAAGCCTTGCCGGCTGCTCGAACATCGGCAACATGTTCAGCGGCAGCGGCCCGGAACGCCCCTTCGATACGGTGACCGCACCCGATACCAAGGATGTCTTGAAGGCAAAGCCTGAGGGTCTGATGGCCGACACCGAAAACGCCCAGCACACCGGCATGCCCTTGCAGCCGGAATAACTCACAGCCCTGTCTGATCCAACAGATCGTCCAATGCAGCGCGGGTCTCGGCATCGGCGATACCATCCACTTGGCTGCGCCGGTAATGGCGCTGGAAGGCTTTCACGACACTCTCCGTTGCCAGATCGTATATCCCGCTGACCGCAATGCCGTAGCCGAACCGCCGCAGACGGATCTGAAAGCCGCGCGCCAAGCGGCCGCTGTCGCCCGGCGCCAACGTTTTGTGGCGGGTAACGCGACGGCGCGGCATCAAGCCGATTCCCGCCGCCGCCAGCCGCTCCCAATCAAACAATTCGCCGGGATCGGTTTTACGCGCCGGAGCGACGTCGGAATGTCCCAGCACCCGCTGCGGCGGAATGGCGTGACGGGCAAGAATATCGCGCGCCAGCTTGACCAGCGCCGCCATCTGCGGCTCGGGAAACGGCCGATAGCCGCCGGCATAGCCGGGATAGGCATGGCCCGGGTTAACCAGCTCGATGCCGATGGAAATACCGTTGATATCCCGTTCGCCGGCCCATTCGCTGACCCCGGCGTGCCAGGCGCGGCGCGCTTCGTCCACCAGGCGATAGACCGTTCCATCCTCGTCAATGAGGTAATGCGCGCTGACCTTGGCGGCGGGATCGAGGAGCCGCGCCAACGCCTCAGCCATGGTGCTCATGCCGGTGTAGTGGAGAAGAAGCAGGCTGATGGCTTTGCCCGATGGGCGCTCATCGTGATTGGGGGATGGCCGCTCGATCAATTCCTATAACCCCTTGGCGCGGGCCAACATGGCCTCGCGGAAGGTTACCACGGAAACGCCGAGAAAGGTGATAATGCCGCCGATCAGCATGCGCGACGTCAAGGTTTCCCCCAACAAGAGGATGGAGGCGAAGATGCCGAACACCGGCGAGAGCAAAAAGATCGGCGTGACCGTCGAGACCGGATAGCGCTGGTAGAGATAATAGACGCCGCCATGGCCAAACAGCGACGCGCCAAGGCCGGTATAAAGCACCAGCCCGATGCCGAAGGCCGACAGCTCAGCCAGCTGTTGGCCCTGATCCTGCTCAAACACCAAGCTCAGACCGATGAGGGTTAGCGCAATCAGGGTCGATGTCCAGGCCTGCATCTCGAACACCGAGACGTCCTTGACTTGGCGCATGAAAATCGCGCCAAAGGCGTAAGCGACCTGCGACAGGGTAAGCACGATGACACCGTCAACATAGGAAAAAACCTTAGGATCGGCGGTCATCAAGGCGACGCCCGAGAACGCCATGGCCAAGCCGCCGATACGCCACGGTCCCAGCCGTTCGCCGAGAAAAATTACCGCCAATACGGTGGAAAACGGGATCGAGAGCTGGGTAACGATGGATGCCGCCGAAGCGTCGCCCATGAGCTTAAAGCCAAGAAACAGGGTAGCGAAATGCAGCGGCCCGACGGTAACGGCGGCTAATAGCAGCATCTTCATATTTCCCGGCTTCCACTTCAGCCAGGGCAGCAGAAAGACCAGCACGATGGTGGCGCGTAAAGCGCCAAACAGCATTGGCGACAGCTCATCGAGTCCCAGCTTCAAGACGACGAGATTGACGCCCCAAACGAGGTTGATGGCGAGCGCGAATAGCAAATGGGCGGGCGACATGCGGTATCTTTTATGGCTGGAAAGGCCGGGTCCTGCCCGCTTCTCATAGCACAGAAGCCCGCCCCCGCCAGCGAATTTATCCGATATTTTTTATGTCACACCCGCGGCTTGCCGGCCGATCGGCCATAGAGCGCCAACGACTTGATCATGCCCCGCAGCGTGCGCACGTCCTGATCGGTCAGGTTCATGCGCAAAAAAATGTTGCGGATATTGCGCATCATGTGAGGGATTTTTTCCGGCGGGCGCAGGAAACCGGAGAGCGTCAGTTCCGTCGCCAAATGCCCCATCAGATCATTGATCTCCCGTTGCGTCGCCGGCACGGCGTCGCCCAACTGCAGCGCGGCATTTGGCGTCGCATCCGCCGCCGCTAGCCATTCGTAAGCGATCAGCAGCACCGCTTGCGCGATATTGAGCGAGGAAAAATTCGCGGCCGTCGGGATGGTGATCAGGGTTTCGGCAAGCACGATCTCCTCGTTGGTCAGCCCCGTCGCCTCGGCCCCGAACAACACGCCGACTTGCCGCCCCATTTGCTCCTTGGCGCGAATTGCGCGCGCCGCGTGGCGGGGTGTGGCCACCTCCTTCAGCATGCCGCGCGGCCGCGCCGTGGTAGCGTAAACGTCATGGAGATCAGCGACCGCGCTGGCGGCCGTGGCGAAAACCTCCGCCTCCTCAAGTATCCAATCAGCCCCCGCCGCCGGCGCTTGCGCCGCCGGATTGGGCCAGCCGTCCCGCGGCGCCACCAGGCGGAGCTTGCGTAAGCCGCAGTTGGCCATGGCGCGGGCGACATGGCCGATGTTCTCGCCCAACTGCGGCCGCACCAGAATGATGATGGGAGTGAGATGAACCACTTTATTCCCTCTCCTGCGAGGAGAGGGAGGGGCCCGCGTCAGCGGGAGGGTGAGGTGCAAAGTTTGGCGTTTGCAGCCACCTCACCCGGCGGCTCTGCCGCCACCCTCTCCTCATAGGAGAGGGAAGTATATTCACACCCGCCGCCATGTGGTGCCCTGCGGTCCGTCTTCGAGGATGATGCCCTCGGCCAGAAGATCGTCGCGGATGCGGTCGGCGGTTTTGAAATCCTTGGCCTTGCGGGCGGCCAGACGTTCGGCAATCAAGGCCTCGACGCGCGCCGTATCGTCGCCGCCTTCGCGAAACCATTCCTCCGCCGACCGCTGCACCAACCCCAGCAAATCGCAGGCGGCGCGCAAGCCTTGTGCATCCTTGGCCGAGGCCAGCGCGTTCAATTCCGCAATCGCCTGTGGAGTGTTAAGGTCATCAAGCAAGGCATCCATTACCGCCTCAGGCACTACTGCATCATTCGCCTTCACATCGCCCACCAACCGATACCAGCGGTCAAGCTGCGCCTTCGCTGCCCGTATGCCATCCTTGGTGAAATCCAACGGCTGGCGATAGTGCGCGCTCAATAAGGTCAAGCGAATGGCCTCGCCGCGGCCGGGAAATTCCTCCAGGAGATCATGCACGGTGAAGAAGTTTCCCAACGACTTCGACATCTTCTCGCCATTGACGGTGACAAAACCGTTGTGCACCCAGTAGTTGGCGAGCGCATGGCCGGCGTGCGCGCCTTCGCTTTGCGCAATTTCATTTTCATGGTGAGGAAAAATCAGGTCGATGCCGCCGCCGTGAATGTCGATGGTTTGCCCGAGATTCTTCTCGATCATGCACGAGCATTCCAGATGCCAGCCCGGCCGGCCGCGTCCCCACGGACTATCCCAGCCCGGCTGATCAGGCGCGGACGGTTTCCACAGCACAAAGTCGGCGGGGTCTTTTTTGTAAGAGGCGACCTCGACCCGCGCGCCGGCGATCATTTCATCGCGGTTGCGGTTGGACAGTTTCCCATATCCCGGCAGCGACGGCACATGAAACAGCACATGACCGTCCGCTTCATAAGCATGGCCGCGCTCGATCAATCGCGCCACCATGGCGATCATCTCAGCGATATGACCGGTAGCGTGGGGTTCGATATCCGGCGGCAGCGCGTTCAAGGCCGCCATGTCGTCGCGGTACGCTTGTTCGAAGCGCCGGGTAATCTCGCTTATATCGCCGCCGGTTTCAACAGCCCGCGCCATGATCTTGTCGTCGATGTCGGTGATGTTGCGGGCATAGGTGACGTGATCCGCGCCATAAAGATGGCGCAGCAGCCGCACCAGCACATCAAACACCACCACCGGTCGCGCATTGCCGATGTGGGCGAAGTCGTAAACCGTCGGTCCGCACACGTAAAGCCGCACATTCTTGGGATCGATGGGGCGGAAAACTTCCTTCTTGCGGCTTAGGGTATTATACAGCGTCAAGCTCATCAGGCGGCATCCCCGCGCAAGCGTTTTGCCGCCCGGTCGCGGCCGATCAACGGCAGCAGCGCCGATAAATCCGGCCCATGATCGTGTCCTGTCAGCGCCTTGCGTAACGGCAAAAACAGCGCCTTGCCCTTGGCCCCGGTTTTCTCCTTCACCCGCGCTGTCCAGACATGCCAGGTGTCATGATCCCAGGGTTCTTGCGGTAACAGCGCGCCCGCCTCGGCAAGGAAATTTTCGTCCTCAATAATGCCCGCCTGCGGTCCGTTGACCACCTGTGCCCACTCCCGCGCGTCTTTCAGAAACGCCAGATTGGGCCGCACCGCCAGCCAGAATTGTTCGCTGACGTTATTGATGCCGAGCGCCGCCAGCCGATCGCGCACCGCTGCAAAGGGCATCGCGTGCAGCACCTTGGCGTTGAGATTTTTCAATTCCTCGACATCGAACTTGGCGGTGGCGCGGCCAAAATGCGCAATATCGAAGCCGGCCACCAACTCCTCCAGCGAGGCATGGGACTCCACCGGATCGGAGGTGCCAAGCCGCGCCAGCAGCGACAACAGCGCCATCGGCTCGAACCCTTCCTCGCGCAAGGTACGCAAGCTTAGGCTGCCGGTGCGCTTGGACAAGGCTTCGCCATGCGCGCCAACCAGCAGCGGAAAGTGCCCGAATGTGGGCATATGATCGCCCAGCGCTTGATAAATCTGAATTTGCACTGCCGTGTTGGTGACGTGATCCTCGCCGCGCAGCACGTGGGTGGCGTGAAGCTCCACGTCATCGACCACCGACGGCAGGGTGTAAAGATAGGTGCCGTCGACGCGCACCAGCACCGGATCGCTGACACTGGAAAGATCGACGCCGACCTCGCCGCGCACCAGGTCATGCCATACCACGCGCGCATTTTCCTGTAATTTGAAGCGCCAATGCGGCCGCCGTCCCTCGGCCTCATAGGCGCGGCGCTTCTCGGCGCCCAAATTAAGGCCTTCGCGGTCATAGACCGGCGGCTTGTGGCGGGCAAGCTGAAGCTTGCGCTTCAGTTCCAATTCTTCCGCTGTTTCATAGCAGGCGTAAAGCCGGCCCGATGCCTTCAACTGTTCCACCGCCAGCGCATAGCGGTCATAACGGTCGCGCTGACGGACAAAGGAATCCCAATTCAGGCCGCACCAGGTCAGATCTTCCTGAATGGCTGTCTCAAATGCCGCCGTCGAGCGCTCTTCATCGGTATCGTCAAGACGCAACAGAAATTCGCCGCCCTGTTGCCGGGCATAAAGCCAGTTGATCAGCGCCACGCGCAAATTGCCGGCATGTAGATAGCCGGTGGGACTAGGCGCGAAACGGACTTTGACGGTCATGTCAACGCACCGTCATCCCCATGATGAGCGGGGATCCACTCTGATGGCAAGATGGATTCCCGCTTTCGCGGGAATGACGCTGAATAATATTTAGATGCCGGAGTGTGCACGATGATCTCACTTAGTCCGTCAGTCATTGCGTCGTTCTAAAGCGGTTGGTGATGGGATAGCGGCGGTCGCGGCCGAAGCTCTTGCGCGTCACCTTGACGCCGGGCGGCGCTTGCCGGCGCTTGTATTCGGCGATGTAAAGCATTCTCTCCACCCGCGCCACGGTTTCCGCCGCATGGCCGCGCGCAATGATTTCCTCAGCCGACATTTCCTCCTCGATCAGGCAGGAAAGGATGTCATCCAGCACGGGATAAGGCGGCAGACTGTCCTCGTCCTTCTGGTCCGCTCGCAACTCCGCCGTCGGCGGCCGAGTGATCACTCGCTCCGGCATGACGCGGCCATCTGGCCCCAGTGCGCCCTGGGGTTTGTGTTGATTGCGCCAGCGTGACAGCGCGAACACGTCCATCTTGTAGATATCTTTCAACACCGAGTAGCCGCCCGCCATATCGCCGTACAGCGTCGCGTAGCCCACCGACATCTCCGATTTATTGCCGGTGGTCAACAGCATGTGGCCGAACTTGTTGCTCAAGGCCATCAATAAAATGCCGCGAATGCGCGCCTGAATATTCTCCTCCGTGGCATCGGGGCTGGCGGCGGCAAAAACCCCGGACAGCATATGTTGAAACGCCAGCACCGCCGGTTCGATGGGTATGGCATCAAGATGGATCCCCAACAGTTCGGTCACCTTGCGCGCGTCTTCCACCGACATGGCGCTGGTAAAACGCGACGGCATCATCACCGCGCGCACTCGCGATGCGCCCAGGGCATCCACCGCCACCGCCGCCGACAGCGCGCTGTCGACGCCGCCCGAAATGCCTAAGATCACGCCGGGAAATCCGTTCTTTTCCACATAATCGCGCAAGCCCGTCATCATGGCCAGATACATGGCCTCAGGGCCTTCAGGAATCGGCGACAGCTTTTGCCGCGCGCACAGCCAGCCCTGGTGCGGATCGTCTTGCCAATGCGTCGCAAGCACGACTTCCTGCCAAGGCGGCGCCACCGCGGCGAGCGCGGCGTCATGATTGAACACGAACGATGCGCCATCAAATACCAATTCGTCCTGTCCGCCCACTTGATTGACGTAAACGAGCGGTATGCTGGTTTCGCGCACCCGCGCCAGCGCATGATGAAGGCGACGATCATGCTTGGTAAGCTCCCATGGCGAGCCGTTCAACACCACCAGCATTTCAGCGCCGGCGCGCGCCAGGTGTTCGGAGACCTCAGCCGACCACATATCCTCGCAGATCATCACGCCAAGACGCACCAAGCGGCCGGCGGTGGTATGGAAATCCACTGGCTCGGGCAGTGGTCCCGGGGCGAACACGCGCTTTTCATCAAACACGCCGTAATTCGGCAGATCGCACTTATACCGCACCGCCTTGATCTCGCCGCCGGCGATGAACACAGCGGCGTTATAGACCCGGCCGTTCTCCTGCCACGGCGCGCCCAACAGAAGCGCCGGGCTGCCATCGGCGGTATCTTGCGCCAGCGCGTCGATGATTTCCCGCGATCGCTCCACCACCGCCGGCTTCAGTACCAGGTCCTCGGGCGGATAGCCGACGGTCATGAGTTCGCTCATCACCACAAGATCGGCCTTCAGACGCGCGGCTTCAGCCCGCGCGGTGCGAATGCGCGTCAAGTTGCCGGTGATGTCGCCGACAACCGGATTGAGCTGCGCGATGGCGAGATTGAGACGGTCGGTCACGCCGCACCGCCTTTCAGGGTCACGACGCGGCGGCGAGGTCGGCCATGGCCAGCCGTTCCGCTTTCAGCCCTTCGGCGATGAGGAAGGCAAGCTCCAAAGCCTGACTCGCGTTCAAGCGCGGGTCGCAGTGAGTGTGATAGCGTGCGGCAAGCTTGTCGTCGGTGATCATCTCGGCGCCGCCGATGCATTCGGTGACATTCTGTCCCGTCATCTCGAAATGCACGCCACCGGCATAGGTGCCTTCGGCGCGGTTGATCTCGAAGAACTTGCGCACCTCGGCCAGGATACGATCAAAAGGCCGCGTCTTATAGCCGCTCGACGACTTGATGGTATTGCCGTGCATCGGATCGGACGACCACACCACCTTGCGTCCCTCGCGGGTAACGGCGCGCAGGATCGGCGGCAGCTTGTCGTCGATCTTGTCCGATCCCATTCGGCAGATCAGCGTGATGCGCCCCGGCTCATTGAGCGGATTTAAAATTTCAAGCACCCGCAACAGCTCATCGAGCTTGGTGGAGGGGCCGACCTTACAGCCCAAGGGATTCTTCACCCCACGCAGGAACTCGATATGCGCCTCGTCGGGCGAACGGGTGCGATCGCCGACCCACAGCATATGTGCCGAGGTGTCGTACCAGTCGCCGGTGGTGCTGTCGACGCGGGTCATGGCCTCTTCATAGCCCAACAGCAACGCCTCGTGGGAGGTGAAGAAGTCAGTGCCTTGCAGCGCCGGCGTTTCCTCCGGCCGCACGCCGCAGGCGCGCATGAAGTCAAGCGCCTCGCTGATACGATCGGCCATCGCCTTGTAGCGCTCGCCCCAGGCGCTCTTGGCGACAAAATCCAGGTTCCAGCGATGGACGCTGTGCAGGTTGGCGTAGCCGCCCTGGGCGAAGGCGCGCAGCAGGTTCAAGGTCGAGGCGGCCTGCAGGTAGGCCCTGAGCATGCGCTTGGGGTCCGGCACCCGCCCTTCCTCGCTAAAATCGATGGCATTGATGATGTCGCCCCGGTAGCTCGCCAGCTCGACGCCGTTTTGCACCTCGGTATCCGCCGAGCGCGGCTTGGCGAACTGACCGGCGATGCGCCCCACCTTGACCACCGGGCAGGAAGCGGCATAGGTCAGCGCCACCGCCATCTGCAACAGCACGCGGAAGGTGTCACGGATGTTGTTGGGATGGAATTCGGCGAAGCTTTCGGCGCAGTCGCCGCCCTGGAGGAGAAAAGCCCGGCCTTCCGCCACCTCGCCCAGCACCTTCTTCAGCCGCCGCGCCTCGCCGGCGAACACCAGCGGCGGGTAGCTGCGCAGTTCATCCTCCACCTGCCGCACCAGTCCGCCATCGGGATAGGCGGGCATTTGCTGAATGGGCTTGTCGCGCCAGCTCGACGGGCTCCAGCTTTTACTCATGGTCTTAAGATCCAGTCTTAAAAACAGCCATCAATCGGGGGGCAGGTATAAGCCGCCAAGCCCCCGGATGCCAGCTTTTATTGGCTTAACCAGTCTACTCCGCCGCTTGCGGCCGCGCCACTGGCTCGCGCATCAGGACGAACTCCTCGGCCGCCGAGGGGTGGACGGCTACCGTGGCGTCGAAATCGGCCTTTCTCGCCCCGGCCTTGAGGGCGATGGCCAGCCCCTGGATGATCTCGGCGGCGTCCGGCCCCATCATATGCGCCCCCACCACCCGGTCCGACGCCCGATCGACAATGAGCTTCATCAGCGCCCGCTCGTCGCGGCCCGCCAGGGTGAACTTCATTGGACGGAAGCTTGCCTGATAGACGTCGATGTCGCCGTATTCATGACGCGCGTCCTCTTCCGACAGGCCCACGGTGCCGATCTGCGGTTGGCTGAACACGGCGGTGGGAATATTGACGTAATCGACCGTGGCCGGCCCCTTGCCGTAGAGGGTTTCGGCCACCGCCGTCCCCTCCTTGATGGCCACCGGGGTCAGCGCCACCCGGTCGATGACGTCGCCCACGGCGAAAATATTGTCCGCCGAAGTGCGAAAATAGGCGTCGACCGCAACCTCGCCGTTCTTGCCCAGGGCGACGCCTGCCGCCTCCAGCCCCAGGCCGCGGGTATTGGGCATCCGGCCGGTGGCGAACATCACGGCGTCCACTTCCAGCGTTGACCCGCTGGTCAGGGCAAGGCGCAACGTATCACCCTGGCGCTCGATGGCGGCGACATTGGTGTTGAGTTTAAGGTCAATGCCCTTCTTGACCAGCTCCGCCGCCAGGCCGTCGCGCAGGTCGCGGTCAAAGCCGCGCAAAATCTGTTCGCCCCGGTAAAGCTGCGTCACTTTAGACCCTAAGCCATTGAAAATTCCGACAAATTCCACCGCGATATAGCCGCCGCCGACGATCGCGATGCGGCGCGGCAGATCAGCCAGATGAAACGCCTCGTTGGAGGTGATGGCATGGCTGATGCCAGGGATTTCCGGGAGCACTGGCCAGGCGCCGGCGGCGATCAGGATATGCCGGGCGCTAACCGTAGTCACCCCCTCAGGCCCGGACAACTCGATGGTGTGGCGGTCAAGGAGCCGCCCCCGCGCCTGATGCAGGGTCACCCCGGCGTTCTTCAGGGTGTTGATGTAAAGGCCGTTCAGGCGGTCGATTTCCCGATCCTTGGCGGCGATCAGTTCAGACCACGAGAAGGCCGGCGCGGCAGCCGCCCAGCCGAAGCCTGGGGCATCCTGAAAAGCACCGGAAAATTCTGAAGCGTAGACCAGGAGCTTTTTCGGCACGCAGCCACGAATAACGCAGGTGCCGCCCACCCGGTAATCCTCGCAAATGCCGACCCGTGCGCCCATCTGCGCCGCCATGCGGGCGGCCCTCACACCGCCAGAGCCCGCGCCGATGACGAAAAAATCATAGCTGTACATGGCCATGCCGCTCCGTTGACCCAACCTGCCTCAATGTAGGGGCGGGCGGCATCGGAGCAAGGGGTTTTTATGATCACGTTTGCGGGAATAAGCCGTCTTCGTCCCACGGACAAAAACCCAAGTCCGTTTGTGTCAACCCCATCACAAGGAGAAGCATACGCATGTTCGCGCTTCGCATTATGGCCCTGTCGGCCGCGGCCTTGAGCCTCGTCGCCTGCAGCGGCTATCCGTTCGGTTAAGCCCAAATCCCGCTCCTCACCTGCGGAGGACCGGCAGCGGCCCTCCGCCTTCACTAGAAAGGCGCCCACGATGAACCCCCTGTTTTTTACTCGCCCCATTCTTACTGCGCTGTTTGTAATTCTTTTTTCATTGCCCTCCGCCGCGCAGGCGGAAGCCTGGCATATTGCCACCTTCGAAACATCAAAAACCCAGCCTGTCGCATGTCCGAACTGCCGGGAAGGGTGGGGAGAGGCGATACAGCACGCCCTGCCGCAAAAGGATCTCGGCCCCAAGATTCTCCGCGGTCATATCATCAAGGTGGATTTAAGCCATCAACGACTGGCGGTCATGGTGACGCGCCGCGTCACCGACGGACCCTGCGCCAACCATGTGGGACCTGTCGCTTATACCGATCCGCCGATAGAGGCGCCGTTGCCGGTTTTATTGCGCACCGTTCCTCAGTGGATGGAGGAGAGCGGCGCGGCCCTCGCCCTCTCCGGCGCGAACTTTCATTTTGATGCTAACCAAGGCGTGCGAGCTGAGCTGCCCTGCGGCGAGGTGATCGGCGTCAATCTCCACGATGGTCACCTTGACTGGCCGCAGCCAGGCGCGCCGGAGCTTTTGCGTGAGAACATCGACGCCAATCCTCAATGGCCGGCGGATACGTTGCTGATCAATCACGACCGCACAGCGCGCGTTCTTAGAGTTCAGGATTACGCCGACCTCAATCAAGCCGCTTTCGCCATTGCCGGTTCCGCACTGTTTACCGAAACCGGGGGAGAGAACAATGGCACTGGCACCAAACCGGACAAGAATCTGGCGCGTCTGGGCATCGGCGTGCTGCCCGGCAGGCAACACTTGATCATCATCTTGCTCGAGGGCCGTTCCACCACTGTCGATGGTTTCGTCGTCGGCAGCCGGCTCAATCGTCTGCGCCGCCTAATGCATGCATTCGGCGCCGTCGACGCCATCAACCTGGATGGCTCCGGTTCGGCGCAGGTGGTGGGGCCGGATGGATTCGCCACCACCCCATCCGACCCGGAAGGCGCGCGCCCCATCGCCAATCACCTTGGCTTTCGCCTGGCAGACGAGCCTGTGACGTGGACCAGCTATGGTCAGCGGCAGGGAAACAATCAGGGCAATTAGGGGTCTGGACCCTAGTCCCTTCACGAGCTTCAGCCTTCATCCGTCAGATAAGCGCTGCATCAACTCACAGGAGACATTGATGAAAAAGCTGCGCCACGCCCTTGCCGGCATCATTGTATTTGTTCTGGCGAACCTTCCCGTGCTGGCCGCGGAAAGCCAGCCGCTGGTGGTGGCGCCGTTCACGCTGTCGGAGTCGCAGCTGACGTGCCCCAATTGCTTGGCCGACTGGCGGGCGATTTTGAAAAACGCCTTAAAGCCGATGCGGCCGGAAGGGATGAAGATCATTGGTGCAGTTGCACTGGTCGACATCTCAGACCCGCGCGTGGTAGTGACGACCAGCAAGCACGGCGGCACCAAGGAATGTCTTGATCGCACCGGGGTTGCGCCAGGCTATGAAGCGCTGGGCGAGATTCCGCTGCCCATCCGCCTGCGCACGGCGGAAGAGTGGGCAAAGAAAGTCCGCCTCGATCTCGCCATCAACGCCAATCCGTTCAAGGTTGCTCCTGCTGATGCGGCCGTGAGTTTCGCCTGCGGCGAAGTCACCGGCCCCTTTGTAACCGCCGGCGTGGTCGAATGGCCGCCCATCGAGCGCAAGGATATGTTGACGGAAAACGTCGACAGCGATCCGGCGCGGCCGACCTGGGCGCTGACGTTCAGCAAGGAAAAAACCGTCTTTATTCGCCAGATCAAGTCGTATACGCAGCTGCAAGACTACAACCACGTGATCGCCGGCGTGCCGCTGTTCATCGGCTATGCCTCGTTCCCGTCCGACACCATGGCCGCCAAAAAGGTGATGAGCCGCATCGGCATCGGCTTCCTGCCTGGCCGACGGGAAGTGCTGATCATTCATCTGGCGGGCAAGATCAAGTCCGATGGCGCGGTGGCGCCCGGGTTCCCACGTCAGGGCTTGAGCATTTTGTTCCGCTCGTTCGGCGCGCTTGCCGCGCTGGAGCTGCCAGGCGGCGATTACGCGCAACTGGCATCCAAGGACGGCCCGATTACGGCGCTGAAAAACTCAAGCGCGCCGCAGCCGGTTGCGGTTCACCTCGGCTTTCGCCTAAAAGCGCCGTCAAATCCCTAGGCAGACGTATTTCATCTCGGTGAAGTCGTCGATGCCGTACTTGGAGCCTTCGCGCCCCAGGCCTGACTCCTTCACCCCGCCGAAGGGGGCGACTTCGGTGGAGATGATGCCGGTGTTGACGCCGACGATGCCGTATTCCAGCGCTTCCGAGACGCGGAAGATGCGCCCGACGTCGCGGGCGTAGAAGTAGGAGGCAAGACCGAATTCGGTATCGTTGGCCATCCTGATCGCCTCCGCTTCCGTATGAAAGCGGAACAAGGGGGCGACGGGACCAAAGGTTTCCTCCCGCGTCACTTTCATTTTGGTCGTCACGTCGGCCAAGATGGTGGGCTCGAAGAAGGTGCCGCCCAGCGCGTGACGCTTGCCGCCCGTCACCACCCGCGCGCCTTTCTCCAGCGCGTCGGCGATGTGCTCCTCGACCTTCGCCACGGCCGCTGCGTCGATCAACGGCCCCTGATCGGTTTCGCCCTTCAAGCCATCGCCGATGCGCAGCTTGCCCACCGCCGCGGCGAGCTTTTCGGCAAAGGCATCGTAAACCGTATCCTGCACCAGCAGGCGATTGGCGCACACACAAGTCTGCCCGGTGTTGCGGTATTTCGAGGCCATGGCCCCGGCCACCGCGGCATCCAAGTCGGCGTCATCAAAGACGATGAACGGCGCATTGCCCCCGAGCTCCATGGAGGTCTTCTTCACCGTCTTGGCGCACTGCTCTAAAAGCAGCTTGCCGATCTCGGTGGAACCGGTGAACGTTACTTTCCGCACTGTCGGGTTGCCGGTCATCTCCCCGCCGATGGCCCGGGCCGAGCCAGTGACCACGGAAAAGACGCCGGCGGGAATGCCCGCCTCCTCGGCCAGCGCGGCGAGCGCCAGGGCGGAATAAGGCGTTTGCGTCGCCGGCTTGACCACCATGGGGCAGCCGGCGGCCAAGGCCGGGCCGGCTTTGCGGGTGATCATGGCGGAGGGGAAATTCCACGGCGTGATGGCGGCGCACACCCCGATCGGCTCGCGCATCACCAGAATGCGCTTGTCCACCTGATGGCCGGGGATCATGTCGCCGTAGACTCGCTTGGCTTCCTCGGCGAACCATTCGATAAAGGCGGCGGCATAGGCGATCTCGCCCTTGGCTTCGGCCAGCGGCTTGCCCTGCTCGGCGGTCAGAATGACGGCAAGGTCATGCTGGTTCGCCATCATTAAATCAAACCAGCGGCGCAAAATTTGCGCCCGCTCCTTGGCGGTCTTGGCCCGCCACGGCCCCCACGCGCGATTGGCCGCTTCAATGGCGCGCCGCGTCTCGGCCGCGCCCATGTCGGGGATGGTGCCCAATTTTTCGCCCGAGGCGGGATTGGTTACATCAATGGTCCGGCCGCTGTCGGCCGCCACCCACGCGCCGTCGATATAGCACGCCTGGCGCAGCAATTTGGGGTTCTTCAGGGGCAGCGACATTGTTTGACCTCCATCAATTTTGCCGTAAGGGCGAAGGTAGGCCAAAGGCCTCGGGTGGAGCAAGGTTTTTCCAAAGGTAGGCGGGGTGAAAAACGAGCCTCCTTGATCTTTTAGAGTAGAGACCACTTCCTAAACTCAACGCAAGATCGTCATCCCCGCGGAAGCGGGGAGGTGGATTCACGGTTGAAGTGCAACGGTTGTAGGAATTCATAGAAGACCTCTGC
>JACFMS010000003.1:0-10898 GCA_019455285.1 Sphingomonadales bacterium
TAAAAGGTTGGCTGAAGGCTGGTGGGCACGCTCTTGCGGCCGATTTCCACCGAAATCTGCGGCGCGTTGCCGTGCAGATGCGACACCAGCGTATCCTTGATGACGTTATAAAACTTGCCTTCCTCGTCGAGCACCTGGCGCAGGCGCACCGCCATCGGTCCCACCACCAGATAGGAGAGGAAAATACCCATGAAGGTGCCAACCAGCGCGCTGCCGATCATGGCGCCGAGGATTTCCACCGGCTCATTGATGCTGCCCATGGTTTTGACGATGCCAAGGACGGCGGCGACGATACCCAGCGCCGGCATGCCGTCGGCCATGATTTGCAAGGAATGCGCCGGTTCATGCTCTTCCTGGTGATGCTTTTCCAGATCCTTGATCATCACGTCTTCGACCTGATAGGCGTCATCAAAATTCATGGTGATCATGCGCAGGTAATCGCAGATGAACACCACGGCATGGTGGTCGGCGGCGATCTTGGAAAAATGATTGAAGATTTTTGATTCTTTGGGGTTCTCGATGTGCTGTTCCAGAGCGATCACGCCCTTGGTGCGCACCAGCTTGGTCAAGACGAACATCAGGCACAACAGATCGCGGTAGTCGTCCTTCTTCCACTTCGGCCCCTTGATCACCTTAACCACGCCGGCGCCGGCCTTCTTGATGATGCCCATACCGTTGGCGATGAGGAACGCGCCCACCGCCGCGCCGCCGATGATCATGATTTCATGCGGAATGGCATGGAGCACCGGCTCCATCTTGCCGCCGGAAATGACGTAGCCGCCAAATACCAGAACAAAGACCAGAACTAGACCGATAATGGGCAACATAGGACGGGCCGGATCTCTCTCATGGCCGCGATTGAGCGGCGGGTTATCTGCCGTGATCCTCGTTTTATAGCCCACACTCGTTAAGCCAACCTTAATGGTGCGGAAGGGTTATCCCCTTGAAATTACAGGAGAGATAGGCTCCGATATGGTTAAGAATGAAAAGCCCTATCGCGCCGGCGGCCGATGCCGCCAATCGCTTGTTCAAAAACGCCGGCAAAGTGTGTATGAAGTGCGCACCGGCGGCCGCCGGAAGGGAAAGAAGCCAATGAAACACGCCTTAGAACCTGCCACCGAGAGTCTCCCCGTGACCATCGCCGACGTGCGCCGGGCGGCGGCGCGGCTTGAAGGCGCGATCATCAAAACCCCCTTCAACAAGTCGCAGACGCTGTCGCAGCTGACCGGGGCCGAGATCTGGCTGAAGTTCGAGAATTTGCAGTTTACCGCCGCCTTCAAGGAGCGCGGGGCCTTAAATAAGCTCCTCTGCCTGACGGCGGCGGAGCGGGCCAAGGGGGTGATCGCGGCGTCGGCCGGCAACCATGCCCAGGGCGTCGCTTATCATGCGCAAAAGCTCGGCGTGCCGGCCACCATCGTCATGCCCTCGACCACGCCCTTCGTCAAGGTCAAGCAAACCGAGGAATTCGGCGCCAAAGTCGTGCTCAACGGCGACAAGTTCGATGATACGGCGATTTATGCCGAGGAGTTGGCGAAGAAGGATAATCTTACCCTCATCCACCCCTTCGATGACCCCGAGGTGATCGCCGGCCAGGGCACCATGGCCCTGGAAATGCTGGCCGAAAACCCCGACCTTGACTGCCTGGTGGTGCCGGTGGGCGGCGGCGGCCTGATTTCCGGCATCGCGGTGGCGGCCAAGTCCATCAAGCCCGAGATCAAGATCATCGGCGTGCAGGCCGAACGCTTCCCCTCGCTCTATCGCGCGCTGCACAATCAGGAATATGTTGCCAAGGGCTCATCCCTGGCCGAGGGCATCGCGGTCAAGACCATCGGCAAGATCACGTTTCAAATCTGCCGCCGGCTGGTGGACCAGGTGGTGCTGGTCAGCGAGGACTGCTTGGAGCGCGCCGTCAGCCTGCTCTTGACCATCGAAAAGACGGTGGCCGAAGGGGCGGGCGCGGCGGGCTTGGCCGCCATCCTCACCTACCCCGAGATGTTTCGCGGCAAGAAGGTGGGGGTCGTCCTCTCCGGCGGCAACATTGACAGCCGGCTCTTGGCCTCGCTCTTGATGCGCTCGCTCATCCGCGACGGCCGCATTACCCAGCTGTGGGTCGAATTGCAGGACGTGCCCGGCGCGCTGGCCCGGGTGTCCACCATCATCGGCGGCTTAGGCGGCAACATCATCGACGTCAGCCACCACCGGCTGTTCACCCAACTGCCGGCCAAGGAAACCTACTGCGACATCACCCTGGAAACCCGCGACCAGGAGCACTTGAACCGCATCCTCGACGGCCTGCGCCAGGCCGGCTTCGTGTGCCACATCAAGAACGCCGACACAGAGGGGCGGTAGCGGCTCAGGGTAGCGAATGGGAGTTTCACGCCGTTCGTGGTGAACCTGCCGAACCGCGAGAAGCGCACCACCGATCAAGGCGGGGCGAGTCATACCCCGCCGGATCAAGATGTATCCAACGCGACCATCGGTATTCAATTTTTGACCAACGTTCCTGGTCCGGCACGCCGAGTGAATGGCCGTGCCTGGCTATCTGGCGGTCGTAGAAGCCACTTTCATAAAGCCGCTGGTGGCGCGCTTTTCGCCAAGCGTATTCGGCAGCGATTGGCGCAATTCTGCCAGTCCATTGCGATTGCTGCTGCCAGTCACGAAAAGCGCTCCAGAAACGGCGAATGAACAGGGGCAGGTCAACCCGAGCAGGGGCCAGCCGAATCTTCGGCGCATCATATCTGTCATTCAGCGGCGCATCACTGACTGTCAGCATCGCGGAATGCGGCGTAATGTCGGCGATCGTCCAAATACTATATCCCACATCCTCCCCATCCATCCACCATTCCAGGGATGCATGCGTCGCCTTGCCTTCAATAATATCAACCATCGCCTCCAGCCAATCGATCATATCGAAAAGTTGATTGGGGCGCATATCCGGCCCGGCTACGCAGCCGAAACGGCGGCCATTAATCCGCGCCAACACACGGAACCAGCTCCACATGCAATCAGAGAAACGAATGGCGATGTCAGTGGTGGGAGTCATTGCCGCCGCCTTGCGCGTTTCTTCTCGCGGTTTATCGCGGTTAACGGGGCAGCCATTTTTTCATAAAGCGCAAACAGATGCTCCACCCGCTCCCGGTCGGAGGCGAACGGTGCTTTACGGTAAAGCCGATCCACCGCCCGGTCCAGCGACTGATGGGCCTTGCGCAAATTGGCGGGCATCAGATCGGGATCGTACAAATCCGCCAACGTTGCCCCCGGATGGGCGCCACGGGCATCCAGCACCCCTTGCGCCAGGGGCGCGAGCTTGTCCAATTCCTGTTCCGCCACCGGCGGCATCGGGAAGGTGTTGTAGACCACGCCAATGCCGTATTGAAAATCGCTTTTTAGTCGACCACTAATATATTTGACCCACGCCATGTGCATGGCGGACGTTAATATTGCAAAATGCCAGAGCTTCGCGCCTTCGATAATCCGTACTTTGTTGCTGGGTATAACCGGCGGCGTTAGCCAACCGAGCGGAATATACTCTCGCCGTTCAGAACTGACCTCAGGCACCACCAAAAATGGTGCAGAAGGAATGACCTCAACATTATATTTTTGTGGATACTCTGCTATCGCCAAAGTGCTTTTGCGTTTGCTTTCTTTACGAAAAGAACGGACAGCCTGCATCCGTTGCACCACCTTCGGCAAAACTCTTAGTTCATTCAGTGAAGCGTTTTGGAGCGATAGTATCCAACGTTCTCCGCCATTGATATATTCTCGAGAGCCAATAAAAGGCCGCATGAATTTAGCAGCACCGGGTTCAACAGTTAGGAACTCATCCCGCTGTAAGGAATCAAATATATAATTTCCATCATCAATGGGCTGCGATCCACTTAATAATGACGGCAACCCATTGATCGGCCGTGCTTCCTCCTTCACCACCAGGTGCGGATTGGCCAGCGCCCCGGCATCAAACAAATAGGGGCTTAACGCCGCGTGCACGCTTTCCACCGGCTCGCCGTTGATATCGTCGTAGGAAAACAGCCGCTTGTCCTTGGGCGCATCCACCGCATGGGCCAAGCCGATGATCACCACGTGCACATGGGCCTTGCCGCGGGCATCCGACCCCCAGGCGAAGGTGCGGTGGGCAAAGGCGATTTCCAGCTTGCAGCGATCAAACAGGATGGGCCAAAGCTGCGCCACCTGCTCCCCCTGGGTGATGGAGTTGGTGGCGACAAAACCGATCTTGGCGGCAGACTGTTCGATATATCGACCGGCCTTGATGAACCAGGCGCAGACATAATCCAGCGTGCCGCCGTTCTTGCCCAAGGCGGCGATTTGGCGGACCTGGGCGCGCTGCTGTTCGCTTTGGAATTTTGCCCCTATGAATGGCGGATTGCCGAGCACATAGGAGCATTCGGCAGGCGGCAGCAGCGCCGTCCAATCCGCCTCCAGCGCATCCGAGTTGATGATATGCGGCGATTTCTTCAAGGGAATACGGATATAGGTTTTGCCGAACTCCAGGCTTAAGCGGTTGTTCATGATGTGATCCATCATCCACATCGCCGCTTCGGCGATGCGTGCGGGAAATTCGCCGATCTCGATGCCGTAGAACTGGTCCACGTTGATGACGGACAATACCTGGATATAAAGCTCGGCCGCGCCGCCCTTCATTCTGTCCAGCATATGCGCGTGCGCTTCCCGCAGCACCTCGATTTCCAGCACCCGCAGTTCGCGGTAGGCGATGATCAAAAAGTTGCCGCAGCCGCAGGCGGGGTCGAGAAATTTGAGATTCCCCAACTTTTCCTGAAACTTCAACAGGTCCGGAATGCGGCGGCTGTCTCGCCGCGCCTTCAGCCGGTTGAATTCCGCCTTCAAGTCATCCAGGAACAATGGTCCGATGACCTTCATGATATTCTTTTCGGTGGTATAGTGCGCGCCTTGGGAGCGGCGCTCCTTGGCATCCATCACCGATTGAAAAAGCGAGCCGAAGATGGCGGGAGAGATGCCCGACCAGTCGAACCGGCAGGCGTCGATCAGGCGCTGGCGCATGCCGGCGTCAAAGGCCGGGATGCGCAGCCGATCGCGGAATAAATCGCCGTTCACATAAGGGAAACGCGCCAGGTCTTCATCGAGGTTTTTTTGTCGCCGATCTTCCGGCGTGTTGAGCACATCGAACAACTGCGACAGCCAGCCGCCCAAATCCGAGCCGTCCGGCCGGGTGCGGGTCTCCAAAAGATCCAGGAAAATATCGCGC
This sequence comes from Sphingomonadales bacterium, assembly GCA_019455285.1. GTDB lineage: Bacteria > Pseudomonadota > Alphaproteobacteria > Sphingomonadales > Govanellaceae > PRO5. Next base: position 5,243 of record JACFMS010000003.1, read on the forward strand.
GGCTCGAAAATGCCGGTATCATCGGCAAATAGGCAGAACACCATGCGCACCAGGAATTGCTCCAGGTCGTGGCCGGTATAGCCCGACTCCTTCAAGGCGTCATGGAGCTTGCCCACCAGTTCGGAGGCTTTGATGTTTACCGGGTCTTGGTCCTTGAATGTGCGTTTTTGCACGCCCAGAGTGAAGCCGAACTTTTCCACATGTTTTGGCAGGTCGGCGAGAGGAAAGGCGATGTCCTCGCCCTCCTCCAGGTCATAAAGCTCAAAAGTCTGAAAGTCGCTGACCAGGATATAACGGGGCAGGTCCGAGTCTTTTAAGCCAGGAAAGTAGTTTAGCGCCTGCTCCTTCGCCTTTTTCAGATTGCGGCCGACGCTTTTTTGCTCCACCAGGAGCAGACCCTTCCAAAAGAGGTCGATAAAGCCGCGCTTGTCGCCCAGGTTTTTAACCGGCTCCTCGAACGAGGCGACGCGGCGCACCGGCATGCCGAACACCTCGAAAAAGTCGCGGTAGAATAGCTGGGTTTGGCCCTTCTCGTACCCCTGCCCTTCCCATTCCTTGGCGAATTGGGCGGCGCGGGTGCGGATTTCATTCCAGGAAAGACGCATGCGGAAGCGCTCAATTCCCTATTATGTTTAAGAAAATCATTAAGCGGCCGGAGAGAGGCGTTCGACCTTGATCCGATCAGCACCTTTCATGGCCTGCGCCAAGTCGTAAGCCGCCTGCAAGCGATACCAGGTTTCCGCGCCGCCGCCGAATGCCTTATCCAGCCGGATCGCCATTTCCGGCGAAATCCCGGCATGGCCATTAAGCAGGTCGGATAGCTGCTTGCGGCTGACGCCTAAACGTTTCGCCGCCTCGGTGACGCTTAAGCTCAACGGCTCCAAGCAATCATGGCGGATGGAAAGACCAGGATGGGGAGGATTTTTCATGGCTGGATTTACCTTCCTATCAACCTGGAGGGTTTTACGAAAAGGCTACCCTCAAGTCACCCATAAGTTGCAACCTTATATCTCTAATTGAAGTAAGATATAGCAAATTGCGGCCAATGGGGAAGCATTATAGGCCATGCCCACCTGAAGAGCGGGCATCTGCTATCTTCTTGAAACCAAAGCTGGATCCCCGCCTGACGCGGGGATGACGACTGTGTTTATTTACGCAAGCGGTAACCGCCTCGGTTAAGCCAGCTTAACCCTAAGTCAACGACTGGCCGGCTAAGATTGCGCCCGCAAGGTAACGTGGGAAGCAAGCTTCATGGCGCGGCGCGGCGACGAAGAACGGCCGATCCTGATCAAGCGGATCAAAAAGGTGGAAGGCGGCCATCACGGCGGCGCCTGGAAGGTGGCTTACGCCGACTTCACCACCGCCATGATGGCGTTCTTCATGCTTTTGTGGCTCCTCAACGTCACCACCGAGGAACAGCGCCAGGGCCTGGCCGACTACTTCGCCCCCACCTCCGCCAGCACCAGCGGCGCGTCGGGCGCCGGCGGCGTGCTGGGCGGCACCGCCTTATCCAAGGACGGGGCGATGAACAGCGGCGCGGTGGTGCTCTCCATGCCCATGCCGTCGCCCACCCCCGAAGGCAGCTCCACCGGCAAGGACGCCAACCAATCGGCCGAGGAAACCAAGTTCGCCAAGGAAGAAGTGGAATGGCAGAAGGCGCTGGCCGACCGCGAAACCGTCGCCTTCGAACAACTGGAGGCGCAATTAAAGCAATCCATCCAGGACATGCCGGACCTCGCCAATCTGTCGGAAAATCTGGTGGTGGAAGTGACCGAGGAAGGCTTGCGCATCCAGCTTATCGATAAGGACCGCCGCTCGATGTTCAAGGCCGGCACGTCGGAGCTCTACGATTACACCAAGCTGCTGTTGCGCACCGTTGCGCAAAAAGTCCAGGGGGTGAAAAACCGCATCGCCATCACCGGCCATACCGACGCCGCGCCCTTTAATGGTCCCGATGGCTACTCCAACTGGGAATTGAGCGCGGATCGCGCCAACGCCGCCCGCCGCGTGCTGCGTCAAGCCGGGATTTCCGAGGATCGCTTCTCCATGGTGCGCGGCATGGCGGCCGCCGAGCCATTGCTGCCCGACTCGCCCGGCCGGCCCGAAAACCGCCGGATTACCATCCTCCTCCTACGTGAAGCGCCGGTCGCCCCGCCCAGCCATTGACGGCCGTGCGGGATGCGGGATTTTCCTTGCCAGTGGCGGAATGGCGATTGTCGGCTATAATCACCGGCGATGGGGAGACAATTCCGGCGCTTCAGTCTTGATGCTCGTGGGCAGGCGTTTGGGTGTTTTACAATATACACAAATTATATGTTTATTAGTTTATTCTACAAAAAAATATTGATAAAACAGCTTTTATACTCTAAAGCCATGCCGTTGATGACGTATCCGGCATCATGCCGGATTGACGGGGCTCGCATTCATGCTGGCGATTGAACCAACAATTCACATGTGGATTACCCTGGTGGTGATCGCCGCCGCCATCATCCTCTACGCCTGGGAAAAATTTCCCATGGAGCTGGTGTCCCTGGCCGTCATCGGCGCGCTGCTGCTGATCTTTCATTTCCTGCCCTATACCGACCCCGAGGGGCATGAGGTTAGCACCGCCACCTTACTGGCCGGATTTGCCGATCCGGCGCTGATTGCGGTCTTGGCGCTTCTCGTGGTGGGACAAGGCGTCGTCCAATCGGGAGCCCTGGAGGTGCCGGCGCGATTTTTGATTCAGTACATGGGGGGGCAGCCGCTGCTGATCATCACCGCCGCCCTTCTGCTCGTCACCTGCATCAGCGCCTTTTTGAACGATACCCCGGTGGTGGTGATTTTCATGCCGATCTTCGGCCTGCTTGCCGACAAGCTTGGCCGCTCCACCAGCAAGGTGATGATCCCGTTAAGCTTCACCGCCATCCTGGGCGGCGCGACGACGCTGATTGGCACCAGCACCAATCTGCTCGCCGCCGGCACCTACGAGCGCTTGGGCGGCGGCAAGATGGGGATTTTCGATATTACCCCGGTGGCTATTGTCGTGGTGGCGGCCGGACTCCTTTATGTATTTTTCATATTGCCGCGGCTGCTACCCGACCGGCGGTCGCTGGTGGGCAGCTTCTCCGCTTCTTCGGGCAAGCAATTCATCGTTCAGATCGACGTCAAGCGCGGCAGCATTCTGGAAGGCAAGAGCGCCGTGGCTGGGATGTTCACCGATCTCGTCAACATGACGGTGCGCCTAGTGCGCCGGGGCGAGGAGACCTTCCTGCCGCCGTTCGAGGATGTCCGGCTGCAACCGGGTGACGCCGTGGTCGTCGCCACCACCCGCAAGGCGCTGACCGAAGCCTTGGCCAGCACGCCGCAGCTTCTGGAGGGGGTGATCGAAGAGTCCGTCGGCGGCAATGGCAACGACCATGATTTGAAGCGCGCCGGCGACCGCATTCTGGCCGAGGTGATCATCGCCCCGGCCTCGCGCATGGATGGCCGCACCATCCATCAAACCGGCTTTCAAGAAACCAGCGGCTGCGCCGTCTTGGGCATTCAACGCCGCTCGCGCATGCTGCGCGCGGCCCTGAACGACATCCGCCTGGAAGCCGGCGACGTGCTGTTGCTCCTGGGCAAGCAACGCAATATCACGGCGCTGCGCTCCAACCGCGACGTTATTCTTTTGGAATGGTCGACCACCGACCTGCCCGAACGCAAGCACGCCGCCATTGCCGGGGCCATCTTCGTCAGCGTGGTGACGCTGGCGTCCTTTAATATCTTGCCGATTACCATTGCGGCGCTGCTGGGAGCGGGAGCCATGATCGCCGCCAACTGCCTCAATGTGCGGCAGGCGGCGCGGGCCGTCGATCGGCGGATCTTTCTGCTGGTCGGCGCGGCGTTAGCCATGGGTGCCGCCATGGAGCATACCGGCGCCGCCGCCTATCTGGCCGGCATCATGGCCAATGCGTTGATGGGCTATTCCCCGGCGATCATGCTGTCGGCGTTTTTTCTGCTGGTCGCCCTTGTTACCAACGTGCTCAGCAACAACGCCACGGCGGTGCTGTTTACGCCCATCGCCGTCAACCTCGCCCGCCAGCTCGGCATCGAGCCGGTGATTTTCGTCACCGCGGTGATCATTGCCTCCAACTGTTCGTTCGCCACCCCGATGGGCTATCAGACCAATCTCTTGGTGATGGGCCCGGGACACTACAAGTTCGCCGACTATGTGCGCGCCGGTATACCGTTAATTGTCATTCTATGGCTGGCGTTTAGCTTCTATGCGCCGTGGTATTACGGCATCTGATCGCCAAGAGGCTTGACCTTAGGGTCTGGACCCTAGCCCTCCGCTGCGTCATACTTTACCCTGCCTGTTCCCCCACTAGGTGACGTGTTGATGCGGTGACCGACCAAACTTTCACATTCCCGAAATTCTACGTCACGATGCCCAATCCGTGCCCCTATCTGGCGGGCAAGGTCGAGCGCAAGATATTTACCGAGCTGGCCGGCGCCAACCCGCCGGCGCTCAATGAGGCCTTAAGCCAGGCCGGCTTCCGCCGCAGCCAGTCGGTGGCCTACCGCCCGGCCTGCGAGGGCTGCAACGCCTGCGTCTCGGTGCGGGTGCGCGCCGGCGATTTTACCTGGAGCCGGGGCCGCCGGCGGGTAGTTGCCCGCAACCGCGACCTCATCGCCACCGTGGCGCCGCCGTGGGCGACCTCGGAGCAATACGAGCTCCTGAAGCGCTATCTTGGCGCCCGCCACCCCGGCGGCGGTATGTCGGAGATGTCCATCGTTGATTATGCCGAAATGGTCGAAACCAGCCCGGTGGAGACCCATTTGGTGGAATACCGCCTGCCGGCCGATGACCCCTCGCCGCTGGCGGCGGGCAAACTCGTCGCGGTGGCGCTGATGGACGTGCTGTCGGATGGGCTGTCCATGGTCTACAGCTTCTACGACCCCGACAGCAACCGGCGCAGCCTTGGCACCTACCTCATCCTGCATCAGGTGGAGCGCGCCGTCGCCGCTGCTAAGCCTTACGTCTATCTCGGCTACCTGGTCGCCGGCAGCCCGAAAATGGGCTACAAGGCGCACTTCCGGCCGCTGGAACAGTTGACCGCCGCCGGCTGGGCGGAGCTGCCCTAGACCCTTTGGCCGCCCGACCTCCTCACCGTCTTTTGAGGTGATTTTTCAAGCAATTTCCCATAGAGTCCCCCTGCCGTTGGCGATGACTGGGCGATTTTTTCGGCGTGGCGGATGTGCCGTGGCGGCGGCGCATCCCAAGAAAGCTGCGCCTGAGAAGGTCCATCGTCGCTATGGCAGATGTGGCATGCCGGCTCTTCCTCAACCGTCGGCGTGTTGGGCCCTGCCAGTCGCCGCCCGGCGACGGCGGGGCCCCATCTTATCTACCGGTCCGCCGTCAGCGCTTGAGCGTTAAGAGCGTATCCTGTTCCCTAAGGTTATAAAGCGCGGCAATGGCCGCCAGCATCGGCCAGGCGGCGAAAAACAGGATATTGGCGTCCTCAAAGGGGCGCAAATAAACGGAAAATGACGACAGCGTCGATACCGCGTGCATGGCCAGCACCAGCCCGTAACTGAGGCGCTTGCGCCAGCCGATGAGAAACGCCAGCACGATTATCCCCTGAACCGCCCCGAGGATGTAGGCGGCCAGGGTCGTCAGTCCGGCTATAAA